>NZ_JAEMQX010000228.1 GCF_016463645.1 Sphingopyxis sp. | reverse complement strand
TCGATGGTCGTCGACATCGGCGGCGGCACGACCGAAGTCGCGGTGCTGTCGCTCCGCGGCCTCGCCTACACCACGTCGGTCCGCGCCGGCGGCGACAAGATGGACGAGGCGATCGTCTCCTACGTCCGCCGACACCATAACCTGCTGATCGGTGAATCGACCGCCGAGCGGATCAAGAAGGATTTCGGCATCGCGCGCATTCCCGCCGACGGCACCGGGCTGACGATCCACATCAAGGGCCGCGACCTCGTCAACGGTGTGCCCAAGGAAATCTCGATCAACCAGGCGCAGATCGCCGAGGCGCTGTCCGAACCGATCGGCACGATCGTCGAGGGTGTGCGCATCGCGCTCGAAAACACCGCCCCCGAACTCGCGGCCGACATCGTCGACCAGGGCATCGTCCTCACCGGCGGCGGCGCGTTGATCGCCGAACTCGACGAACTGCTCCGCGATGCGACCGGCCTGCCCGTCACCGTCGCCGAGGATCCGCTGACCTGCGTCGCGATCGGCACCGGCCGCGCGATGGAGGACCCCGCCTTCCGCGGCGTGCTCCAGCAAGCCTGATCGGGACGGTAGCGCTTCACCATGGCTCGCCCGGCACATCGGCGTCCGGGGCAATCCCGAAAGGCCCAGTACAGCCTGTTCGCTGCCTATGTCATCGCGGTGACAGGGGCCGTGGCGGGCTTGTTGCTGGCTGTTCTTTCGGTCGTTGATCCTGTCGGTTTCGCCCAGCTGCGTGTGGCGAGCCAGGAAGTCACCGCGCCCATCGCGCGGGGCACGCGCTCGGTCATCGGATCGATTTCGGGGATCGACGACACCGTCGGCGCCTATGTCAGCGCGGGCACCCAGAACCGGCGGCTGCGCAAGGAACTCGCCGACACGCGGCGCGAACTCGTCGCGACCAGCTCGCTGCAGGAAGAGAACCGCCAGCTCAAGGCGCTGCTCAAGCTGCAGGAAACCGACAAGACCGCGCTCGCCAACGGCTACCTTCTCACCTCGACCTCGACGAGCAGCAAGCGCATCGCGCTGCTCAGCATCGGGCGCAACCTCGGCGTCGCCGCGGGTCAGCCGGTGCGCGGCGCCGACGGCCTGATCGGCCGCGTCCTCGGCGCGGGACCGTCGGTCTCGCAGGTGCTGCTGCTCACCGACGTCGACAATATCGTCCCCGTCCGCCGCGCGCGCGACGGCCTGCCCGCGCTCGCCAGCGGCCGCGGCAACGGCGATCTCGACGTCCGCACGCTCAACATCGCGAACAATCCGTTCAAGCCGGGCGACATCCTCGTCACCTCGGGCACCGGCGGCCTCTATCCGCCCAACATCCCGGTCGCGATCGTCGTACGGCGACAGGACGACGGCGCGCTCGCGCGCCCGCTCGCCGACCCGGGCAAGGTCGACGCGGTGTCGGTGCTGCGCCCCTATACGCCCGATAACATCGAGGCGCAGGGCCTGCCGGGTCCGGCGACGCCGTCCGCCGTCACTCCGCCCCCCGCAAAAGCGCCATGAACCAGAAGGGTCCGCGCCTCGGCGAACCGGCATCGCTGTGGCGGATGCGCATCGTGCCGATCGCGAGCGTGATGCTCGCGTCGGCGCTGCCGCTGATGCTGCCGCTGATCGCCAACTCGCCGGTGCTGCCGCCGCTCGGCCTGCTGTTTTTTCTCTGCTGGCAGTTGCTGCGCGCCGAAATGTGGCCGGTGTGGATCGGGCTGCCGCTCGGCCTCTGGGACGATCTGTTCAGCGGCGCGCCGATCGGTACCGCGGTCGGCCTGTGGACGCTCGCCAGCATCGCGATCGCCTGGTCCTCGCAGCGCATCTACTGGCGCGGCTTCTTCCACGACTGGGCGATTGCGGCCTTGCTGGTGGGGATCATCCAGTCGCTCGCGGCGCTGATCACCCACCCGCATGCCAATAGCGGCCACGTCCTCGGGCTTGTGCTGCCGCAGATCATCGTCTCGGCGTTGCTGGTGCCGCTGTTCATGCGCCTGACGGGCAAGTTTGACAATTTCCGCCTGAAACGCCGATAGACTGGTTCCAACCCCCGAATGCCGAAAAAGAAGAGTCCGCCGATTACCGAAGCCTGGAGGGGCCTGACCTTCACCCGCCGTGCGCTGGTCGTCGGCGGCGGGCAGGCCGCGGTCGGCGTCGCGCTCGCGGCGCGGATGGCCTATATCTCGGTCGTTGACAACGATCGCTATGTACTTGAATCGGAAAGCAATCGTGTCAACCTGACGCTGATCCCGCCGCGGCGCGGCTGGATCGTCGACCGCAACGGCAAGGCGCTCGCGAACAACCGCGTGTCGTTGCGCATCGACATCATTCCCGACCGCCTGCACAACAAGGAGATGGTGCTGGGGCAGCTCCAGACGCTGCTGCGGCTCGACGGCGACGCGATGGAGCGCATCAACCGCGACCTCAAGGCCGCGTCGGGGTTTCAGCCGGTCGCGGTCAAGGAGGACATGACCGAGGCCGAATATAGCTCGATCCTCGTCCGCCTGCCCGAACTGCCCGGTATCGCGCCCCAGCGGGGCTTCGCCCGCAACTATCCGACCGGTGCGGCGGTCGGCCACCTGATCGGCTATGTCGGCGCCCCGAATGCCGAGGAATATCAGAAGGTCAAGGATCCGCTCTACATCACGCCGGGGTACAAGA
>NZ_JAEMQX010000027.1 GCF_016463645.1 Sphingopyxis sp. | reverse complement strand
ACGCACTGTCTGTGGGGTTGCTGGCGGATGAAATCGATCGTTAGGGGCGGAGGCATGATGGCGGGGGCGGCGTTATTGCTCGCCGGTTGCGGCAGCTTGGCTGGCAAGCGCGAAGGCGGACCGGCGGCAGGCCCGACGCCCGCAGCTTCGACCGCAGGCGTAGCCGATGTGCCGGTGAAGATCGGCGATCCCTATACCGTCGGCGGCGTGACCTATACGCCCGCGGACATCCCCGACTACGACGATGTCGGCTACGCAAGCGGGTATGGCGACGAACTCGCGGGCAAACCGACCGCCAATGGCGAAATCTTCGACCCTGCGGCGATCAGCGCGGCGCACAGGACGCTCCCCCTGCCAAGCTATGTCGAGGTCACGGCGCTCGACACGGGACGGACAATCCTTGTCCGCGTCAACGACCGCGGCCCGATGGTCGGCGACCGGCTGATCGACCTGTCGCGCGGCGCCGCCGAGCAATTGGGACTTACCGAGGGTGTCGCCGCGGTCCGTGTCCGCCGCACCAATCCGCCGGCAGCCGAACGTGCGCAGCTTCGCACCGGCAAACCCGTCCCCGAACGGATCGCGACGCCCGACTCGCTGCTCGCGATCTTGCGCAACAAGGTGAAGGGACTGCCGGTACCCAAATCCGCGCCGCCGACGGCCACCGTGGCCTCTCCCGCGCCGATTGCCGCGGCGGGCGCCAAGCCGGGCGACGATCGCTTCATCGTCGAGGGTCCCTCCACGACCATGCCAGCGGCGAAACCTTCGAGCGCCGCGAAAGCCACACCGGCCACGACCGGCGGCAAATACATGGTTCAGGTCGGCGCGTTCAGCAGCGAAAGCCGGGCCGATGCCGCGGCGAAATCGGTCGGCGGCCATGTAACGAAGGCCGGCAATTTGTGGCACGTTCGCATCGGCCCGTTCTCAAGCGACGCCGAGGCGCGCGCCGCACTCGGTACGGCAAGGACCAAGGGCTTCCGCGACGCCATGGTCCGGCGCGATCGCTGAGGCCGGGCGCGTGAAGGGAACCGCCATGCCCTTGATAGGCGCTGCGGCGCTGGCCCTGCTGGCGCTGCCCTGGGCCTCTCCGGCGACAGCGGCAGTCGCGGGCGACGACCACCCGAAAAACGCATCGGCCAGCCACGCCCCCTATGTCACACAAGCTCCGATCGTGATGCTCAAGGACCTCGATTCGGGCCAAATTCTCTTTTCACGCGGGGCGAGCAAGCGCTTTGCCCCGGCATCGATGACCAAGGTGATGACCGCCTATATCGTGCTCGACCTGATCAAGAAGGGTCAATTGTCTCGCGACAAGCTGTTTACCGTCGACGATGCGACCTGGAAGACATGGAGCGCAAGGCCGCGCAGTTCGAGCATGTTCCTGCGTGCCGGAGAGAAGGTTTCGGTCGACGATCTTCTGAAGGGCCTGATCACGGTCTCGGGAAATGACGCTGCAACGGCTCTGGCAGTCGGGATCGACGGCAGCGAGGGCGCTTTTACCAAGCGAATGAATAGCATGGCGGCCAAGCTGGGGATGTCGTCGAGCAATTTCGGGACAGCGAGCGGCTGGCCCGATGGCGGTGCGACCAAAGTCACCGCGGGAGACCTCATCCTGCTCGCCGACCGGCTTATCCGCGATCATCCCGATGGTTATGCGCGCTATTTCTCGATTCCGAAATTCCGGCATGGCGTTTCGCCCGACGGCAAGCCGATCGTCCAGGCGAACCGCAATCCGATCCTCGGCAGTGTTGCCGGCGCCGACGGGCTGAAGACCGGACATACGTCGGAAGCCGGCTATTGCCTTCTGGGCTCGGCAAAGCGCGACGGACGCCGCCTGATCATGGTCGTCGCGGGCATGACGAGCGAAAAGGCGCGCCGAGAAGAAGCTGACCGCCTGATGCGTTGGGGGTTTGCGTCGGGCAAGGCTCCCGCCGTCGCGCAAGACGCGCACGGCGGCGCATCCAGAGCGGCAAGCGCGACGCGCAGATGACAAAGCCTGTCGGGCGGGCTACCGCCAGAGCATGCACCGACGGCATTCCATTCTTTCCCGCCGCAGACCAGCGCGATGACGCGCGGTCGCTTCATCACGCTCGAAGGCGGCGAAGGGGTCGGTAAATCGACGCAGATCCGGGCGCTTTCTGCGGCGCTCGCGGTGCAGGGCGTCGACGTTGTCACGACGCGCGAACCCGGCGGCAGCGACGGCGCCGAAGCGATCCGCGCGCTGCTGATGGAAGGCAGCGACGAACGCTGGGACGCACGCAGCGAGGCACTGCTCTTTGCAGCAGCGCGCGCCGACCATGTCGCCCGGCTGATCCGCCCGGCGCTCGCACGCGGGGCGTGGGTGCTCTGCGACCGCTTCGTCGATTCGAGCCGTGCCTATCAGGGCGGCGGTGGCGGGATTACCGACGCCGATCTCCTGATGCTCCACGGTTTCGGTTCGGAGGGACTTCTCCCCGACCGCACCTTCCTGCTGACCGTCAGCGCCGGCGAGGCGGCACGGCGCGTTTCCGAACGCGGCGGCAGCGACCGGATGGGGAACAAGCCCGCGGATTATCAGGCGCGGCTCGCCGCACGTTTCGCCGAAATGGCCGAAGCCGAACCCGAACGCTGGCGGATCATCGAGGCGGATGCGCCGGCCGATCGGGTCACGGCGGCGATCCTTTCCGGACTTGCGGAATGGCTGCCATGATCGGACATCTGGACGCCGAGAAAGCCCTTGTCGAGGCATGGCAGGGCGGTCGGCTCCATCACGCCTGGCTGCTCGCCGGACCGCAGGGGATGGGGAAGGGCGCCTTTGCCGAACGGGTCGCCCGCTTCCTCGTGACGCATGGCGCCGGCGGGTACGCCGCTTCGCTCGACGATCGCGGCGACGAGGCGGCGAACCGCCTCGTCGAGGCCGGCAACCATCCCGAAATCCTTCGCCTCGCACGCCAGCCGAAGGACAAGGCGAAGGAACTTGCGCGCAACATCACGATCGAACAGGTGCGCCAGATGATCCGGCGGCTGCACCTCTCGCTGTCGCTCGGCGAATGGCGCGTGATCATCGTCGACGCGGTCGACGATCTTGAGACCGACGGTGCCAATGCTCTGCTCAAGACACTCGAGGAACCTCCGGCCAAAACGCTCTTTCTGCTCGTCAGCCACTCGCCGGGACGCTTGCTTCCTACGATCCGGTCGCGATGCAGAATGCTTCGTTTTCAACCAATTGCCCCTGACGTCATGACGTCGTGGCTCCACGAGCTTCGCCCGATGCTCGACCTTGCCGACGTACGCGCGATTGTTGCCGCGTCGGGAGGCGTGCCCGGCAAGGCGCTCGCGCTGATCGACAGCGACGTTGCGGCGATGGAAAAGAAGCTGCTCGCCATCGCCAGTTCGGGGGATCCCGAAAACCGGTTGCGCGAGGCGCTCGCGCGCGAGGTCGGAGGGACAAGCAATCGCGCTCGCCTCGAGCTGGTGATCGATATCGTGCCCGGCCTGCTTGCCCGGATCGCACGCGAGCGCCCGGTTGCCGAGATCGCTCCGGTGCTTGCCCGGTGGGAGCGCGTCCAGCGGACCGTCCGCGACGCGATTCGCGGCTCGTACGACGGCGCGATGGTCGGCTTTGAAATCGGCAACTGCCTCGCCGAACTCGCGCCACGCCAGGGACAATCGGCTGGACAGGTCGCGCGCTGACGCTTCCCCTCGCGCGCGCCAGCGGCTAAGGCGCGCGCATGTCCGAAAACAACGACCCCTTCTATATCACCACAGCGATCAGCTATCCCAATGGACGCCCGCATATCGGCCATGCCTATGAAGCTATCGCGACCGATGTCATGGCCCGTTTCCAGCGCGCACGCGGCCGCGACGTGCGGTTGATCACCGGCACCGACGAACATGGTCTGAAGATGTTCCAGACCGCACGCGACCAGGGCCGCGCGACGATCGATCTCGCTGATGAAATGTCGGGATATTTCCGTGAGATGTATGCCGAGCTGAACATCAGCTACGATAATTTCATGCGCACCTCGGATGCGGCGCATCACGCCGCATCGCAGGCGATCTGGAAGGCGATGGAGGCCAATGGCGACCTCTACCTCGATCGTTACGAAGGCTGGTATTCGGTTCGCGACGAAGCTTTTTACGACGAAAGCGAACTGACCGACGGGGAAGGGGGCGTACGCCTTTCGCCACAGAACACGCCGGTCGAATGGACCGTCGAGGAAAGCTGGTTCTTCCGCCTGTCGAACTATCAGGACAGGCTGCTCGCGCTCTATAACGACCAGCCCGATTTCATCCGTCCCGAAAGCCGTCGCAACGAGGTATTGCGCTTCGTCGAGGGCGGGCTCAAGGATCTCAGCGTCTCGCGCACCAGCTTCGACTGGGGCGTGCCGGTGCCGGGTTCGCCGGGCCATGTCATGTATGTATGGGTCGACGCGCTCACCACCTATCTCTCGGGGCTCGGCTATCCCGACCCGGCGAGCGATTTCGGCAAGTTCTGGCCGGCGAATATCCATATGATCGGCAAGGATATCGTGCGTTTTCATGCGGTTTACTGGCCGGCTTTCCTGATGAGCGCCAACCTGCCGCTGCCCAGGCAGGTCTTCGGCCACGGCTTCCTGCTCAACCGCGGCGAGAAGATGTCGAAGTCGCTCGGCAATGTCGTCGATCCGATGCAGCTCGCCGAACGCTTCGGCGTTGACGCGCTGCGCTATTATCTGCTGCGCGAAGTGAGCTTCGGACAAGACGGCAGCTATTCGGCCGAGGCGATCGTGCGCACCGCCAATGCGGATCTTGCGAACAGCTTCGGCAATCTGGCCCAGCGCAGCTTGTCGATGATTTTCAAAAACCTGGATGGAAAACTTTCGGCCGATTATGCGTCTGCGCAGAACGATATCGACCTGCTTGCCGACCTCGATGCGATGGCGACCGAGCGCCTGCCGCGCGAATTTGAACAGCTCGCCTTCTCGGTCGGCATCGAGGACTGGATCCGCGCCGTCTTCGCCTGCAATCAATATGTCGACACGCAGGCGCCTTGGGCGCTGCGCAAGACCGATCCCGAACGGATGCGCGCGGTGCTGATGACATTGTTCCAGGCGGTGCGGACGCTCGCGATCGCGATCCGTCCCGTCGTGCCGGCAGCCGCCGACAAGCTGCTCGAACAGATGGGCATCGCCGATGATGCGCGCGACCATGCGGCGCTCGCCGACAAGCAATGGTTCGGACAGCTTGCCGCCAGCGGCTTCACGGTCGGCCAGCCGGTGCCGATTTTCCCCCGCCTCGAACTCCCCGAAGAAAAAGGGGAAGGGGAGGCCTGATGCTCGTCGATTCGCATTGCCACCTCAATTACAAGGGGCTTGCCGAGCAGCAGGGCGAGGTGCTGGCGCGCGCGAGAGAGAAGGGCGTGACCGCGATGCTCAACATCGCGACGCGCGAAAGCGAATGGGACGATGTGCTCGCGGCGGCCGAAGCAAATGACGACGTCTGGGCGAGCGTCGGCATCCACCCGCACGATGCCGATCATCATCCCGAGGTCGACACCGCCAGGCTGGTCGAGCGCGCCACGCACCCGCGCGTGATCGGCATCGGCGAAACCGGTCTCGACTATTATTACGACAAGAGCGACCGGGTGCGGCAGCAGGACAGCTTTCGTCGCCACATCCACGCGTCGCAGCAGACGGGGTTGCCGATCATCGTCCACACCCGCGATGCCGAAGAGGATACGCTGACGCTGCTCGGCGAAGAAATGGGGAAGGCGGCTTTTCCCGGCGTCATCCATTGCTTCACCGCGAGCGACGATTTTGCCCGCAAGGCGCTCGACCTTGGGCTCTATATCTCGATCTCCGGCATCGTCACTTTCAGGAACGCCGCCGATCTGCAGGCGACCGCCAAATGGTTGCCGCAGGACCGGTTGCTGATCGAGACCGACTCGCCCTTCCTCGCCCCCGTCCCGCACCGCGGCAAGACCGGCGAGCCGGCGTTCGTCGCCGATACGCTCGCCTTTCTCGCCGATCTGCGGGACGACGACCGGGACGTCCTCGCGGCCGCCACAAGCACCAATTTCTATACCCTTTTCAACAAGGCGGCGCCATGACGTCGGGCGCTGCATGAAACTGCGGATCCTTGGGTGCGGCACATCTTCGGGCGTTCCGCGGATCGGTAACGACTGGGGCGCGTGCGACCCCGACAATCCGCGTAACCTGCGTAGCCGGGCGTCGATCATGGTGTCGCTCGGCGGCTTTCGCATCCTCGTCGACACAAGCCCCGACATGCGGCTGCAGCTCCTCGACGCGGGGGTCGGCGAGATCGATGCCGTCATCTGGACGCACGAGCATGCCGACCATACCCACGGGCTCGACGACCTGCGGCAAGTCATGCATCTGCGCCGGTCGGCGGTGCCGGTCTATGCACGCGACCATGTGCTCGACATATTGAAGTGGCGCTTCACTTATGCCTTTGCCGGAAACGCCGGCTATCCGGCGTCGGTCGATCCGATCGACCTTCACGATCATCAGTCGATCGGTCCGATCGAAGTGTCGGCGATCGAAATGCCGCACGGGCCGATCAAGGCGACCGGGCTGATCTTCAGCGACGGTGCGCACAGGATCGCCTATGCGACTGATTTCTCGAAATTTACGGATGAGATGGTCGATTTCTTCCAAGGCATTGACCTGTTCGTTATCGACGCGCTGCGCCGCTATCCGCACCCCACGCATCCGCATCTCGCGATGACGCTTGAAGGTCTGGCCAAGATCGGCAGCCCGCGCGCGATCATCACGCATATGGACAATACGATGGATTATGACGATCTTGCGGCCGAATTGCCGCCGGGCGTCGAGCCCGGCTACGACGGGCTGGAGGTGCAGCTATGACCGGTGACACGACGGTCCAGATTCTCTGGTTTGCCGGCGCGTTTGCGCTGGTGCTGAGTTCGTTGCTCGCGCGGCGCTTGCCGATGGCTGACTGGATAAAGATGGCGCTCGCGTGGGTCGCGATCTTCGGGCTGGTGTTTCTGGTCATTCGCACATGGCAGGCTGTGACCTGAGGGTGTTCCCTCAATCCTGCACCCTCTTTATTTAACATAATATATATTATCGGATCTTCATGCCAGATCTCGACTTCGCCCCGCTCCCGCTGCGGAGAAGCTCGGGAAGGATCACGGGATGGAGAGATCGGAACCTCGCTGCGGCTGGATGAAAGACGACGGTATCCGGAGCCGATCGTCGCCGTCGAATGGCCAAGGTGTTTTCTCCTCGCAAGCCACGTGAGCAATACGGCTAACTCATCCAGTTGATGAGAGACCAGAAGGTTATGTTCGACGCGTCACCCCTTCCCTTCAGTATCTTCGACAAAATCCGCCGGATCAACGAACCGGCCAACGCCGTTCTGCTATCGCGCCGCACATTCGGACCATTGCGCTAGACAGTTCCGCAAAACATCGTAGTTTCCGCCGATTGCTAGCCTTTGGGGGGAAGCCTGATGCAGTCATCGTGGGAGGCCAGGCCCGCGTCGTCCCGACATTTGCCACTCCTCGACGGCTGGCGGGCGCTGAGTATCGCATTTGTGCTGGCCGGACATCTCCTGCCCCTGGGTCCCGGTAGCTGGCGACTCAATGCGCCTGTGGCCGCAACGGGGATGGTGATATTCTTTACCCTGTCCGGCTTCCTGATTACCCGGTTCCTGATCGAGGACGGTGACATCCGGCGGTTTCTCGTGCGCCGGCTTCTTCGTATCGTGCCGCTGGCCTGGCTGGGCATGCTGCTGGCCTTTGCCGTTTCGGGCGGTGCCAGCATGGACCAGATCATCGGCAACCTGCTGTTCGCGGCAAATCTTCCGCCCTCGACGCTGATTCCGCCCGGTGCACATTTCTGGAGCCTGTGCATCGAGGTCCAGTTCTATCTGACGATCGCCTTGCTGGTCGCCATCGGGGGAAGACGCTCACTGCTCCTCATTCCCTTACTTTGCGTGGCAATCACTGTTGCGCGCATCTACTGGCAACAGCCCATGTCCATCGTGACATGGTTCCGGATCGACGAGATTCTCGCGGGCGCGACGTTGGCCCTGATCTACGAGGGCTGGCTGGGCGAACGCGTTCGCAGGCTGGTCGCGATGCCCAGCCCGTTGCTGATTTTCCCCCTCCTGTTGGCAAGCGCCGACCTGCGGACGGGTTTCCTGCCCTATCTGCGTCCCTATCTGTCGGCACTCATGGTGGGCGCATCGCTTTATAACGCGCCTCGGTGGCTCCACGAGTTATGTCAGAAGCGCGTCGTCACATATGTGGCGCAGACTTCCTACGCACTCTATGTCTTCCACGGAATTTTCGCGAACAGCTGGCTGGGGGCCGGTGACACGCTGATCAAATATCTGAAACGTCCTTTGCTGATCGCGGTGACAGTCGCCTGCGCGCACCTCTCGACCTTCCACTACGAGCGGCGCTGGATTTCGCTGGGACGACGCCTGACGGCCCGCACGCCGCAAACGCCCCTGGACGGCGCCACCGGGCCGGATGCGATCACCGTGGAAGGCCGGATCGGCTGATCACGCTGACCGCCGGCTTGCGCCGACGCCCTCAACGGAGCAGCCCTAGACCTCTATGTAGATGCGGATTTTCTCGGGCGATGCGCCGGTCGCCCGCGCGATGCGTTCGCGACCTTCACGAATCAACTCATCATAGGGCTCGGCGGCAATATCGACGATCAGTTGCGAAACGGAGACGTCCAGCAGAGCTGCAAGCGCCGTCATGCGATCGGGCTTGGGTCGAGCGCGCCCGCTCTCCCAGCCTGAAACCGAGGGCGCACTTACGTCGAGCGTCGCCGCCACATCAGCCTGACTGAGGCCTTTGGCAATTCGCAGGCGTTTGAGATTGGCGCCGAATCGATCGAACGCGCCGTGCGTTGAAATGGCTTCGTGCTGAAGTTCGGCTTCGTCCGTCATCACCGGAGCGGCGGCGCCGCGCAGTTGCGCAGCTGCCAAGGCTGCGGGAGATATCGGCGACTCGAATTCACAGCCGTAAAGCTGGCCGCTTGTCCAGACGAGCTTGGTCGTAACAATGCCCACATGCGGGAGCTCGACGTCGATCATATCAGCGACCGCAAGCGGAGCATCGCATTCGATGAGCATACCCGTCAGTGAGATATTATGAATTCTGACGGTTACATCGTCGGCCGCATGTGCGCCCCGGACTTCCAGCTGCAGCTTGCGCCGCGCGGCGCGCCTTTTTCCGGAAGACGCGTCCGGTGCTTGAAGATACGCCGAAATGACCATGAGCTCTGTGTCGGCGCACTCGGTTAATAAAGTCTTATTATCAAGGTCGAATTGCACTTCTTCCGGCCGTTGCGCCGGGCCGCACGCTGCCCCGTGCATATCTCGCGACAAGTCCCGTCCGACCTTGTCGCCCCGCAAAGCTGCGGCACACGCCGAACGCGGCCCGCGGCGAACGCGGCCGCGATAGCCTTCAGGGCATTTACGGCTGAAATGACCGGCGGAAGGTCGCACGGCCGATAACCTGACATAAGAAAACATGCGCAACCGGCGCCTGCCGGATTCCCGTCCGCAGCCGGTCATCGATATTTGAACGATGGAAGGGACCGGGTCGATTACGCTACCGATCGCGGCGCCCACCCTCTTGGGAAATCGCTATAAATATATAGAATAAAACGAATTTCTTTCATTTTCCGGCACGGGATCGCAATGGCCCGTCTGTGCCGTACATCCCCCGGTTTCCGCAGGATCTGTTCCCCAACGGGACAGATAACGCGCGGTAACCATAACATTTATCTTCACTCTATGTAATAAATCCGCTACTCGTCCGATGTGACGGGCATTCTATCCTTTTTTCGCTCGAAAATGCGGGTTGGCGCGGCGGCGATCGCGATGCTTCTGCTCGCCCTCATGTCGGTCACCATTCCCGCGCTAAGCGGCGACGGCGGAAGCGTGCTCGCACAGTCGATCGACGCACTCGACCGTTTTACCGAACGTTCCCCCGGAGAGCGTGGCGAGACGGACATTCTCAAGGGCAAGGCGCGCAAGATCGCCGACAGGCTGCTCGGACGCCGCGGCAACGGCGGCGAGCCCGAACAGCGCGCGCTCGGCAAGATATTCGACACGCCTCCCGAAGAGTCGATAAACGAATTGTCCCAGACGCCCGGCCCGATCGCCCTCACCGACCCGATTCCCACCGGTCTTTTGCCCCTTGGCGACACAGGCGGCACGCCTGCGGGATCAGACGGCGGCTTGCCGGGATTTCCCGGCGGGATCAGCACCGTCGTTCCACCCGGAACCTCGGTCACGCCCATAGATCCGACGACTCCGGGCGTGCCGCCGGTTGCCGCGGTTCCTGAGCCCGGGACCTGGGCCTCCATGCTCTTGGGTCTGGGGTTGTGCGCCGCCGCCCTTCGGCGCCGCAGAAGGCCCGGAACGAAAGGCAAGCCGGGCGCACCGCAATGCGCGCCGGCCTGATCGCCACGCTCTCGATCGCCGTTGCCGCCGTCGCGGGCATTGCCATCGGGGACGATGCCTTGCCCGTTGCGTTCGCAGACAAGGCGACTGGTGCGATCACCACCGGCGCAACCCGCCCCACACCCGCAGGCAACCCGGCGCGCGACTATCTCTCGCCGGCCGAACGGAGCCGCGGGCAGCAATATGGTCTGTTGCCGGCAGGCACGAAGTCTTTGCTGAGAACTCCGAAACGAATGAGCCACGGCGATTATGACTGGAACGAGGATGGCGTCCCGCCGGGCCAGCTTACGGTCTGGGTCGACTTGCGCACGCAGATCTTGTCGGTGTTTCGGGGTGGTCACGAAATTGGCACCGCGGTGATCGTTTACGGCGCGGAGACGATGAAGTCTCCGCTCGGCCGTTTTCCGATCCTCTCAAAACAACGCGATTATCACTCGCGCTCCTACGACGCGCCCATGCCTTACTCGCTCTTCATCACCGATACCGGTGTCGCGTTGCACGGCAGCCCGATGTCGAGCCGCCGCGCTACGCATGGCTGCATCGGCCTGCCGACCGAGTTTGCGCGCCTGCTGTTCGCCGCCGCCAAGACGGGCGATGAGGTCCATATCGTACGCTCGGATACGACGATGGCGATGGCTGCGCGCGGTCGATGAAACAGTCTGACGCCTTGCGATACGCTTTTATGGGGCTCGACTTCGACCGCCTCGATGCGCTGGCCGCCGCCAGAAAAATCGTGGCACTCGCCCGCGGGAACCGCTTTTCCTATATCGTGACGCCGAACGTCGATCATGTCGTGCAACTCGATCGCCTGAACGATCCGGCATTGGCCATGGCATATCGCAATGCCGAGTTGTGCCTTTGCGACAGCCGGAACCTCGCGAGGCTGGCGCGCTGGTCGGGGATCAATCTTCCGGTGGTAACGGGCAGCGACCTGACGCGCGACCTGCTCGTGGCCGCGCTTCCCTCCGCAAAGATCGCCGTCGTCGGCGGTGACGAGCAAATTCATGGCGACCTCGCCGCGCTTTTTCCGCGGTTCGAATGGACCTTTTTCACTCCGCCGATGGGCATCCGGCACGATCCCGCCGCGCGCACGGCGATTGCGGAGTTCGTGGAAGCGGCGGCGGCCGACGTCGTTTTCCTTGCGGTCGGCGCGCCGCAGAGTGAAATGGTCTGCGCCGAAATAAACCAGCGCGGCCGCGCGCGCGGCGTGGCCCTGTGCATCGGGGCGTCCCTCGAGTTCCTGACCGGAGCGAAGAACCGTGCACCCGTATGGATGCGCCGCACCGGTTTCGAATGGCTGTTCCGATTGCTCAGCGAACCGCAGCGTCTGTGGCGCCGCTATCTTCTCGAGGGACCGAGAATCTTCATTCTCTGGCAACAGTGGCAGCAGGAACGGAAGATCAACGTCGCTCGTCTTCCCGTCTAGTCCGGTTCCACGCCTTCTGATTGCGCGTGAAGAAGCCGATATAGATCGGGATTTTCCAGAGAATGTAGACCGGAATGCGCAGCAGCGCCCCGAGGGGAAGAATGCCGCGTCCATGGCTCCACCACGACGCGAGGAGAGCGGCGGCCGCGAATCCGAACGCCGCACTCGCCAGCAAAAGCTGAGCCCAACTGCCTGACAACGCCCCCACGGCCGCGAGCAGGGCAAGCCCCGGGATCGACAGCAGCATCAGAAGTGCGAGCGGCGGCACCAGCAGGTGGGCGCCGAGCGCCACGACATGACGCGACGCCGTCGCAACGCCGCGAAACAGCATCGGCACGCCCTGCGTGACCGCCGTCCTCAGGAAACCGTGTTCCCAGCGGCTGCGCTGCGCATGGCTGTCGGCAAGCGGTGCGGCGGGACTCGTCACGAGGGCTTGGTCATCGAGCTCGATCCCGGTTCCCTGCCGCGCGAGCCACAAGCCGAGATTAAGGTCTTCGACCGCGTCTCCGGTGGCCAGCGGGAGCGTGACGAACAGCGACCAGGGGAAAGCCATTCCGGTACCGAAGAGCAGTGCGCCGCCGCCAAGTCGGACCAGCCCGCGGGCGCGTATGAGATTTTTGACGAGCATCGCGAAGTTCGACACCTCGACGAGCGGGGAAACATTTTTTTCGGCGGTGAGGAGGTTCGCGGCCTGGACGGCGCGCCCGCAGGCCATGGCCCGCGCCGCCAGCCGTTCGGCGCTGCCCTCCCCCAGCCGGCAATCTGCATCGACGACGATCACGACGTCGGGCGGACTGCCGGCGAGCTCTTCGCGCCCGAAAGCCAGTGCGAAACCCTTGCCGCGGCGACCGGGATCGTTGCGCTCGACGACATCCGCGCCGGCCTTTCGTGCTTCCGTCGCGGTCCCGTCATCGCAATTATCCGCAACGACGAGGATTCGCGCTCCGGGCGCCACTGCGGTCAGTGCCTCGACCGTCGCGGCAATCCCCGCAACTTCATTATGCGCCGCAACGAGCAGACAGATGCGCGTTGGCGCGGCATGCTGAGGCTGTGCGGGGAGCGGACGCAGCCCGAGAAAGAGTTCGACGCCGAGATAGGCGAGCGGCGCCGCGAGCGACAGGGCGACAAGCCAGGCGAGAAGTTCCAACATTGCTGCTTGTGCCTCTACCCGATCCTGAGGTGGCGGCAAGTTTGGCGAGCACGAATGTCCCATATTGCCACCAGGAACATTGGGCGCTTTGCAATGGCCGGTGCTCCGTTTAGGGATAGCGCAGCGGATTGGGGGTAAAACTGATATGGCGCGCGAATATTTTTCGGCCCGCAGGGTGATGGTGACGGGTGGCGCGGGATTCGTCGGATCACATCTGATCGATCGCCTGATTGCGGCGGGCAACGAAGTGCTATGCGTCGACAATCTGTTTACAGGCGCGAAGGCCAATGTCGCGCACCTGCTCGGGCACCCGCGCTTCGAGTTCCTGCGTCACGATATCTGCCTGCCGTTGTTCGTCGAGGTCGACGCCATCTTCAACCTCGCCTGTCCGGCATCGCCGATCCACTATCAGCACGATCCGGTGCAAACCACGAAAGTGTCCGTGATCGGGTCGATCAACATGCTGGGTCTTGCAAAAAGGGTGAAGATTCCGATCCTGCAGGCATCGACGAGCGAGGTGTATGGCGACCCGACGCAGCATCCGCAGACCGAAAGCTACTGGGGCAATGTCAATCCGATCGGTCTGCGCAGTTGCTACGACGAAGGCAAGCGCTGCGCCGAAACCTTGTTCTTCGACTATCATCGTCAACATGGCCTCGATGTCAAAGTGGCGCGGATCTTCAACACCTATGGTCCGCGCATGCATCCTGCCGACGGACGCGTGGTTTCGAACTTCATCATGCAGGCGCTCCGCGGCGAAGACATAACGATCTTCGGCGACGGCTCGCAAACGCGCAGCTTCTGTTATGTCGATGACCTGGTCGAAGGCCTTCTGCGCCTCATGGACTCGCGCGACGGCTTCACCGGCCCGGTAAATATCGGCAACCCGGTCGAATTCACCATTCTCGAACTTGCCGAGCTGGTAATCGAATTGACCGGATCACGCTCGAAGCTGGTGCGGCTGCCGCTGCCGTCGGACGATCCGACACAGCGCAAGCCCGACATCTCGCTCGCGCGGGCCGAACTCGGCTGGGAGCCCGCGATCGCGCTTCGCGACGGGCTCGTGCGTACGATCGACTATTTTCGCGCGCTAGCGAACTGATGCCCTGTCCGCGAGCAGGCGCGCGATAAACTCGCGATACTGGCCCGCAATCACCGACCAGGAATATCGCTCGATACCTCGTGCCTTCCCGGTACGGGCCGCGCCCCGCGCGAGGCCGGCGCGAAGCATGCCGAGCAGCGCCGCAGGATCTTCCGTGTCGCAGAGCAGCTGCGATTCGGCGCCGAGAATCCATCGCAGGCGCTCGGTATCGTGACCGATGACCGGCAGGCCACTCGCCCAGGCTTCGATGAAGACGTTTCCGAAGGATTCGAGAAGCGACATGTGGAGAAACACGTCGGCCGAACGGTAGAGAGCGGGCATGTCAGCGGCCGCGAGGCTGAGCCGCCTGAAGCGTCCCGGAAGCAGTTCGGCAGCCAGCGCCTCGCCGTCGTCGCGGAGCGGTCCGTCGCCCGCAACCACCAGATAGGCATCGTCGAGCTGCGCGACCGCCCGAATGCCGTCGAGCACGCGTTTGGTCGCGATGAAGGCGCTGACCATCAGGACAATCGGGCGATCTTCGGGCAAACCGAAGCGCTCGCGCTCGGCGGCACCGGGACTGAAGCGCGCGAGATCGACGCCATTGGGAATCAGGGCGCAATTCCAGCGCGCGCTATTGCGCTCGAGGTAATCGGGGTTGGTGCAAACCAGACCGTCGCAGGAAAAGCTACGATATTCGGAATTCGACGCGTAGGCCGGCCAGTCGCCATTCTGGGTCACGAATATCTGTAGCGGTTTCCTCGGCGCGGGCCTGCGCAACGCCCAGTGAGTGAAAGGGAAGGAGCAGGTTACAACCGCGTCATAATCCTGCGGGCGGTACGCCGCGAGGAGCCCGGGCACGAAACTCGCGTCCTCCCAGGCGGTCTCGCTGCGAAGCGGCGGGAAAGTCGGGAAATGTTCGAACCGCTCTCGCCGGATCGACGGCGTGCTGCGAAACCGGTAAGCGGCGCCGGGCCGCGCTTCGCCCGATCCCATCACCGTCACGCTGTCGCCATCGCGCGCGATGGCCTCGGCAACGGAGAGCAGGGCCACTTCGGCGCCGCGGTCGTAGCGATGAAAACCCGGCAAGGCGAAAAGCAGCTTCATTTACGCAAAACTCCCGTGCGTCGAACGTTCAGCCACGCGCAGGCGACTGTCGTACCGCCAAGCAGCAGCCACAGCCAGCCGATGACAAGCAGCCCCGTTGCTGGCCGGTAGATCAGGGCGTCCACACCATGCAAGGAAATGGTTTCCAACAGGAAAAGCGTCGCGCTGAGAAGTGTGACCTTCGCGGCACCCGAATGTCTGCGCGTGCCGGACCTGTCTCGCAACCGAAGGAGCCCGATCGCGGCGAGACCCATGATCACGACCATCATCAAGAGCTGCGCCGGCGTTCGCTCCGAATAGAGATCGCCCATCGCAGCAACGGCCCGGTCATGAAAACCGTGCCGCCAGCCAAGAGCGCATTCGGCCGCGAAGCCGGCATTGACGATGGCCAGGAACGGCCAGGGCCGGCAGCCGGCAACCAGGCAGGCGGCCGCGGCAAGCCCGAACGAGAAGACCCCGGCCCATTGCGTTGCGTCCATCGCGCTTTCCCATTTCCTCTTTTTTCCGCGTAGAAGCGGGTTAAACCCTGACGGTGTTTCTCGTCATCCATCTCATGTGGGCAGCCATCGCGCTTGGACTGTTCCGTACCGTACGGCGCGATGTCGCGATCTGGCTGGTTCTGCTCGGAGGCTGGCTGGTCCTCCCCCCGGCCGATTATGCCGCCGGCGGCGACCCGGCGGTTCTGCCTTACTGGATTATCGGCAGCGCGCTCCCGTCCGACATATGGTTCTCCAAAGCCTGGACCGCACCGGCGATCGCAACGATGTGCTCGCTTCTGTGCGATCGCGCTCGATGTCGCACCCTGCGACTGAAGCTTGTGGATGGCCCCCTCCTCCTGTTCTGCGCCTGGCCCGGCGCGCAGGCACTACTGGTCGGGCCGGCCGATCCCGGCGGGTTCGCGAGCACCGCCTATCTGGCGGGAGTATGGGGTCTGCCCTGGCTGATAGCAAAGCTCTATCTGCGCACCGCCGACGATGCGAAGCGCCTTGCCGGCACGCTGGCACTGCTGTCGCTGGCGCTCCTGCCAATCGCCATCGCCGAGGGAATGACGGAATGGCGGCTTCATACCGCACTGCTCGGACCACATCCGTTCGCCTATGACGGGACGGACCGCTACGTCGGATACCGGCCGCAGGCATTGTTCGAACATGGCAATCAATATGGGATTTGGTGCGCGGGCGCGGCGCTCGCCGCTTACTGGCGCCTCGGCACAGTCACGGACGGCAGGCCACGCGCCGGATGGAGCGCGGCGGCGATGATATTGCTGGCCATGACGGTGGCATCGCAATCGGCCGGCGCGCTTCTCCTCCTCTTCGCCGGCTACGCCATGCTGACACTGCGCGGGGCCTTCGGCCTGATGCGGAGGCTGTTTCCGGTCCTTGCCGCCGCCGTCCTGCTGCTCGGCGGACTCCACGTCAGCGGGACCGTTCCGTTGCGGGACCTCGCCGAAAAGACACCGGCCGGCAAAATGGCACGCGACATGTTTCGCGCCGCCGGCCGGCAGTCGCTCCCATGGCGGATCGGGCAGGACCTCAAGACGCTGCCGATCATCCAGAGCCGATTGCTGACCGGACATGCGCAGTGGGACTGGTTCCGCGAGGCGGGCACCAGGCCTTGGGGCCTGCCGCTGCTCCTGCTCGGCCAGTTCGGCCTTATCGGCCTTATCGGGCTCATTGCCGCGCTGGGCGGCGCCTTCCATGCCCAATTGCAACGCGCGGTCCGCGATGAGGACGCGCCAGCGCGGCTCTATGTCGTCCTGCTGTTGCTGTTTGGCGCCGACGCCTTGCTCAACAGCTTTTTCTTCTATCCCGCACTGTTGCTGACGGGCGCTCACGCGGCGCGGCGCGGCGGCGCCGGATAATGCGAACTAATCTCTGCGATCGAGGGCAGCCCTCGACCCCTATTTCTTCGTCGCGCTCGCCGCCTTGTCCGCCGGTGGCGCGAAATCCGGTTGATATTCGATCTTTGCCGCGGCCCGGCTCTGCTTCAGGCGTTCCTGAAGCGTCGCGGCAAGCTGCCTGTTGCGCAGCGCCTGTACCGCCAGCGGACGCGCATTCGCCGGCGACACCGGTTCGGCGCGCTCGCTCGTGATGACCCCGACGGTGACCACGCCGTTCTCGGGGATCACAAAGGGCTCGCCTTCGGGCAGGGCCCTGATCTGCTGCATGCGTTGCGGTCCGAGAATCGCGGCATCGATCTGCGGCGTGTCGCGGCGGAATTCGATCCCCATCTGCCTCAGGCGCGCCGCGACGGCGTCCATCGAATGGTCATTTTCGAGCGCCTTGAGCTGGTCGGCACTGCTTGGCAGAGCGAACTGGATCCGGTCGATCGTCAGGATCGTCCGGTTGGCGAACATCAACGGATTATCCGCGATGAATTTGTCGATTTCCTGCTGACCGGGCACTTTCAGCGCACGTTCGGCGCGCTGTCCCATCAACTGGACAAGCAGTGCGTCGCGCAACTGGCGTTCGCGCAGCAGATAGTCAGGGGTTTTGTCGAGTTCGTCATCGCGCGCGGCCTGCGCCAGCAAGCGGCGCTCGACGATGCGCTGAAGCGCGGCCTGCTGGACGACCTTCTTGTCGACGCCCTCGGGGATCGGCTTGCTGCCCAGTTCGGCGTTGATTTCCTGCAGCGTGATTTCCTCGCCGTTCACGACTGCCGCGACCTGGCCGGTCGCCTCCTTGCCGCATCCCGAAAGCGCAAGCGCGGCGACGGCGAATGTGAAACTGATCTTGCGGTTCATAGATCTACCCTCCTGAATCCGGTCCGAGCAGCAGCCGCTGCAATCGCGGGTTGGCATTTTCAATAAACTGGCGGGAGAAATCGCCGAGCAGCGTCTGCGCTTCTTCCTGATCGATACCGAGCGCCGAAACGCGCATCATCATGCCGTCGGGGATATCCCCCGCCAGATTGGCGCGCATCACGGCAAGACGCTGTTCGCTCCACTTGCGCGGATAGGCGGAACCAAGGCGCGTGAAATAGGCCACCTGCTCGACCCGATTGGGCGCCGTCGCGGTGAAAATACTGGCGGGAACCGCCTGCTTCCCCGCCTTGAACGCGATATCGCGCGTTTCGCTGAGTTCGAACCCACCGACCGGATAGCAAAATTCGGGGCGATGCACCTGCAATACGCCGTCCTGCGCGTTGTTATAGGCGAGAAGCAGCATGACCGGCGGAAAATCGGGCGCCGCATAGACCCGGGTAACGAGATTGTCGTAGAGCCGGTCGCTCAACGCATCGGGCGGCGGAAGGACCACCCCGCTTTGCGATACGGTTTCCCATCGGCCGAACCGTGGAGGAATCCAGGATTCGAACAGCTTTTCCGGCACGACGGGATTGGCCACCGCCGGTTGCCGGGCAAAGGCGATTCCGGAGGCGCTGGCAAGCGCGATTCCAATGAGCAGGTTGCGCCGTGACAGGTCGGCAGGCGCCGCTTCGCGGCCGATTGCTCCCTCAGTCATGGGCGGACGCCCTCCCCCGCTCGATGTAGCGGTCCCACAAGGGCTTGAGCAGCAGATCAAGCCCGAAGATCGTCAACAGTGCGATCGCGAACATCAGTATACCTGCGAAATTGTGCAGGAAACCCTGCGCTGCCGCTTCGCCGGCGTGATAGGTCAACAGGATGAGAACCAGAACGCGGAAGAAGTTCGCGATCAGCGCGACCGGCACGATGAGCAGGACGAGCAGGAGCGCGTAACGCCAATGCGCCTGGTGACGCATATAGATATAGAAGAGTGAAATGGCCGAAAGCGAGATGATCGAATTGATCCCCGAGCAGGCCGCCGCCACCAGCAGTTCATATTGTCCGATGTAGATTCGCACGCCCTCCCCGCCGATGGGATAGCCGAACATGTCCAGAAACCGGATAGCAGCCTCGGACAACCAGATTTTCATCGGCACGGTCACGAAAGCCACGAGCGTTTCGGGAGGGGGAAAAATGAAGGCGAGATAGAAGAGCGGAAACCAGAGGCGCTTCATGACCTCGAGACCGACCACGCTGTACAGCACGACGAGCAGGCAGGCATACATCAAATAGCCTTCGATCTCGACGATCTGCGTGATCCGGGCAAAAATCTGCAGCGGGACGAAACATGCGAGCAGCGCCCATACGCTGGCGGACGGCGCGGCGCGTGCCAGATCCGACACTTCCTTCCAGCGGCGGAAGAGCAGCCACAGTCCCGTGACGAGTACGATCGGGCCATGCGCGCCCTCTTCGCCGGTCCACGACTGGCGAACCACGAAGATCATCGTGGGGATGCTGAAGAGGAGGAGGCCGATAGCGAGCGAAATCGTCCCGAAACGAGCATTCCGCGATAAAGGATCGGGTTGTCCCGCGGCAATTCTGGTATCGGCGGCAGTGGCCATTCAATGCCCAATGACTTGAAGAAGATGCTCCGGATAGAACAAAGAATGCCGTCTGCCAATGCTCCCGTCGCGGGACCCCGTATCGGTGTGGGACAGATCCCGAAGGGACATGTCCCGTCGAGGGACGGAACAGGCGGTTTGCGATAGCCGCGGCGGGATGGATTTTGATATAGGGCGCGAGGATGGATCAGGCAAAGTCATCGAACCGACGCGCTCGCCACAGTAAAGGAGTGATCATCGCTGCGCTGCTGGCGGCGACAGGTCTCGCATGTTCGGCTTGGTGGCTTTTCGCTTCGGACGCCGGACAGCGCCGGGAGGCGGTCGACGACATCGCGCGGCGCCCGGCCGCAGCACCGCCGCGACCACCGACACCACCTCCCCTCGCCTACAAGCCGCTCAGCGCTGATGTTGCGCTTGCGGAGAATGCGGCCTTGCCTTTCTCGACCGCCCCCGTCGAACAGGCGCCACCGCTCGTGGTTCCGCTGACCGCATCGGCATTCGCTGGCCGCCGCTCGGCGATGGATTGTCTGACTGCCGCGGTTTATTACGAGGCGGCGCAGGAATCGGACAGCGGCAAGCGTGGCGTCGCGCAGGTCGTCCTCAACCGCGCGCGCCACCCCGCCTTTCCGAACAGCATCTGCGGCGTTGTCTACCAAGGGGCGGACCGGAAGACGGGTTGCCAGTTCACGTTCACCTGCGACGGAAGCCTTGCGCGCAAGCCTTCACGCGCCGGCTGGGACGCGGCGCGGCGGATAGCTATCGCCGCGCTGTCGGGGCGCGTCGAGCCGAGCGTGGGCATGGCGACCCATTATCACGCCGATTATGTCGTGCCCTACTGGGCCGCCTCGCTGGCCAAGATCGCCCAGGTTGACCACCATATCTTCTATCGCTGGACGGGCGGCTGGGGGCGGCGCTCCGCCTTTACGCAGGCGGTAAGTCAGGAACAGTTTTCGGGCGAACCGCAAATCAGCGACATCCCCGGCCTCGATCCGGAGAGCCTTGATACACCGCCACTTGACGGAAAGACACTCCCCTCCTCGCGCATCGTCGCCGATCAACTGGCCGGAGCGCTTGACCGCAGCGAGCCTTCCGATCCGCCATCGAATATATTGCGGCCCTCGATCAAGGCGGACGAGACGGCGGCGAAGCCTGCCGCGGACATGGCCAGCGGGAGTTTGAGATTCGATTGATTCGCGGCCGGCCGCCGGACGAACGCCTTCTGCCAATCCTGTGCGAACGGATCGCGGCCCTTGACGTTCCCGGGCGCGCTGTAGCGACACACCAGGATCTCCTCGCCTCCCCGCTGCCCGAGACCGCAGCCGATTTCTCCCGATCGTCCCCAGATCAGCTGGGTGTAATGCGAGACGTCCTCGGCCCGGCCTGTGCGGCTATTGGCGGGAAAGACCCCGGGGACAAAATCCTCTTTCTCGGATATCCACAGATCGACCATCGCCTCGGGCCGGAATACTCCCGGCGTCCCCCCCCAGATATTTTCGCCCTCGGGCGGGCGGCCGGGAATATTGGGCGAATGTTCGAACCGGCCCGTGCTGGAAAGATGATCGGCCCAGTCCTGTGCGCCGCGCGCGAGCTCCGCATTCCAGCGCAGCGGCGGAACTCCCGCGAGCGCGCGCTCGCGATTGTGGCTCGCCAACAAGCGCGATTCGAGATTCCCGAGGCGCGGCTGGGCACCCGTGAGCAACGTCGCCGCCACGGCCAGAAAGGCGATCTTTGCAGTCCTGTCGATGAGCCTCGGCATGACGAATCCCCAAGTTGAGGGGGACCTGCTATCGTGCGAGGCGATAAGACCGGGTGGCGAAAGATGGTAAAAGGCGCGTTAAGTAGCCGTCCGCGTGACAATCCGCCCGAAGAGACCGTTGGGCGGAGCCTGCCCTGGAAGAGGATCGATCCCGTAAAGCGTCGAGGCATTTTTCAGTCCCGCTTGGGCCGCGCCAAGGCAATCCTGTTTCTGCCGCGCGCAAGTATCGCGATACAACCGCCAGCCTCCGAGCAAGGCCGGTGCCTCATGCGTCAGCCTCCGGGCGACGGCGAGCGCCTCGCGCTCTTGCCCGCTGGCCGACAGCCAGGCGACATAGGCCCGTGACATGTCGGGATTCTGGGAATTTGCGCTGATGCCCTGGCGCCACATGCGGCGCGCATTCTCCAGATCGTCGCGGCGCGCATAGGCGGCTGCGGCGATCATCCACGCCCCTGTCTGCGCGGGACACTGGCTGGCGGCGAGTTGGGCCGCACGAAGCGCCTCCGCCGCCCTGCCCTGCTGGAGCACGATGTCCGCGCGCACGGTCAGGGCGAGACAATGGGTGGCGTCTCGCGACAGAACCGTGTCGGCGAGCCGCAGCGCCTCCTCCGGACGCTTCTCCCGCAAAGCGAGAAGCGCGTCGACCGGCGATCTTGTTGCGGCGTCCAGACCGGCGAGAAGCTGGCGCGCGCCGGCGATCCGACCGTGGCCGGCGAGAAATTCGGCGGTTGTGATCCGCGCCGCCGTCGATCCGGTTGCGGCGACGGGCTCGAGGCTGGCGTCGCCGGGGCCCTGCGAGAGATATTCGCGCCAGACTGCGAGCGTAGCGGCAATCCGGCCGGGGGGCGCTTTGGGATCGGCGAGCAGACCGACAATCAGCGCTGCGCCGTCGCGTGGACGATCGTCCTTGAAGGCGAAATCGGCTTCGTCGAGACGCAGGTCGGGATTATCGGGTGCGAGCGTGCGCAGACGCGCGAACTGCTCGCGCATTCCCGCGGCGTCGCGCATGCTCCGATACACTTCAAGACGCGTCATCGCCACGCCAACCGTGTCCGGCCTCGCCGCACCATAGGGTGCGAGGACTGCGAGGGCGTCGCCCGGTGCCCCCTTGCGCACGGCGATGCGCGCCTTGAGGATGACCCCACCCTCGTTGCCGGGATCGCGCGCCAGAATGCGATCGGCATAACCGTCGGCCTCGGCAAAACGGCTGCGGATGACGGCGTGCAGGCCCCGCATGAGGAGCGCACCGGGCTCGTCCGGCGACAACGAGAGAATCGCGTCGGTAGCCTCGAGCGATTCACGGAAATGGCCGGTCTGCAACCCGAGCTGCGACACGGCCTGCAGCGCCTCCATATTGGCGGGATCGAGCGACATGGCGTCGCTATACGCGTCATAGGCCCCCGAAACCGAGTCGGCCGCCATTTCGATCCGGCCTCGCAATATGTGATATTGCGGCTCGTCGTCGCGTGCAGCGATTGCTTCCCTGATCGCAATGCGAGCCTCGCCGACGCGGCGCTGTTCGAGAAGCGACTGCGCGCGCGCTGCATCGGCCGCGGCGGCAGCGTCGGATCGCGTGCAACCGCCGAGCGCGATCGCACCCGCAAACAGCAGTCCGCCCGCCACCATGCGGCAAAGACGCCCGCCAACCGTCCCACAGCGGGTCAAGGAGCCCGGATTCCGAGGGTTAACAAGGTAGCCAAATAACATACCCCACCTTATAGTAACACTGCTTTAACTGTCGACCGCTCTCTAAGGTACTCTCAATGATCAGGATCCGGCTCCCCGTGGCGATAGCTGCAGCCGCCACCATGGCGTCGATGGCGCAGGCGCAGCCGGCCCCCTCGCCCGTCGACGCACCCCGCCCGGCGGCGGCGGGAAAGCCTGTTGCCGCCACCGCGGCATCGACTTACCGGATCAACGCGGGCGACGAGCTCGAGGTCTATGTCTGGGGTGAAGAACGACTGCAACGAAAGGTCAAGGTCCTGCCTGACGGCACGATCGCCTTTCCGCTCGTCGGTCAGATCAAGGTTCAGGGTTATCTGCCCTCCGAGGTCGAGGCATCGATCACGAACGGGCTGAGCGCGCAGTATGTCGGCGCCGTGCCGCAGGTTACCGTCTCGGTCGTTGTGCCGTCGGGGATGCAATTTTCGGTGATGGGCCGGGTGAAATCGCCGGGTACTTTCACGCCCGGACGCTACGTCAATGTGCTCGAGGCGCTGAGCATGGCGGGCGGGCCGGCCGAGTTCGCGAATCTCGACAATGTCCTGATCATCCGCAAGTCGGGCGCGCAACTCAGTGCCCTCAGCGTGCGGCTGACCCCGCTGTTCAAGCTTGGCACCGATGCGAAAGATGTTGCCGGAGGTAATATTTTACAAATCGAAACAGGAGATACTGTGATCGTCCGCTGATGGAAAAAAGGATTCGCCTGTTGAGGAAGTTTGCCTCGTCCCTTGCCGTTGCTGTCATTGCCTGTTTGCCGCAGATGGCACTCGCGCAGTCGGAGCCGCAATTCACCGTCGATGTTTCGGTCGGCGGTGGCGTCGCGACGAATCCCTTTCTCTACAGCGACGGCGACACCGCCGCTTCGGCGACGGTGAGCGTTTCCCCGTCGGTGTTCGTCGAGGACGAGCTTGGCCAGACCCGTATTGGCGGGGATCTGAGATTAACCCAATATCTCAGTGACTACGGCAGCGACATTTCCGGTCGTCTCGAGGCTTCGACGACGCGTCGGCTCGACGAGCGGACCGACGTCCGCGTCGACGCCTACGTTCGCACTGTGCGCTCGGCGGCGCACGACAGCCTGCTCTTCGCGAGCGGTCCGGCCGAGGTCCCGGGCCCGCTGCTGCCGCCCGGACCGCCGATCATCGACACGACGCTCGCGGGGACGCGGGCGCGCGTCACCAGCGTCGGGACCAGCTTCGGCCTGTCGCATCTTCTCGACGAAGTGAGTTCGCTGAACACCGGCGTCACGTTGAACGGAACTTATATCGGCAACGACGTCGGTTTCGACTATCGCAGCGCCTCGACGCATTTCGGATATCAGCGCAGGCTCTCGCCGCGCACGACCGCGACGCTCAGCACACAGCTCATGGCCGTCGATTATCTGGGGCGACGAACGGGCGACAGCGTCATCATATCGCCACGAGCGGGCATCCAGCAACAGCTCAGCGACCGGCTGAGCCTCGTCGCCGATGCGGGAATATCCTACGTCCGCACCAAGCTGGGCAACGGATTCCATAGCAAGCTTGTCTCTTTTGCCGGGAGCGTCGGCCTTTGCGATCGCTCGCCCAACCGGAGCCTTTGCGTATCGGCCGGGCGCAGCGCGCAGCCGACCGCGCTTGGCGGCGTGTCGACGGTAACGACGGCGTCGGTGAACTACGACGCACGCTTGAGCCGGGTCGACCGGATATCGCTGGCGGGCCGATACGGACGCACCAACGAGGACGGCGTGGGTCTGCCGGGTGTACGCGTAACCGACTTTTTGGGCGCTTCGGCGACATACAGCCGCGACATCAATGATCGGATAGCCTTTACCGTAACTCCGGGCTATTCGAAGATCTTCGACGATGTGCTGCCGCGTAGCGCCAACTATTCGCTCATGGTTGGCGTGACGATCAGGTTCGGAAAGCCGCGATAGTGGACGATAACATGTTTGATACGCCTGCCGACGAGGGAGCATCGGGCGGCAGCTTCCTGCAGCAGTTGCCGGCCATCCTCTGGCAGCGCCGGTGGTTTGTCGTGCTGCCGGCGGTGGTCGGCATCGTGGTCGCGATCGGAGCGGCGATACTGATTCCGCCAAGCTATCGATCGAATGCCATCATGCTCGTGGAATCTCCGCAACTGCCCAAGGAAGTGATCGGTCTCGATGCGGGCAATATGATCGACCGTCGGATCGCGGCGATCCGGCAGCAGATCACGGCCCGTCCCGATCTCATCCAGCTCATCGAGCGCCACGGACTTTATGCGAGCCAGCGCAAGAGCACACCGCTTTCCGAAATCCTGGACGAGATGCGATCGGCAATCACATTGACGCCCGCCGAAACCAGCCCCGGGGGAGGATCGGAGAACCGCACCATCGCGTTCGAACTGGCGTTCGAATATAGCCAGCCCGAACAGACGCAGGCGGTGGCTCAGGATCTGATGGACCGGGTGCTCCAGCTCGATGCCCGCGGCAATGCCGAGCAGGCGGCGAACACCGTGCAGTTCCTGACCGACCAGTCGGCGGGACTGGAAGCGCAGATTTCTTCGCTGCAGTCGCAGATCGCCGATATCACCGCTCGTAACGGCAATGTGCTGGCCGGCGGCGGGATGATCGTCGGAGGCAGCGGCGGCAGTTACGACGTCCAGATCGCGGCGTTGCAGCGCGACAACCAGCTTCTGATTCAGCAGCGAAACCTCGCTCAGACGAGCGACCAGCGCGATCCGATCGTCTCGGGAGCCGAGCAGCGGCTTGCCGCCGCCCGTGCCGTCTATGCCGAGACGCATCCCGACGTGATTCTGGCCAAGCAGGCACTCGCCGAGGCGAAGCGACTGGCCAAGGACACGAGCGAGAAATTGCCGATCCAGACGCTCGACGAGCAGATTGCCTTCAACAATTCGCAGATCGCCGCCTTGCGCGGAGCGAAGGCCAACGAGACCGCACAGCTGAGTTCGCGCCTGGCTGCGCAAGCCAAGGCGCCGCTCGTCCAGCAGCAGCTCGGCGAGTTGCAGCAGCGGCTCGCCGCTGTGAACACGCAATATGAGCAGGTCCAGAACCAGCTGATGGGTGCTCGCGCCGGTGTGCGGGCCGAGGACGAGCAGATGTCCGAGCGCCTGTCGGTGGTCGAGCCCCCGGTTATTCCCGATCAGCCGAGCTGGCCCAACCGGCTGCTGATCGGCGCGATCGGCGTTTTCGGCGGGCTCGGCGCGGGAATAGTCCTCGCGCTCGCGATCGAGCTTTTCCTGCGGCCGATCCGCGATCCCGCTGCGCTCAACGCGCTGCTCGGTGCGCCGCCGCTCGGCATCATCCCGGTGATCGAAGTCAAGAATATCCGGCGCGACAGATGGCGCCGTTTTCTTCCCTCGCGCTCGCAGCGTTAATATCCCATGCACCGAAGGTTGACACATGGCTGAAGCCGATCTGCCCCTTTCGAGCGACGCGAAGATCCTGGCGTTGTCTGACCTTGCGGCGTTCACGCCGCCCGTGAGCGTCATCCGCAAGCATCGAATCGTCGGCTTCGATAACCGCGACGCGCGCGCGCGCCCATTCAATCTCCTGCGCACAAGTTTCGCCAAGAAGCTCAAGGAGGACGGCCATCGCCTCGTCGGCATTACGTCGGCGACACCTGCGGCGGGCAAGTCCTTTCTGTCGATGAACCTTGCCAGTTCGCTCGCGCGCGTCGTCGAGGAACCCGTATTCCTCGTGGATCTCGACATCAGGCGCGCTTCGCTCGCTGAAGAAATCGGCCTGGCGCCGGAGCGCGGCGTCGACAGCTTTCTCGATGGCAGCATTGACGATCTCGCCGCGATCGGTCGCCGGATCGAGGGAACGACGCTCGGGGTCTTTCCCGCCGTCAGCCGGGCGCGCAACACCGCCGAACTCCTGGCCGGCGAAAGATACATGCACATGATCCGGACGCTGCGCGAAAGAAGCGAGGCGGCGATCATCCTGTTCGACCTGCCTCCGGCCTTCGCCAGCGACGATGCCATGATCAGCCTCGCGCAACTCGATGGCTATGTCCTCGTGGCCGATGCGGGCAAGACCACCCGCCGGCATGTCCAGGACGTTCTTGCCATGCTGCAGCCAACGCCGTGCATCGGTTCAATTCTGAACCGCTATCGCGGCGGGCTCGGTGACAGCTATGGCTATGGATACGGCGGCCCCGAATATGGGCGATATTATGATCGCCCCGAGCCCGAGGCCTAGCGATAGTCGCGCAGAGCGACGTCGATCCCCGAATCGAGCTCCTTGAGGTCGAGCGCCGCGCCCCCGATCCGAAACAGCGCGGCACGCCCGATTCTATCGGGCTTGCCGATTATGGCCTCAATCGCATGATAATGCGGTCGCAATGAATAATCGTCGAACAGGATTTGCGTGATCGCCCCCCTCTCGGTGGCGGCGCGCGCCATCGCCAGGCACGACGCAACCCGGAATCGGCCGTCAATCAGGACCAGCTCCGGAAAAGAAGGAAGGCGGTCCAAAAGCGCGGGTCCGGCGAGCGGATACCGTTGCCAGCGGCGGCGCGTTCCCCGGGTGGGAAATATCCAGAGAGGATATCCCCAAGCCTCGGTCACTCCGATGTCGATCGTCACGATACGCCTGCCAAGGTCGGCCGGCAAAGCCTCGCGAACTTGCCGGGCATAGCGCGCATCGCTCTCGATGCTGACCGCGGCAATGCCTCGATCAGCGGCAAGAAGAGTGGATGCGCCCGCGCCATATTCGAGATAGGAACGGATATGCTCGAGTTGCCCGGTGAACCAGCTTCGGGTTTCGGGGTCGAAGGCGGGATCGCGTCCGACCGGCGCCCGGGCCGCGGGCCATAGCGCCCGCCCCGCAAAGCGGGCAAGTGCCTCTCCCTGCGCCCGAACCAGACGCAACGTTCCCCGTGCAGCCATGCTCATCCCCTGGTGCCGCGTTACCACCGGCATGACAGGCGGAACGCTCCCCGGCAAGCTCGGCGGTCACACTTGGTTGGCAGCATCCCGATACGCACACCGAGGATAGCCCATGTTGGCCTTGGCAAATTCGCGCGGTCATTATATCCGCCAAAAGGGCGATGCGTGGCGCGCGCCCGGCTTCATTCTGTCCAGCCGTGCCGAAGCAGAGGATCTCGATGCCGCTCATCCATCTTCATTCGCTATGGGTCGGACCGCGACTGAACTATCTGGAACGGCTTTGCCTCGCCTCGGCGAAGGCGATGGGCCATGATTTCACACTATGGAGCTACGAGCCGGACGGGCTTGCGGGGGTGCCTGGGGGAACTGATGTGCGCAACGCGGCCGAGGTCATGCCGCGCGAACGGCTGCTGTATTATCGCGACAGCGGCTCGGTCGCTCTTGGCGCCAATCTCTGGCGTATCGAACTGCTGGCCAAGGGGCTCGGCTGCTGGGTCGACATGGATTTCATCTTCCTCCGGCCCGTGACCGCCGCGACCCCGTATCTGTTCGGGCTCGAGCACGAAGGCTGGATCAACAACGCCGTCGTCTGCGCCCCGGCGGATTCGGCGCTCGTCAGCGATCTGCAGACGATCCCGCGCACCAATATGGTGCCGCCTTGGTGGGGCCCCAAGAATCGCCTCAAGTTCCTCTGGCGCCGTTGGCGCGAGGGTCCGATCGAGCTTGAAGACTATCCTTGGGGAACTTTCAGCGCCGGATTGCTCACGCATGCGATCAAGCGCAATCGGCTGATGGCCCACGCCCAGCCGCCCGATGTATTCTATCCGGTGCGTTACAAGGACGCGTTGGCGCTTTACGAACCCGCCGAGCGCGTGAACGCCATGCTCACGCCGCGAACGATCGCGGTTCATATGTGGCATTCACGCTTGCAGGGTCTCCGTGACGCCCCACCGGCCGCGGGCAGCTTCATCGACGAGATGTGCCGACGGTATGAAGTCGATACCGATGATGCGGGATATTTCCGGGCATCCTCCGCGTCCGCCACCTAGGGGCATCCGGTGTGAAAATCGCCATCTGCATCATCGCGCGGAACGAGGCCGGGACGATCGGTTCGCTGATAGCGCAGCTTGGTGCGCAGACATTGCTTGCGCAACCGCACCGGTTCCAGTTGGTCGTCGTCGCCAACGCGTGCACCGATACCACGGCGATCACCGCGCGCGAGGCGGCGCAGAGACAATTTTCCGGCCGACCGGTGAATAGCCTGATTCACGAAACGCCGCTTGGCGGCAAGGCACGGTCGTGGAACCTTGCCGTGCATGAGCTGATTGAGCCAGACGTCGAAATCGGCCTGTTCCTCGATGCCGATATCGAATTCATCGACGAAGCCGTACTCGCCGAACTGCTGGAGAGACTGACGACCGATCCGGCGCTGCTCGCCGTCTCGGGGCATCCGGTGAAGGATATACTGAAAAAGCCCAGGAAGACGCCGGTCGACCGCTTCTCGCTCCTTGTCTCGCGCCAGTCACCTGCACCGCACGCGATCAACGGGTCGCTCTACGCCGCACGAATGAGCGAACTGCGCAGAATCTGGCTGCCCGTCCCGACGCCGGGCGAGGACGGGCTACTGTCAGCGATGATCCATACCGACGGCTTCTCGCGCCCTGCCCGACCCGAGCTCATCGCGCAGATTTCGCGGCCCACCCATTACTTCGAAGCGCATTCTGTCGGCGGTTATTTCCGTCACGAAACGCGCATGATCGTCGGCACCGTCGTAAATGGCTGGCTGTGCGAATTCCTCTGGGCGGGGGGCCATAACGAGAATGCCTCTCCACTGATACGTGATCGCAACGAGGGCGACCCCGATTGGGTCGGCAGGCTCGCCGAGAGCCGTGCCGCAGACCGCCGGTGGGTGCTCCCGCCGCGGATGCTGTCCTGGCGGCTCCACAATCTGCGCGGTATCGGTGCGACCAGGCTGCTCAGGCGCGCACCCTTTTCGATCGCGGCGACGATACTCAATCTCTGGCCGGCGTATCAGGCGAACAAACGGCTCAAGAAGCGCGACGCGGCGGGCTTCTGGTAGGGCGCCTCAACTGGGGCCGGTTCGCAAGGCCCGCGCCAGTGCTGCGGCACTGCGAACCAGCGGAACCCGGTCGTACCAGGCCAGCGCGGCGATATCGCTGCGCGATGGCCGCTGGCCGGCGAGCGGCGGATCCGCGAAGGTCGTGCGCACTTCGGGATTGGCGCGGCGAAACCAGACATAGGCGGCGTCGATCGGCGGATGGATACCCTCGCAGGTCAATTGTTCAAGATACTCCGAGACCAGACGCGCACCCAAGGCAGAAAATCCCATCATATGGGCACCCTGAATATCGCTCTTGAGAAGCTCTTGCGGATCCGACGCGGTATATCCTCCGTAGAATATATCCCAGTCGTTCCCGAATTCACGGTCTGCGGCTCCCGGCAGGAACAGACAATCGTCCTCGAGGATCAGCAGCGAGCGACCTGCGGCGGCGGCCTCGCGAAGCAGCATCTTCTGGCTAAGGTACACGCCGTGCGCGCCGATCGATGTGAAGCGCCCGGCATCCACGGGCCGGATCGCACTGAAATAGGCCACCCGCGGGTCGCCCGCCAACCCGACGCGGGCGAGTTCGCGGTCCATCTCCCGCCGCCGGTCGGTGCGCTGCGCCAGGTTGACGATCCGGATCGCATCGAAATGATCGAAAATCGTCATGATCCGCCTTCGCCCCTGAACAGCCGGGCCATGCGCTCCGCGGCTTGGTCGGAGCGAAACTCACCCTCGACCTGCTTCCGCCCGGCACGGCCCATACGCGGCCAGCGGGCCCGCTTCTCGATCAACACAGCGAGCTTCTGCCTCAGATCCTCCCAGTCGGAAGGGGTGAACATATATCCCGTGCGCCCCTCGACAACGAGTTCGGGAATCCCGGCAACACGGCTCGCGAGGACCGGGCGGCCGAGCGCCATGGCTTCGACAAGCACGACGGGCAAGCCTTCCATGAGACTGGGCAGGACCAGGATGTCCGCGCGTGCGATTTCGGCGAGCGTCTCATTCTCGTCGCGCGCGCCAGCGAAGCGAATGCGGTCGAGAAGACCGAGTTCGCACGCCCGCGCGCGAACCGCAGCCGCGATCGGTCCGTCCCCGACGATGACAAGTTCGACGCCGCCGGTCGACGGCGCGATCGCCGCGAGCGCGTCGAGCAACCCGAAATAGCCCTTCTCGGCCGACAGGCGGCCGACGCAGACGATCCGCGCGGGTCCGGTTTCGCGATGCGGCGCCGCAGGAGGCAGCCGAGCAAGATCGATGCCACAACGAACGACGGTCATCTTGGGCCAATGCGAGGGCGCGACCATGCGCATCGCCTGCGCACGCATGAAGTAGCTTGCGCAGGCGACGAAGGTGGCGCGCTCGAGCTTTGTCGCCAAAAGGAGCCCCGCCGGATAATCGGTCTCGGATATGCCGTGAAGGGTCAGACTCCAGGGCAGGCGCGCGAAAGCCGCCGCGACAAGCCCGACGGTGGCGCCGCTATTGGCAAAATGATTGTGCAGGTGCGTGACGCTCTCGCGGCTCAACAATCGCGCGAGCAGCATCGCTTCGGCGAAATGAAATTGCGACCAGATCAGGGCTCTGACGCCAGGCGGCCGGTGGCGGAATGCCAGCAGCCAGCTCGACAAAAAGCGGCGCGGGCCGGTGCAGAACGCCCAGACGAGCGCCGCGACATAGGCGAAGGGGGAGCGACCGAGGATATCCTCCGCTGCATCCTCGCTTTCCTTGCCGGGCTGGACGCTGAACGCGACAATATCCACTCCCAGCGCGCGCAGTCCGGTGACTTCACGCCGGACAAAGGTGTGAGAGGGCGCATAATAATCGCTGACCAAATAGGCGATGCGGCTCATTTATAGAAGATCGCGCCTTGTTTCCTGCCAGCGATCCGCGTCAGCAGATAGCGCAGGATTCCGCTCGTCTCGGCGAGCTTGCCGGCGAGCATGTGCCAGCCCCAGGCGAACCCGCCGCGGCGCGTAAGGCGCGCCAGTTGGACGAGCCAGATAACCGGCACGGCGAGCAAGCCAACGGGCCCGAGCACGAGCGCCGCGAGCAATCCGGCGAGGACCACCCCGAAAGTCCAGAAAAGCGCGCTGGCGAGCTGACGGAAGTAGAGCGGCTCGCCCTTCCCCATCCGTGTCTTCTGCCAGACCTGCGCATAGCCGAAGCCGCTGCGGACCGTGCGCATCCACCATTGGCGCGTCCGGTGCATATCGGCGTCGTGGATCGTCATCGGACTGTCAATTCGCCTGACCCGCCAACCTCGCCCGCGCAACCGATGGCACAGTTCCGGCTCCTCGCCCGCGATGATCGCGGGATCATAGCCCTTCGCCTCGGCGAGAGCATCGACGCGGAACATCGCATCGCCGCCGCACGCCTCGGCTTCGCCGATCGGCGTGTTCCATTCGCCGTCGCACATCCGGTTATAGAAGCTGCGCTCCGGGTAACGCTCACGGCGGCGGCCGCATACCGCCGCCACCGCCGGGTCGGAGCGCAAAAACGCTTCGGCCGCGGCCAGCCAGCCGGGTTCGAGTTCGCAATCGCCATCGACGAACTGGATATACTCAAGGTCGGGCCACGCGCCGAGAATCGCCTCGAGTCCGGCGTTGCGGGCGCGCGCGGCTGTAAAGGGCATGGCGAGATCGAGGTCGACCACCACCGCTCCCATCGAGCGGGCGAAGTCCGCGCTGCCGTCGGTCGAGGCGCTGTCCACATAAGCGATTGGCATGCCGCCGGGAACCGAGCCCAGGCAAAGCCGAAGCCGCTCGCCCTCGTTGCGCCCGATCGCGACAAGACCGATGTTGCCGTGCCTAGGCAAGCGGCATCCTCGCCTGCGCGAACCAGAAGTCGACGCCCTCCGTCAGGCCGATGAGCATCGTCGCTTCGCGAAACAGGAAGATCAGCAAGAAGAACAAAAGCGTCAAAGCCGCATCCTGCCGGAGAAAAGAGAGACCAACACCGCGTTTGCGCCATGCCAGCATGGCATAGCGCACGGCGTCCGCAAGAACAAAGGTCAATAGCGCGGCGTTCATGCCGTAACGGGGCAGCAGCAACGGCAAGGCGACCGCAATGACCGCGAGCTTAGCGCCGTTGCTGAAGGCGACGCCGGACGGTTTTCCGACCCCCATCATCATCGCGTCCGCCATTGTCGAGAGGATGCCGAACCAGCTGCCGACCAGCAGGATCGACAGGAAAAGGCCCGCGGCCTGATAGCGTTCATCATAAACGAGGTAGATGAAGCGGTCGGCCAGCGCCACGGCGAGCGCCAACCCGGTTGCCGCGACGAGCAGCGTGACCAGCCGGATCGGACGAATGGCGCGCTGGAGGTCGAAGCCCCGCTGCTGCGACGCTGAAACCTTGGGAAAAATAAGCAGGCTGCCCATCCGCTGGAACAGGAGCGTGACCGTGTCGGCGAAAGTTCGCGCTATGCCGTAGACGCCAAGCAGCGCGAGGGGGATGGCATCGGCGAAATATAACCGGTCGAAATTCATGGCGAGAAAATAGATGAGCGAGGAGAGAAACACCCATTTGCCGAAATGAAGCACGGCCGTCACGGCTTCCTTTTCCCAACGGATCCGGTGCGAGCGCCAGTCGATGAGGAAAAAACTCGCGGCTGCGGGGCCCGCTGTGCCGATCAGCAGTCCCCAGACAAGCGCCCAGATCGTCGGCGTATAGAGTGCGAGAGCGATTTGAACCGCCGTGCCGAACAGCGCCGAGGCGAGATCGAACAGCGCGAGCTTGCGAACTTCGAGCCGCTTCTGGAGCAGGAAGCGCGCGGGCGAAGTCAGACCGGTGACGATGAAGATCGGTGCCACCGCCGGCAGGAGGATCAGCAATTCGGGCTTGTCGTAGAGACGCGCTATCGGAACCGTCAACGCGATCGCGAGCGCAAACAAAAGCAGCCCGCGAAGGATCTGGATCGTCCAGGCCGTATTGTAGAATCCCGGCTCGTTGCCGCGCGGATTGTTGACGATGCTTTGCCCCACACCGACGTCGGTGAGCAATTCCCCCCCGGTCCGCAGCGTGTTGATGAGCAGCATCGTGCCAAGAAGTGCTGGCGCCAGAAGCCAGGCGAGAACAATATTCGATACGAGCCGCAGCCCCTGCTGCGCGATGAAGGTCGCCGACACCCAGCCGGCGGCGCCGAGAAGCGAGCGGCGTGAACCGACGGCCTGGCGCAGCGCCGAATACCATCGCGCAGCGGCGGGCAGCGCCGCCGAGGGTCGTTTCTCGAGCTCAGCCACGCGCGACGGATGCTTTCCCGGCAAGCGTTTTCCTCGCTTCGACGGCGCGCCGCCGCTTCGCGCGCGCATTCGCCGCAGTGTCGCGGCGGTGCTGCCTGATGCTCCCCGCGATGATGCCCATCGAGATCGCGAAAACATATTGCGCGTGCCCGGTCACGAATATCCATTCGACTATGCCGTGGAGAGCGGTGACGAGGATGGCGACGCTTGCGCCGAGTACGACATCCCCGCGCGGGTCCGTGCGATAGCGGAACGCGAAGTGCAAACCGCGCAGCACCGGCCAGGCGAAGAGAAGAACCAATGAGGCGAGCCCGATCCAGCCCAGTTCGGCGCCGGTGAGAAGATACATGTTGTGGACGTTGGTCGAGCGGCTGGCGTAGCTCCAGGTCACGCCCGCGCGCTCCGAATAGCCATCGGCATTGGCGGTGACGACATATTGGTTCGCACCTACGCCCATCGGATGATCATTCCACATCGCCTTCGCGGCGCGCTCGAAAGCAAGCCGCTCGCCGTCGGGGCCGTCGTAGATCGGCCGGCTGGCGAAACGTTCGTGGAAACTCGAAATACCGATCGGCACGACGACCGCCATGACGAGCACGGCGAGCCCGACGATCTTCCACTTGTGCGGGGTCGGCCGGCGCACGAGCGAGAGCAGGAAGAGCAATGCGAGCCCGATTGCGACGAACCCGATCGAACCGCGCGACGCGCCCAGGGCGACAGCGACGAGCCCGGCGAAGACGCCCATCATGATCAGCTTGCTTCGCTCGCCGGCGAGAAGCAGCGCAAGGAGGGGCAGCGTTACGAAGTGCAACATCAACCCGAGAAGATTCTGGTGCCCCATTGTCCCTGCCGCCTGGATGGCGCCCGACATTCGCTGGTCGATCGTCATGACCGCCTGGAAGGTCGCGCCGAGCGCGAGACCGAAGCACAACCATCGCACGGCGCCCGGCTGGCCGGCGAACGAGGCGACGGCAGCGAAGACGAGAAAAACGCGCACGAGCTGGAAGAGATAGAAAGCCGAACTCATCGGAAGCGTCGACACGGCAACCGACAGCAGTACGGCGAAGAGGTAAAAGAGAAACACCCCCGCGAGCGGTAGCTTGCGGAAGGGGCCGGCGCTCGTGACGAGAATCGCCAGCGCCAGCGTGTCGAGCAACGAAAGAACGATCCCTTTTGCGTAGCCGGGCCAGCCTGCCCAGTTGATGAGAGCCGCATCGAGATTGAGCGCGCTGACGACGAAGGGGAGCAGGCCGACGCAGAGATAGGCCCATTTGCGCTGGCGCGGGTAACTGCGCAGCCAGGCGACGAACGCCGGAATCGACAGCAGGACAAGCAGGATCCCGACGATGCGCATCGGCAATGCCTAGGAGAATAGACGCCGTCTGCCAATCCGGCCAATACCGTACCGGCAGAAATTCAGGCGCGCGACGAAGGCGCGTCGGCCCCGGCGCAGCGGCCGCCAAGCGGCGACATGTTTCGGCGGGAGTCTAATAGGCGTTCTTGTGGATCACGACGCGGATGGTCTTGATCATGATCATCACGTCGGTCCACAGCGACCAGTTCGACAGATATTCAAGGTCGCATCGCACCCGCCGGGCCAGATCCTCGACACATTCGGTTGCGCCGCGATAGCCGCGGATCTGCGCGAGACCGGTGATCCCCGGCTTCAGGGCGTGGCGCAGCCAATATTGCTGCGAGGCGTGCCAGAACAGCTCGTTGCCGGCAGTCGACCCGAGCGCGTGCGGCCGCGGCCCGACCATGCTCATCTCGCTGCGGATGACGTTGAGCAGTTGCGGCAGCTCGTCGATGCTGGTCCGGCGGATGATGCGTCCGACTCTTGTGATCCTCGCGTCGGCTCGCGCCGTCGACTGATTGCCGTCGGCATCGCTGCTGTCGCTCCGCATCGAACGGAACTTGAATATGCGGAACTGGCGATTGCCCTGCCCCACCCGCATCTGCCGGAAAAGGACGGGGCCCGGACTTTCAAGCCGGATCGCGATGGCGACAACAAGAAGCACCGGCGACAGGATGACGAGCGCAAATATCGCCACCACGAGGTCGAGCGCGCGTTTCTGGATTCGGTTCATGAGATTCAGCGGACCGCGCGAAAGGATGATCGTATCGCTATCATCATACTGGCCGATCGCGACGGCCCCGTGGAGAAGGTCGCGATCAAGAAGGATTTCACCGCCGACATCATGCCCCTTGAGAAAGGTCGCCCATGCGGGTCGGTGATCGAAGCGGCAGGCTACGACCACCCGGTCGAAGGGCGCGATCAGGCGCGACAGCGCGTCGATCATGTCGGGACGATCGAGGTCGGGCCACAAGCCTTCGGCCGTGACATCGACGACAGCGGCGTGCGGCTCTGCATCGGCGGAGAGGCCGTCGAGGATGAGGATCGTCGAAACGACCGCGTCCCCCATCATCTTGTACACGATCAGGTCGAGGACGGTTTTCGCCGCGACGATGAAGACGGCGGCCGCGCCGAAGGTCACCGCCAGGCCAAGCCGCGAGATGTCGTCGGCCTTGAACAGAAAACCCATGCCGATGATCACGATCGCGGTCGCCCCGAGCGCCCCGAGCGAGCGCTGGATCGCGGTCAGCCGATTGGCGAGAGTCTCGACGTCCTGCGCTTCGCGCGCGATCTCGAACATGACGAAAATCGGCAGCGCGATATAGATGATCGAGTGACCGCCCGCGGCGAGCCACTGCTCGTCACGCAATTGGAGCGCGACGATATAACCGGCAAAGAGACAGAGAATGTCGAGAAGCAGCGACAGGCAATAAAGGAACGTCCGCTTGTCCCGCGCCGAGGAGAGGAAGCGGCGCAGGGGCACGGGACGAGCGTCGCCGCGAGACCACGCGCCATCGTCCTTGACCTCTTTTGCTTGCAGATTATCCATGTTCACGCCTGCCGCCCGGGACCGCCGTAGCCGGCAAAGGTGGATTTTGCGTTGCGGTGGATTTCCGGTCGGCCGAACGCAGGTCGGCGCGCACCCAACCGTTGCCGCCGAAGCCAAGATAGCAACGGCCGAAGCGGTTCATGTCGCCGACGAGGCCCAGCCCCGCGGAGACATAATCGATGCTGCTGTTGGGAAAGCGGCTGATCAGCACGGGGTCGGTCTCGAACCAGTCGAAACTGGCATAGAGGCCCTGGACCTTGTCGAATGTCCCGTAAAAATAGATCGCGGGCCGGTCAGCGCCGGGCGCCGCCATGCCGAAATCGAAGGCCCGCAAACGATAGGCGGGCAGACCGATGATCTCGGCGCCATCGTCCTTGAGCCACATCAGCTGGTCGTGGACGTTCCCGCCTTCGCAATTGGCATAGAGGAGTTCGCCGCTGTGACCGGGAACATAGGCAAGACGCGCCTGCCAGAACTGGCTCAGCGTGTGGTGCCGCGCACCGCGTGGCGCGAGCGTGCCCTTGACGCGCTGCTCCCAATCGCCCTCGCCGCCATTGCGATTTACCCAGAGGCCCGCGATGTCGCGTCCGACGGCGTCGGCATTGTCGGGGCGCTTGTAGATGTTATTGACGAGTGCCGCGAACACGCCGGGCCGCGTCTTGTCGGCGGCAAGGCAGTCGCGGTGGACATAATAGGCGTTGATCCAGGCGGTAACCGGCGAATATCCGCCGAACGAGACCGGATGCCAGTCCTCCGGCCGCCGACCGCCGGTCTTCGTCCACCAGGCCGCGCCGCTGTTCCCTTGGGCGATGATGATGTTGCCGCGTGTCGATACCGCGCAGTCGCCACCCGGCAACCAGTTCGCCTGCCCGGGCGGCGGCGCGAGGGCCGTGAATGTCCGGCCCCAATCCTCCGACCAGCCGTTGCTGCCATCCTGCTGGAACAGGCCGACGACGAACGCCGGGTCGTCGGCGGCATTGTCGATGCTGCGCAAATGCGCAACGGCGCTGCGATTGACCGGCCGCCCGGGCAGCGGCGAATAGGCCCAGCCGTCGTTGGCGTTGTCACCGACCCGCCACACGCCCTTGTCCATGACGCCGAGGAGCGCGGTCGCATTGCCGGTGGCGGTGAGCCCGCAGGTCGCGACGAATTCCGAAATGCCGGCATTCATGTCGTGGAATATGACGGGCTGCGCCGTGGTGGCGGGCAGGTCGCAATAGTTGATGCCGACACCCTCGGCGATCCACAACCGCCCTTCGCGAAGCGGATCGAACAGGATCTGCGCGGGGTAGACCGCCTTGCCGCTATCCGAGAGCCACGCGCTCTCGCCGCCACCGCGCCGTTCGTTACCGAAATCGACCGAGGTGGCACCGCCGTCGCGGCTCTGCCACCATTGACCGCTATTTTCGTTGGCCCAGACGAGATGTTGCGGGTCGAACGGGTTGACGGCGACCTGGTCGGCGTTCTTGGTCCCGGGCGCACGCCGCCATTGCCCGTCGCGCAGGATATGCAGCGCATCGGGGATCTGCGCGGCGCTGATACGAAATTCGCAGACATGCACTGCGCCATCCTTGCCCACGACGAGGCACGAAGCGGTGGCCGGCCCCCCGGCGAACAGGAACTGTCCGGCGATGCCGGTTGGCGCATGAAACAGGCCGGTGCCGAACACATGGACCCAGGCGCTGCCGTCGCCTCCCCATGCCACGAGATACCGTCCCGGCGTGCCGCTATAGTCTTTTCCGGTATCGGGAAGCTCCAGCCGCCGGAAGGTTGCAAAACCGTCTTCGGAGACGTAGCAGCCATCGCCATTGGTGCCCGCGATCACACGGCCCGGATCGTGCGGGTGCACGTCGATCGACCGGTTGAAGCGGCGCGAGGGCCCCGTATCCGAGAGAAAGGCCTTCGGGGGGAGCGCGGTGCGGCGAAAGCTCCGTCCGGCGTCGGTTGATCGATAGAGAATGGCGTTCCACGCCGTATAGATCACGCGCGGGTCCGACGGCGCGATCCGGGTGCAATAGGTTCCGTTGTTGGCACCATTGCCCGCCTTCGCGCGCAGCACCGCGCGATTGTCGGGGCGCGGATCGTAATCGGCCTCGGCGAGATTGTCCTGGCGCAGCAGATGGCGCCACTGCGCTTCGCCTGCATTGCGGATATAGCCGTTGAAGACGTCGGTGTTACAAACCATGAACGACCCGTCGGAAGCGATGTCGATGCCGGTGACGAAACCGCCGCCGGCGCCGATCGGTGCGGGTGCGATATGCCAGTCGCTCGCCGAATCCCTGCCGGATCTAGCCATGGCGCGCAGCACTTCCCGGCCGGGCGCGAGCCCCGCCAAGTGGCAGCCGGCCGGCCGGCCGCCGGAAGGCGGCGGGCGAGCCGCCGGACCGCACCCGCCAACGGCGTGCTTCGATAGCGGCGGTCGGACTGCAGATGATTGCGGCTCTCCATATGTGCGAGCATCGGATCGTGCCGGGCTCTCCAGCCCGACGCATGTTGCCCCCGGATATGATGTTGATTCTACAGGACCGAAACCCGTTTGTTAAGTTTCGTTACAGCGCCGCGGAATATCGCGACGCGCGGAGCCTATCGTTTGAGGAAAGGCACCGGCACGTTCAGCACCTTGAAGATATACACGACCACGCCCACAAAAAGCACTGCGGCCGGCGCATGATAGCCTTCGTTGCCGACATAGTTGACGAGCGCGCAACCAACCGCGGGGGGCGCATATTGCCAGAGCTGGTCGCGGGGCTCTTCTTCGGCCGAGCGCTGCAGGAGCAGCGTTGCAAGCCCGGCGAATGTAAATACCGTTATCCAGTCCCAAATGGTTTCCACAGCCCGTTCCCTCCGTCACCGGCGTCGCGGCGATACGGCGTCCTCATCGATGCAGCCGCTCGCGATCAAAGGCGTAGCAGGGGCGCGGGCGGGCGGATAGTCGGCATTTCGCACCCGAGCACCGGGGCCGGCACCGCGAAGCGCATGGCATCCGCGGCTTTGGCCTCGCAAGATGTCCGGAATCGGGACGCGCCGGCCCGAACTTCGCGAACGGGCGCTTTTCCCGGTCTGTCAGGCGCGCTAGTCCGTCCCCGATGAAACCGATCCGCAAAGCCGTCTTTCCCGTTGCCGGTC
>NZ_JAEMQX010000227.1 GCF_016463645.1 Sphingopyxis sp. | reverse complement strand
TGTGGATCGGCTTGCCCGTCACCGCCATCGCAGCTTCCTTGATCGCTTCGCTGTGCGTCGGGTGCGCATGGCAGGTGTAGGCGATATCTTCCGACGTCGCGCCGAATTCCATCGCCTGCGCGGCCTGCGCGATCATCGTGCCCGCGACGCTCGCGATGCACCACACGCCGAGCACGCGGTCGCTCTTGGCGTCGGCGATCACCTTCACGAAACCGTCGGGTTCGTGGTTGGTCTTGGCACGGCTGTTGGCGAGCATCGGGAACTTGCCAACCTTGACCTCGCCCTTTTCCTTCGCCTGCTCTTCGGTCAGGCCGACGCCGGCGATTTCGGGCCAAGTGTAGACGACCGACGGGATGACATCGTGGTTCACGATGCCGGTCAGCCCCGCGATATTCTCGGCGCAGGCGATGCCCTCGTCCTCGGCCTTGTGCGCAAGCATCGGGCCGGGGATGACGTCGCCGATCGCCCAGATGCCGGGGACCTGCGTCGAAAAGTCATGGTCGGTTTCGATCTGTCCGCGCTGGTTGACCGCGAGGCCCGCCTTGTCGAGGCCGAGACCATCGGTGTTCGGACGGCGCCCGATCGACACGAGCACGACGTCGGCCTCGAGCGTTTCGGCTTCGCCGCCGGCGGCGGGTTCGAGCGTCAGCACGGCCTTCTTGCCCTTGACCTCGGCCTTGGTGACCTTGGTCTTGAGCTTGAATTCCATGCCCTGCTTCTTGAGAATCTTGTTCGCTTCCTTGCGAACGTCGCCGTCCATGCCGGGCAGGATCTGGTCGAGGAATTCGACAACGGTGACCTTGGCACCGAGGCGGCGCCACACGCTGCCGAGCTCGAGCCCGATCACCCCGCCACCGATCACGACCATGTGGCCCGGAACCTTCGCGAGTTCGAGCGCGCCGGTCGAATCGACGATGACCTGCTTGTCATTGTCGACTTCGACGCCGGGAAGCGGGGTCACCGACGAGCCGGTCGCGATGATGATATTCTTGGCACGCACCGCCTTGCCCGCGACTTCGACGGTGTCCTTCGATGTGAATTGCGCATAGCCCTTCAACCAGTCGACCTTGTTCTTCTTGAACAGGAATTCGATGCCGCCGGTCAGGCCCTTCACCGCATCCTTGCGCTGGCCGTGCATGGTGCCGAGGTCGAGCTCGGGCTTCACCTTGATGCCCATCGCCGCCATCGCGCCGCCGGCGGCCGCCTCGAAATATTCGGACGCGTGGAGCATCGCCTTCGACGGGATGCAGCCGACGTTGAGGCAGGTGCCGCCGAGCGTCTCGCGCCCTTCGGCGCACGCGGTCTTGAGGCCCAGCTGCGCTGCACGAATCGCCGCGACATAACCGCCGGGACCGGCACCGATGACAAGGACGTCGTAGTCGTAATCAGCCATTTATCGTTCCTTTCACCCCACGGGGGGACGGGGAGAAATATTCTTTACAGGTCGATCAGCAAACGCGTCGGATCCTCGATCGCTTCCTTGATCGTCTTGAGGAAGGTCACCGCCTCGCGGCCATCGACCAAGCGGTGGTCGTAGCTCATCGCGAGATACATCATCGGACGGATCACGATCTCGCCATTGCGGACGACCGGGCGGTCCTCGATGCGGTGGAGGCCGAGCACCGCCGACTGCGGCGGGTTGATGATCGGGGTCGACATCAGGCCGCCGAACACGCCGCCGTTCGAAATGGTAAAGGTGCCGCCGGTCATGTCGTCCATCGTCAGCGTGCCTTCCTTGGCGCGCTTGCCGAGGTCGGCGATCGCTTTCTCGATGTCGGCAAAGCTCATGCTGTCGGCATTGCGCACGACGGGAACGACAAGCCCGTTCGGCGCGCTGACCGCGACCGAGACGTCGAGATAATTGTGATAGACGATCTCGTCGCCCTCGATCCGCGCGTTGACCGCGGGAATGTCGTGCGCAGCGAGCGCAACCGCCTTGGTGAAGAAGCTCATGAAGCCGAGGCGCACGCCATGCTTCTTCTCGAAGCTTTCGCGATATTTATCACGCGTCGCCATCACCGCCGACATGTCGACGTCGTTGAACGTCGTCAGCATCGCCGCCGTGTCCTGCGCGGCCTTGAGCCGCTTCGCGATCGTCTGGCGCATACGCGTCATCTTGACGCGCTCTTCCTGACGGCCCGGCGAACCGATGGCGACCGGAGCCGCGGCGGCAGCGGCCGGTGCGGGCGCAGCGGCGGGCGCGGCGTTGGCGGCGGCGGCAAGCACATCTTCCTTGGTCAGGCGGCCGTCCTTGCCGCTGCCCTGGATCTTCGTCGGATCGACGCCATGCTCGAGTACGAGGCGGCGGACGGCGGGCGACATGGTCGTGACCGTGTCGACGCCTTCTGCGGCCGGAGCAACGGTTGCGGCGGGCGCCGGCGCGGCGGCTTCGGCCTTGGCGGGTGCGGGTGCCGGAGCAGCCGCGGCAGGCGCCGGCGCGGCGGCGGCACCGCCGGCCTCAACCGTCGCGATCGTCGCACCGACATTGACCGTATCGCCGACCGCGGCGAGCTGCTGGCCCATCACGCCGGCGACGGGCGACGGCACTTCGACCGCGACCTTGTCGGTTTCGAGGCTCGCGATGGGCTCGTCGAGCGCGACGGCCTCACCGGGTTTTTTCAGCCATTCGCCGATGGTCGCTTCGGTAACGCTTTCGCCCAGCGTGGGGACTTTGACTTCGGTGCTCAT
>NZ_JAEMQX010000226.1 GCF_016463645.1 Sphingopyxis sp. | reverse complement strand
CCACAGGGAGGGGGACAGGCGGCGGCCCGGGGGGCTCGATTACAGGCTGTCGACGAGAACCAGTTCGGCGTCGTCGAGCGCCTCGACCGTGATCGTGCCGACATCGCGGAGCGCGATGCCGTCGCGCGGATCGGCATCCTCGCCGTTGACGCGGATGCGGCCCTTGGCGGCGACCAGATAGGCGTGACGTCCGGCCTCGAGGTCATAGGAGACGCTCGTCCCGGCGTTCACCGTTGCCGCGGCGACGCGGGCGTTGGCGCGGATCGGCAGGGCCTCGTCGCCTTCGATGCCGCTTGCCAGCGTCACGAACTGGCCCGAACGGTCGGCCTTGGGGAACTGGCGCGCGCCCCAGCCGGGATTGCCGCCGTCACGGTCGGGCATGATCCAGATCTGGAACAGCGTGGTTTCCTCGTCCTCGAGGTTGAACTCGCTGTGCGTCACGCCGGTGCCGGCGCTCATCACCTGGACGTCGCCCGCCGCGGTGCGGCCGGTGTTGACCATGGAATCGCGGTGGGTGATCGCGCCGGTGCGAACATAGGTGATGATTTCCATGTCGCGGTGCGGGTGCGGAGGGAAACCCGACTGCGCAGCGATGGCATCGTCGTTCCAGACGCGCAGCGCGCCCCAGCCCATGCGGTCGGGCTCGTAATAATTGGCGAACGAGAAATGGTGACGGGCGTCGAGCCAGCCGTGGTTGGCATGGCCCAGCGTGTCGAATTTGCGGATGTCGATCATTGGCCTTGTCCTTTCCTTGTCGCTCCACTCCGGGATTTTGCTGCCCGGCGGCGTTCATCTGTTGAGGACAAAATAGGCTCTTGGATCGTTTCTGAAATAGCGTAGATGGAAAACCATCGTTTCCGATTTTGAGGTATTCCGTGGCGCTTCCCGATTATGAAGGCTGGGCCTGTTTCGTCGCCGTCGCCGATGGCGGCAGCTTTACCGCGGCGGCGGCCGCGCTCGGCCTGTCGAAGGCGAGTGTGTCGAAGGCGGTGACGCGGCTCGAGACGTCGCTGGGTATCACCTTGCTGCATCGCAGCTCGCGCGTCGTTGCGGTGTCGACCGCCGGCGCGGGGCTGCTCGACGAGGCGCGGGCGATGGTTGCCGCGGCGACCGCGGCCACTGAGGCCGCGCGCGGCGACCGCGTCGATCTGGCGGGCCCGATCCGCCTCGCGGCGCCGATGAGCTTCGGGATCAAGGTGCTCGGTCCTCCGCTCGCCGTCTTTCTGGACCGGCATCCGGCGGTCGAGATCGAGGTATTGCTGAGCGATGCGCGGCACGATCCCGTCGCCGAGGGGATCGACCTGACGCTGCGCATCGCGCCGCTTGCCGATTCGAGCCTTCTCGCGCGCACGATCGCGCCGGTCGCGGCGTCGGTGATCGCGAGCCCCGCCTATCTGGAGAAGCACGGCACGCCCAGGCACCCGCTCGAACTCGCGGGCCACAGGCTGATCGGCTACGGCCACCGCCAGCGCGCGATGCCGCTGCATTTCCACCGCAAGGGCGAGGAGGCGACGGTGCTGCCGACGGGGCCGTTGTTCGCGAACAATGGCGATGTCGCGGTGCCGCTGGTGGTCGCGGGCGTCGGGATCGCGGCGCTGCCCGACTTCATCGCGGCCGAAGCGCTGGCATCGGGGGCGGTCGTCCCGATCCTCACCGACTGGTCGCTGCCGCAGTCGCATCTGCACCTGCTGTCGCCGCCCTCGCGGCTGCGCCCGGCGCGCGTGCGCGCGCTTTCGGATCATCTCGTCGATACGCTCAAGATGTCGTGCACGGGGGCGCACGACCGCTATATGGCGCTTCACCATGATGTGAAGACGGGCTGAACGACTGTTGCAAAATGGCCGCGACTCGCGGACTTCCGCGGGTTAAATCAAAATTAACCTTTTCCCTTCATTAGTTTCGTGGTTAATGTTCCGGCAGTCCTGCAACGGGGGTTGGTCGGGTGACATCCTTGATAGTCATGCGATCGGTTCGCGGGATTATCGTGGGAAACAGTCAAGGGGTGCCCAATGCGCGTACTGCTGATCGAGGACGAGCCGACGACCGCGAAAGCGATCGATACGATGCTCACCACCGAGGGCTTCAACGTCTATACCACCGATCTGGGGGAAGAGGGCTTGGATCTCGGCAAGCTCTATGATTACGATATCATCCTGCTCGATCTGAACCTGCCCGACATGCACGGCTATGACGTGCTGAAGAAGCTGCGCACCGCCAAGGTGCAGACGCCGGTGCTCATCCTGTCGGGCATTTCGGAAATGGATTCGAAGGTGCGCTCGTTCGGCTTCGGCGCCGACGACTATGTCACGAAGCCGTTCCACCGCGACGAACTGGTCGCGCGCATCCACGCTGTGGTCCGCCGTTCGAAGGGGCACAGCCAGAGCGTCATCAAGACCGGCAAGCTGGCGGTCAACCTCGACACCAAGACGGTCGAGGTCGATACGACGCGCGTACATCTGACCGGCAAGGAATATCAGATGCTCGAACTGCTCTCGCTCCGCAAGGGCACGACGCTGACCAAGGAAATGTTCCTGAACCACCTTTATGGCGGCATGGACGAGCCCGAACTGAAGATCATCGACGTCTTCATCTGCAAGCTGCGCAAGAAACTCGCGCTGGCTTGCGGGGGTGAAAATTATATCGAGACGGTCTGGGGCCGCGGCTATGTCCTTCGCGACATCGACGACGAAGGCA
>NZ_JAEMQX010000225.1 GCF_016463645.1 Sphingopyxis sp. | reverse complement strand
TCGATCCGATGATGGCGCTCGTCGCCGCCGATATGAACGAGGTGAATTCGGTCATACTCGACCGGATGCAATCCGAAGTGCCGCTGATCCCCGAACTCGCGGGCCATCTGATCGCCGGCGGGGGCAAGCGGATGCGCCCGATGCTGACGCTCGCGTGCGGCAAGCTGCTCGATTATCCGGGGCGCCGCCATTGCAAACTGGCCGCGGCGGTCGAATTCATCCACACCGCGACCTTGCTCCACGACGATGTCGTCGACAAATCGGACCTCCGCCGCGGCCGCAAGACCGCGAACATCATCTGGGGCAACAGCGCCTCGGTGCTCGTCGGCGACTTCCTGTTCAGCCGCGCCTTCGAGGTGATGGTCGAGGACGGGTCGCTCAAGGTCCTCAAGATCCTGTCGCGCGCTTCGGCGGTGATCGCCGAGGGCGAGGTCAACCAGCTCTCGGCGCAGCGCCGGATCGAGACGAGCGAGGACCAGTATCTCGCGATCATCAACGCGAAGACCGCCGAGCTGTTCGCCGCCGCGTGCAAGATCGCGGCAGTGGTCGCCGAGCGCGACGAGGCGACCGAAGCGGCGCTCGACGCCTATGGCCGCAACCTCGGCATCGCATTCCAGCTCGTCGACGATGCGATCGACTATGTTTCGGACGAGGAAACGATGGGGAAGGGCGTCGGCGACGACTTCCGCGACGGCAAGGTGACCCTGCCGGTCATCCTCGCCTATGCGCGCGGCAGCGCCGAGGAGCGCGAGTTCTGGAAGCAGGCGATCACCGGCCACAAGACGTCCGACGAGGATCTCGCTTATGCGACGTCGTTGCTGCGCAAGCACGACACCATAGCCGACACGCTGGCGCGGGCGCGGCACTACGGCCAGCGCGCGGTCGATGCGATCGGCGGCTTCAGCGCCAGCCAGGCGAAATCGGCGCTGACCGAAGCGGTCGCCTTCGCGGTCGCACGCGCCTATTGAGCCGGCGCCGATGGCGATGATGGGTCCAGCGGCGGAAAGTGCCGATGCCTATGTCGCCGCGTTGTCGGGCTGGCAGCGCGCGCGCTGCGAAATGATGCGTGCCGCAATCATGGCGGCTGCGCCCTTTGACGAAACGATCAAATGGACCAACCTCGTCTTCATGGCGAACGGCCCGTGCATCCTGATCCGCGCCGAGGAGCATCGCGTGCTGCTCGGCTTCTGGCGCGGCAAGCGGCTTCGTGAGGTTGATCCGCGCATCAAGGCCAGCGGCAAATATGAACTCGGTAATCTGGTGATGACCGAGGCGATCGAGGTCACCGCCGATGAGGTGTCGCGCCTTGCCGCCGAAGCCTTTCGTCTGAACGCCGAACTGGGCAATCCCGCGGCGCGGGCCTGATGCAGGTGCTGCCGATCGACGCCGTGCTGCCCGATATCATGGCGGCGCTGGTGCTGAAGCCCAATGCCGTTGTCGTCGCGCCGCCGGGGGCGGGCAAGACGACGCGTGTCGCCCCCGCGATCCTCGATCAGCCGTGGTGCAAGGGTGCGGTATGGCTGCTCTCGCCGCGGCGGCTTGCGGCACGCGGCGCGGCCGAACGAATCGCCGAGGAAATGGGCGAGGCGGTAGGCGGAATGGTCGGTTATGCGACGCGTCTCGACAGCAGGCAGTCGGCGGCGACGCGGCTGCTCGTGATGACGCCCGGCCTGTTCCGCAACCGTATCCTCGCCGATCCCGAACTTGGCGGCGTGTCGGCGGTCCTGTTCGACGAGGTCCATGAACGCAGCCTCGACGGCGATTTCGCGCTCGCGCTGGCGATCGATGCACAGCAGGGCCTGCGCGACGATCTCCGGCTTGTCGCGATGTCGGCGACCCTCGACGGCGCGCGCTTCGGAGCGCTGCTCGGCAACGCACCCGTCGTCAAGAGCGAGGGCAAGATCTGGCCGCTCGAGCTCCGCCATATCGGCCGCCGCGCCGAGGACCGGCTCGAGGCGTCGGTACTGAGCGCGGTGCGGCAGGCGCTGGCCGAGGAACTCGCGGGCGACATGCTCGCCTTCTTGCCCGGCGCCGCCGATATCGAGCGTGCCGCGACGGCGGTCGAGGAGGCACGCCTGCCGCTCGCCGTCCATCGCTTGCATGGACAGATCGACCCGGTGCTCCAGCGCAAGGCGCTCATCCGCGATCCCGACGGACGGCGCAAGCTGATCCTCGCGACGAGCATCGCCGAAACCAGCCTGACGATCGACGGCGTGCGCATCGTCATCGACGCCGGCCTGTCGCGCCGTCCGCGCTTCGACAAGGCCGCGGGCATCGCACGGCTGGTTACAGAGCGCGCGAGCCAGGCGTCGGCGACGCAGCGCGCGGGCCGCGCGGCGCGGCAGGGACCCGGCGTCGCCTATCGCCTGTGGGAGGCGGCGGCGACTGCGGGCATGCCGCCCTTCGATCCGCCCGAGATTCACGAGAACGACCTGATGCCTGTCGTGCTCGACTGCGCGAGCTGGGGCATCGTCGATCCGCGCCAGCTCGGCTGGCTCGATCCGCCGTCGCCCGCCGCCATTGCGGAAGCGAAGACGCGGCTCCAGTCGATCGGCGCGCTCGGCGAGGATGGCCGCATCACCGCGCATGGCAAGGCGCTCGCCGCGATTCCGCTGCCGGTGCCGCTCGCGCATATGCTGCTCGACGCGGCCCGCGCGGGGGAGGCCGGGATGGCGGGGCGGCTCGCGGTGCTGCTCAC
>NZ_JAEMQX010000120.1 GCF_016463645.1 Sphingopyxis sp. | reverse complement strand
CCGCCCAGTTGAGGTCGGGGATCGCCTGCCAGATCAGCGCCGCGACATTCGCCATGTTGGCGATGCCGTCGCGCTCGCCCGCGACGAGCGCGACGGCGGCGTCGCCCGCCTCGGCCCAGCGTGCGGCGGGGTCTGTCGCCGCGAAGGAGAGAGCGTAGCTCATTATTCGACGCTCAGCCCGGTCCATTTCGCCGCGAAGGCATATTTGTCGGCCGCCTCGGCGATGATCTTGTCGGTCGGCTTGCCGCTGCCGTGGCCCGCGCGCGTCTCGACACGGATGAGGTGCGGCTTGTCGCCCGCCTTCGCATGCTGGAGCGCGGCGGTATATTTGAAGCTGTGCCCCGGCACGACGCGGTCGTCGGTGTCCGCGGTGGTCACCAGCACCGCCGGATAGGCGGTATCGTCCTTGATATTGTGATAGGGCGAATAGGCGAGCAGGTTCCTGAAATCGGCCTCCTTCGACGGATAGCCATAATCGTCGACCCAATAGCGGCCCGCGGTGAAGCGGTCGAAGCGCAGCATGTCCATCACGCCGACCGCCGGCAGCGCCGCGGCGAACAGGTCGGGACGCTGGTTGGTGACCGCACCGACGAGCAGGCCGCCGTTCGATCCGCCCTCGATCGCGATCTGGCCCCTGCCCGCGATACCCTCGGCGATCAGATACTCGCCCGCCGCAATGAAATCGTCGAAGACATTCTGCTTCTTGTCGAGGCGGCCGGCGTCGTGCCACGCCTTGCCATATTCGCCGCCGCCGCGCAGGTTCGCGATCGCGAGCACGCCGCCCTTGTCGACCCACGCGAGCCGGGTCGGCGAGAAGCCGGGAGTCATAGACACGTTGAAGCCGCCGTAGCCATAGAGAAGCGTCGGCGATCCCTTGCTGCGGTCGAGACCCTTTTTCATCACGACGAACATCGGCACCTCGGTACCGTCCTTCGACTTGTAGAAACGCTGTTCGACGCTGAAGTCGGCGGGCTTGAAGGTCAGTTTGGGCTCCGCGAAAATCTCGCTCTTCCCGGTCTGCGTGTCGAAACGATAGATCGTCGTCGGGCGCGCATAGCTCGAAAAGGCATAGAAGGTTTCGGGATCGCTCGACTTGCCGCCGAAGCCCGAGGCGGCGCCGATGTCGGCAAGCTTGATGTTCGCGACCGGCTTGCCGTCGAGCGCGACCATCCGCGCTTCGGACTTCGCATCGCCGAGATAGGAGAGGATCAGGCGATTGCCGACGCGCGAGGCGCCGACGAGCGTCGCCTCGTTCTCGCCGACGAGTTGCGTCAGTTCGGCGGGTTTCCTGATGTCGAACGAAACGATGCGCGCGCGCGGGGCGCCCTTGTTGGTGAGGAAGGTGAAGCGCGTGCCCTCGTTGGTCACATATTCCCAGTTGTTCGCATAGTCGTCGACCAGCACGACCGGTTTCGCGCCGCGCTTGCCGAGCGGATGAAGCGTCAGGCCATAGCGTTCGTCGGTGCCCTCCGACGAGACGACGAGCAGATATTTGCCGTCGTCGGTGACGACCGCGCTGTTGTTCAGCTTCGGCTTGTCCGGCGTCGCATGGATCAGCACATCCTCGCTCTGCGGCGTGCCGAGCTTGTGGAAATAGACGCTGTGATTTTCGTTGAGCGACTGAAAGGCCTCGCCCGCTTCGGGTTCGGGGAAGCGCGAATAGAAAAAGCCGCTGCCGTCCTTCGCCCAGTCCAGCGCCGAAAATTTGACCCAGCGGACCTCGTCGGACAGATCCTCGCCCGTCGCAACGTCCTTGACGCGGACGATCCGCCAGTCGGTGCCGCCGTCCTGCACCGAATAGAGGAGATATCTGCCGTCCTCCGACGGGTTCCATTCGCCGAGCGCGGTGGCGCCGTCCTTCGCCCATGTGTTGGGATCGATGAGGACGCGGCCCTCGCCCTTCAGTCCTTCGCGGACGTACAGCACCGACTGCGGCTGCAGCCCGTCGTTGCGGCTGTAGAAATAGCGCGTCCCCGCCTTCGTCGGCAGGCCGAAGCGTTCGTAATTGTATAGCTCGGTCATCCGCGCCCTGAACGCGTCGCGGCCCGGCAGCGTACCGAGATAGGCGTCGGTGACCTTGTTCTGCGCCGCGACCCAGTCGGCGACCTTCGGATTGACGCGGACATCGTCCTCGAGCCAGCGGTAGGGGTCGGCGACGTCGACGCCGAACTGCGGATCGACGGTATCGCCGCGCACGGTGTCGGGATAGGCGAGGACCGGTACAGCCGCCGGTTTCGCGGCTGCGGCGTCGGCCGCCTGCGCTGCTGCCGGCGTCATGGCAAGGGCAACGAGCGCGAGCGGCGCGGACAGGGTTTTACGGGACATGGCAAGGCGACCTCATCGGCTGTCGGGAAATTATCGTGCGCCGGTATGTAAGCATCGGCAAGGGGCGGGCAAGGGGATTCGATGCCGCTCAGGCGGGTTCGAGCGATCCGCGATAGGCGACGATCATCCCGACGAGCGGCGCCGCGATTTCGACGTCGAAACGGAATTTTCCCCCGGCCTCGCTCTCGAAGCTGGGGCCGTGCGGCATCAGCGATCGCGGCATCGGGATGCCGAACGCCGACCAGCGTCGCGGGACCAGATGGAGCCGGTCGCCCTCGATCACGAGCGCCATCGCGAAGGCGAGCGGGCCGAAGCGCTCGACGAGCAGCCGGTCGTTCCGGCCGGTTCCGGGCGACTGATGCGATGCGAAGCGCCGGCCGCCGAAATCGCGGGTCCAGCGTTCGCCGTCCTGTTCGCCATCCCGTTCGGGCGTGAAGGTCACGGTGACGGGCACGCGCGCCGCGGCCTTCGGGAAGCCGATGATCGCGGCGGCGAGGCGCGCGAGCCATCCGGTGCCGCGGCGCACTTCGGCATGACCCTGCCATTGCCGCGCGGCGACGCTGCCATGCAGGCTTTGCAGCATCGCCGGAAGCCGGTCGAATGCCGGACCCAATATCCGGCGGTATAGGGGCGCGCCGGGTTCTTCGTTCCGGAAGCCGGTGTGGATCGACCGGCCGTCGAACAGCGCCTCATAATCGGCGAGGGTGAGCGCATCGACGCTCGACCGGGCGCCCGCCACGGGCCGTATGCCGGCGAGTCGTTTGCGGACGATCGCCTCGATCGCCATCGAGGGGATATAGGGACCATCGTCGCCCTCGGCGAGCAGATGCCAGCTCCGCTCGGCCATCCGTCCGTCGACCAGGCCGCGCGCACGGATGAACATGCCGCCGCGATGCTCGCCGAACCGCATGCGGTTGAGGATGGCGTAGAAGAGCCGCGAAAAGGGTTCGAGCGACGGCAGGCGGAACAGCGCGCGCGCCTTCGCCAGCAGATTGAGGATGCGGTGCAATATCTCGGGCACCGGGCCGGCGCCCATCCAGATATCGGTCATTTCCGGATAGGCGCGGGGAAGCAGCCGGAGGTCGGGCACGTCGACGAGCGAGAAATGGATATTGCGCAGCGGCAGGCGGCCGGGGACGGCGACGGTATAGCGCAGGCTTTCCGCCAGCCCGATGCCATGCCCATCCTTGCCGTCCCGCCGCAGCCTGACGGGCGCGCCCGCATAGCCGACCACCGCGCGCATCACATTGAGCCCGATCCCCGCAAAGGGCGAGGGGGCGATACCGCCCTCGACGGTGCGGATATCCATCGTCTTCGCCATCTCGCGCAGCACCGCGCCGGTGAGCGCGGGAAAGCTGCTGACCCCCGACAGGATGAAGATACCGGCGGTCTTCGCCTGCGCATCGAAGCGGTCGATGCCGGAAACGAAATCGGCGCCGTCGGCGAAATCGAGATAGTCGGTGCGCGCGGCGATGCACGCCTCGACGACCCGATAGCCGTCGGCGCCATAATCCTGGAAGGGCCCGGACGCGTCGACGACGAGATCGGGCCGGAGGCTCTCCAGCGCGCCCGCGAGCGCGCGCCGGTCGAGCCGCTGCGGATGCACGCGGGGAAGGCCGCGATAGGCGGCGCAAAAGGCGGTCGCACGCGCGATATCGCGGCCGCAGATGAACAGGTCGAGGCCGGGCAGGTCGGCGAGCAGTTCGGCGAGCCGTCCGCCGAAGACGCCATAGCCGCCGAGGATGAGGATTTTCATGGCAGGATACGCTCCCGATATTCGGGCGGCGCCGCCCAGCAGGTATCGCGCTTGCCGAAGAGGCGATAGCGGTGGCGCGCGATCCACCGGTAGGCGGGATCGCGAAGGAAGGCGGGCACGAGGCGGAAGGCGCCGAGCAGCCGCCACGGCCAGCCGAGACCTTCGCAGATCGCCAGAATGGCGTCGCTGTCGCGGCGGACCCGGTCCGCCTCGACGACGAGAATGCTCGCCGGATCGGCGGGATCGACGCCATGTTCGCGGCACAATGCCCCGCCCGCCGCCCCCTGGATCGACGCGAGGCGGAAACGGGCGGCCCCGTCGTGGCGCAGCACGAACCGGGCATTGGCCGAACATAGCACGCATTCGGCGTCGAACAGGATGATCGGGTGGTCAGCCATCGCGGAACAGCGCATGCTGGTTGACGAGTTCGCCGAGGCGCGGGTGGACGACCTTGAGATCGAAGGCGAAGCGCCCGCCGCCCAGATGCTGGTGCGTCACGACCGTGGTTCCCGGCGCAAGCCAGCGCGGCAGGCGGAAACGAACGGGTCCCCATCGCCAGAAATAATGGTCCGAAGCGAAGATCAGCGCATCGGCTTCGGCATGCACCGTCAGCGCAATGCCGAAACCGCCGCCGATATGCTCCTCGAGCCCCGTCGGGCCGGCGAAGCTTTTGGCGCTGTGGATGACCTGCGGAGGCCCGTGCGCGCGGCCGTAGAGGCGCGTCCAGCTCTGCCCGCCGCTCGCCCGGTCCCCGCTCACCGCCACCGCCGCCGGCGCGGGACCGCTCCGCGCCAGCGGCAGCGGCGCGCCGATCGGCCGGCAGAGCTGCGCGAGCAGCCAGCCGGCACGCGACAGCCGCGTCCAGACGATCCGGCCGCCGTAGGTCGCGACGGCGCTGCCCGACAGCCGCTTGCCGAAGCGGCGACGGACGTCTTCGGGGAGCGCGTCCCAGGCGGCGCGCGGCACGAGACGGCGAAAGCGATCGTCGCCGAGCGTTTCGTCGTCCTCGCGCGCCGCGGCGAAGGGCTTTTCGATAGGCTTGTCGGCGATACTCCGCATGGCTCCCCCTATCCGGCGTCCTTGCCCTTGCCCGGCCGCCAGTTGATCAGCTTCGTCACGCCGGCACCCAGTTTGATCAGCCGCATCAACGCGGGCTTGGGTACGCTCAGCATCTCGTCGTGCCAGCGGCCCATCGTCGTCACGAAATCGAGCATGTCGGCGAGGCGCGTCCTGGCATCGGCGCTGAGCCCGGGGTCGCTTGCCGCCCGCGCAACGCAGGCTTTCAGTGCCGCCTCGGCGGGGTCGACCTCGCGCGCCTTGCGCCCTGCGGCGATGCGCGTGACCATTTCCCATATGTCCTTTTCTGCGGTGAAGTGGTCGCGCCGGTCGCCGAGCAGCGGGACGCGCTCGATCAGGCGCCAGCCGATGAGTTCCTTGATCGAATTGGAGACGTTCGAGCGCGCGAGCCCGAGCATCTCGGCGATCTCCTCGGCATGAAGCGGCCGGTCGGAGATGAACAGCAGCGCGTGAATCTGCGCCACCGACCGGTTGACGCCCCATTGCCCGCCAAGATTGCCCCAATGAAGGATGAACTCGGTGGCCGCGGGAGACAGTTTCGACTCATATTCGGTAATTTCTGTCATAACAGAAATATCAGGCAATGCCGATGCGGAGTCAAGCCTTATGGCGGTCCGGCCGAAACGACGGATCGCGGGCTCGCGGGAGGATCAGGGCAGCTTCAGACCGTCGAAGCTGCCCTGATCCTCCCGGCTTGTGGTGAGGCGGACCGCCCAAGGCGGCGGGAGGGGTTGGCGCACCGAAGCGACGTGACGCGGGGACGCCTCCCCTCCGTCAGCGCTGCGCGACGCCGCTTCCCCGCAAGCGGCCCCGGCGACCGCCGGGGCGTTCGCTCAATAGCCGAGCGTCGCTTCGAGGAACCAGATGCGCTGCTGCGTTTCGTCGGCCCAGCCGTCGACGAGCCCGCTCGTGGCGATGTCGCCGTCCGCTTCGGCGGCCGCCTTCACCTCCCTGAGCTGACCCAGCAACGTCTTGTTGTCGCCGGCAAGGTTGCGGATCATCGTTTCGGCATCGACGCCCGGGGCATCGTCATCGCGGATCGACTGGCGGCGGCCGACGTCGCCGATCGAACGCAGCGTCGGCGCGCCATTCTTGCGCACGCGCTCGGCGATCAGATCGGTCGTCGCGAAAATCTGTGCCGCCTGTTCGTCGAACAGCAGGTGCAGCTCGCGAAAGCGCGGACCCTGGACGTGCCAGTGATAATTCTTGGTCTTGAGATACAGCGCGAAGCTGTCGGCAAGCAGCGCATTCAGCGCATCGGCGACGGCGGGCGCATTGTCATTCCTGTCGGACATGGGAGCATCCTTTCTGTTGCCTCGTCGATATAGCGAGGCCGACGCGCGCTTTCCCATTGAACCTTTGGCTGAGCTTCATCGATAAAAACGATGAAACCCGTTCATGGCGATGGACTATCCGATCAGTCCGAAAGCCCCCAACCCCGTCCGGATGCCCCACAGCGCGAGGATCGCCGCCGCGAGCCAGCGCAGGTTTCGTGCCGCGCGACGTTCGGCGAGCGCCGGACCGAAGGCGAGGAAGGGCAGCATCGCGAGTATCCAGCCGACGAACCCGCCCGCCGCGGCCCATTGCCCCGCCCCGCTCGTCGCGGCGAGCGCGCCGATGAGGAAATGGCTGCGGTCGCCGAACTGGCCGGCGAGCATTCGCCCCGCCAGCACGACCGGCGGCGCGGTGGCGGTTTCCGCATCGGATGCCGGCTTCATCCGCCACAACAGCGCGGCCGCGGCCGAAAGCATCGCGAGCGCGACCAGAAGCGCGGCCACGCCCTGCCCGATCATCCGGTTCGCGATCGCACCCGCGATCGCGGCGACGACGGCATTGACGAGAAAGGCACCGAAGGCGATGCCGACGGTGGCGCGCCGGTCGTCGCGCGCACCGACCAGCTGTGACAGCGCGATCCCGGCACGCCCGTCGGCATTGGCAAGCAGCACCGCCACCAGCGCAAGCATGATTGCATCCATGACGTCGGGTCTGATCGGTCAGGCGGCGGGCGTCAATGGCCGAGCCGTACGGCGACCGATGCCAGCCAAGCCTCCTGCGCCGCCGACGGCAGCGGCCCGCGCGGCGCGCCCGCGGCATCGCTCATCGCGTCGAGATAGGTCAGGATCGCGGCGCGATAGCCGCCGCCCGCAACCGCCGATTCGAGCCGGCTCGCGAGCGTCTCGACCGCCGTAAAGCCGTTGTCGCGCGCAAGGCAGCGGATGTCGTCGATGCCCTGCACGATCTGTGCGAGCGCACAATGCGGCAACGCCTCTGCAAGCGCGCCGATCTGGCCGGTGATCCGGTTCCGGATGTCGAGATATGGGTCGGTCTGGTTCCGCATCGTCCACCCCCTGTCCTGGCCGGAACGATGCGCGCTTTCGGTTAATGCCGGGTTAGCGGTGGCCGGGCAGGCCGCCGAGGCTCTGCTTGCTGCGATACATGTCGCGGTCCGCGGCGGCCAGGATGTCGGATTCGGTCATCCCGGTCTGCAGCATCGCGACGCCGAAGCAGGCCGACAGCGCAATTTCGTGCCCGTCATAGTCGGCGGGCGTGGCGGTCAGCACGTCGCACAGCCGGTTGACCTGCGCGCGCGCGCCATCCTCGCTCGACTGGTCGAGGATGAGCCCGAATTCGTCGCCGCCGATCCGCGCCGCGACGTCGGTGGCGCGGATCGCGCCCGCGAGCCGCTTGGCGATTTCCATCAGCGCGAAGTCGCCCGCGGCATGGCCGAAATTATCGTTGATATATTTGAGCTGGTTGACGTCGATGAACACGACGGCGGCACGCTCGGCATGGCGTTCGAACCGCGCCATACGATGGTGAATCGCGGTCAGGAAATAGCGGCGGTTGAACAGGGGCGTCAGCGTATCGCGCTCGGACACGCGTTCGAGCTCGGCGACGGCGATTTTCAATACGCGGTTTTCGCGGCGCAGCGCGTCGCGTTCCCGGCGTATCTCCCGCAACTGGTCCTCGATGGAGTCAACGGGTACAGCGGCGAACTGGTCGACCGCGATCCGTGCCCCCCCTATGCTATCCATGCCTTGTCCCCGGCGTACCCTGCCCACCGCCGGCCGGATGCCGACGAATATGATGCGGCAACCCTAGCCATGACTTGATACCAATCGGTAAACGCGTCCGACATCAATTGCGCGGCGTTGCCCGCGCGAGGCGCAGCCGCTAGGGGGAGAGCGGCGGCGATTCATCGGCGCCCACAGGAGGGATCGGGTGATGGGCGATAGCGCGCCGCAAGTCGGTGTGATCATGGGCAGCCAGTCGGACTGGCCGACGATGGCGCACGCGGTCCAGATTCTCGAAGAGTTCGGCATCGCGCACGAAGTACAGATCGTCTCGGCGCACCGCACCCCCGACCGCCTCGTCGCCTATGCCAAAAGCGCCGCCGACCGCGGTTTGAAGGCAATCATCGCGGGTGCCGGCGGCGCGGCGCACCTGCCCGGCATGGTCGCATCGATGACGCGTGTCCCGGTGCTCGGCGTGCCCGTCCAGTCGGCGGCGCTGAGCGGCGTCGACAGCCTCTATTCGATCGTCCAGATGCCCGGCGGCATCCCCGTCGCGACCTTTGCGATCGGCAAGGCGGGCGCGACCAATGCCGGCCTGTTCGCTGCGGCGTTGCTCGCCAACAATAGCACCGATCTGGCACAAAAACTCGACGCATGGCGCGAGACGCAGACGGCCGGGGTCGCCCCCACACCGGTTCGCGAAGGCTGATCGCCTTGCTGCCACCCGGTTCGACGATCGGCATATTGGGCGGCGGGCAGCTCGGCCGCATGCTCGCGGTTGCCGCCGCACAGTTCGGTTACAAGGTCCATATCTATGCCCCCGACGCCGAAAGCGTCGCGGCCGAGGTGACCGCGCACCACAGCCAGGCGGCGTGGGACGACGAGCCGCGTCTCGCCGCCTTCGCCGCGGCGTGCGACGTCGTCACCTATGAATTCGAGAATGTGCCGGTCGACACGGTGCGCTTCCTGTCGGGGCATGTCGCGGTGCGCCCCGGCGCCGCGGGCCTGAAGATCGCGCAGGACCGGCTGGAGGAAAAGAATTTCGTCGCGGGACTGGGCGGTCGCCCTGCCCCCTTCGCCGCGGTGCCCGACCGCGCCGCGCTCGATGCGGCGCTCGGCGAAATCGGTGCTCCCGCCATCCTCAAGACGGTGCGCATGGGCTATGACGGCAAGGGACAGGCGCGCATCATGACACCCGCCGACGCCGATACGGCTTGGGAAACGATCGGCCGTCACGCCGCGGTGCTCGAAGGCTTCGTGACCTTTGCGCATGAATTTTCGGTGATCCTCGTACGCGGGATCGACGGCGAGGTGCGTTTCTGGGACAGCCCGGTCAACGTGCACGAAGGCGGCATTCTCGCGACCTCCAGCCTGCCGCCGCCGCAGATCGTCGCCGACCAGCAGGGCGAAGCGCGGGCGCTGATGGCGAAGATTGCCGAAGAGCTCGATTATGTCGGCGTCCTCACGGGCGAATTCTTCGCGACGAAGGACGGTCCCGTGTTCAACGAGATGGCCCCGCGCGTCCACAACAGCGGCCACTGGACGATCGAGGGCGCGGTAGCGAGCCAGTTCGAAAACCATATCCGCGCCGTCGCCGGCCTGCCGCTCGGCAGCCCCGCGACCCGCGCGCTGCCCGTCGCGATGCGCAACCTGATCGGCGCCGGCATCGCCGACATCCCCGCGCTGCTCGCCGACGAAAATTGCCACGTCCATCATTACAGCAAGACCGAGGTGCGCGAAGGGCGCAAACTCGGCCACGCCACCTGGGTTGGAGCCTCTCCCGCATGAACCGACCGGAGATTACGCTGATCCTCGCCCGCGCGGCCAACGGCGTGATCGGCGCCGACGGCAAGATGGCGTGGCACCTGCCCGCCGACCTTCGCCGGTTCAAGCAGCTGACGATGGGGCGCCCGATGATCATGGGGCGCAAGACCTTCGACAGCCTGCCCGCGATCCTCGAAGGCCGCCGCCATATCGTCCTCACCCGCGACCCCGACTGGCAGGACGAGGGCGCCGAACCCGTCGCGACGATCGAGGAGGCGCTGAAACTCGCCAACGCGCCGCATGTGATGGTGATCGGCGGCGCCGAGATCTATCGCCTGTTCCTGCCGCTCGCCGACCGCATCGAACTGACCGAAGTCGCGCTCGAACCGAAGGGCGATGCGGCGATCGACTATCCGGCAGCGGCCGACTGGCACGAGACGGCGCGCGAGGATCATCCCGCCGACGACGCCGGCCGCCCGGCATACAGCTTCGTCACGCTGACAAGGAAATAGGCCCATGCGTCGTTGGCTGATCGGCATATTGCTCGTTGTCGCGGTCGCCGCGCTCGCCTTCTTCGCCCTCGCCCCCGGCATGATCGAGCGCGGGATGAACAAGGTCGACGGCAAGCCGCTGCCGCAAGTCAGCGAACGTGCAAAGGCGCTGCACCGGACGCTGACGATCGTCGATCTGCACAGCGACACCCTGTTGTGGAGCCGGAACTTCCTCGATCGCGCCGACCGCGGCCATATGGACCTGCCGCGCCTCGAGGACGGCAATGTCGCGCT
>NZ_JAEMQX010000026.1 GCF_016463645.1 Sphingopyxis sp. | reverse complement strand
TTTACGCTACTCCCGCCTACCGCTCAGACACCCCTTGGTGCATAAGAGCGGCTAGGCGCCATCAATCTTCCCGGTCACGCATCGCACCAACCCGCGTCGCCTTATTGAGCCTGTTGCAACATAGGCATCAGACGGCGCGGAGCTCGGCGCCCTGCGGGACCAGTCCGGTTTCCACGAAGCGCCAAAGCGCGATTAGCAATTTTCGGGCGAGCGCCACAATCCCGACCTTGGCCGCGCGCCCGCCGTTTCCCTTGAAGCGGTTGCGATACCAAACCGCCAACTCGCTGCTTGGCTGATATCGTAGCCAACACCACGCAAGCTCCACCATCAGAACGCGCGTTCCGTGGTTGCCAGCCTTGCTAATGCCCTGATCGCGTGAGACGTCTCCACTCGCGTAGGGCGCGGGGGCCAGCCCAAGAAAAGCAGCGACGTGTCGTCGGCTTTCAAACTTGCGGCAAAACACCTCGGCAACAAGCATCACTGCGCTGTTGGCACCGATGCCCTTGAGTTGCTCGAGACGGATCGCTTTTTCGCGGCACGGAAACGTCGAGGCTTCGTCCAGAACCACATCGGCGCGGTCGCGTTCAATGCTTTTGATCTGTTCATTGAGCAGCTCGAGGCGACCGAAGCACCGCTCAATCTGGCGACGAAGGTTTGGCGGCAGCAGCCGTCCATCGCCGGTACGCATATCGTCGAGTTGCTTTGACCAGTCACCGCCGCTGATCGCTTTGACCGACTGGATGCCTTGTAAGGCCAGTAGTCCCCTAATTCGCGAAATAATCCGGGTGCGCTCGTGCACAAGATCGCCACGCTCGCGCATGACTCGGCGCGCATCTTCCTCATCCGGCGTTGGCACATCCACGACACGACACACGCTTTTGTCACCTGCGAGATAGGCTTTGAGGATACCGATCATGGCTTCGGCGTCGATGCGGTCAGTCTTCACGCGCTTGCCGCGGCGCGATACAAGGAAGCTGGCAGGATCAAGAACGTAAGTATCGATGCCATTTGCCCGCAACAGTCGTGCCAGCCAGAAGCCATCATAGCCGATCTCGAAGCATAGGCGAATGGCGGCGGGCTTACCAATACGCTCGCCCGTCTTGCTTTCGAGATTGCGAAGGTGACCGAGTAGGGCTGCGCTGTCGCCCGCGGGAATCGTACGCAGCGAGATCTTAGCCGCACCTGGCGTAAGCGATGCCACAAGCCAAGTGCGTTTGCTGAGTTCGACGCTGACAATGACAGAGGTCTGAACGCAATAATCCGATGACTGGTTCTCCATGAGACGTTCTCCGCGAAAGTTGACGGTTCAACGGAATAGCCGAAACCGATCTGCATAGGATCTATTATGACCCGAGCCTGCAGTACGGTTCGGAAGATCCGACCGACGCGTCGCGCACCGTGCGCGTCATTACCATCATGCTCTACGGCGAAGACTGAGCACGCCGAGTACTGCGCTGCAACCCCAGACTTCGATCATGCGGGCGGCTCGCGAGTCGACCGTCGTCCGTCAGCCAAATCCGAAGGAAACAAACCATGCCCTACTTTGCGGCAAAACCTTGCGCGCGTGCAGAAGACGCGCCCGGCCTCGTCACCGATATCGCCTCGCTGACGCTCGTGCTCAGCGATGTCGAATACGAGGCCGCAGCCATTCTCACCTTTGATCCCGAAGCTACGCTCGCACCCGGCGCACTGCTGGCGAACGGCTGCGGCGACGGCAGCGTCCATATGGTCGCCGGCAACTGCTTCCCAATCCAAATCTGGCGGCAACTTGCACGTGCCTGCACGCGGTGGACGCCGCACCACGACGACACGGCACGCCTTGCTGAATTTCTCGCCGAGCGAACCGCGATGGCGAACCTCGCCACACAAGCTGAAGATCTGTCTACGCTAGCAACCGATGCAGATCTTCGCACCTGCGCAATCTGCGATGGCGGGCCGGGTAACGACTGCGCCTGCTGGTGCGGGGCGAGGAAATTCGATCCCGCGCCAGCAGGCAGTGCGATCCTAGGCTCGTCTCCCGGCGTCAGCTCGAACGGCTCCGCGCTCTGAGTGTCGCTCCCCGCGATGCGAAGCCCGCGAACCTGGCAACCTCCCACATACAGGAGACACGGCGATGCTTGCCTGTTCCATTCCACCAGTCACCGTTTCGACCGACAAAGGCGAAAGAGAAGCTGGCGCCTCGGTCCCACACGCTTCCGTGCCTTCCTGGGTAGCACTGACGAGTGCCGAACTTTCCCTCGCATTCGCGATCGAGCCCTGCGGAACAGACTCGACGATCGATGCCGTCCGCCGGCTCGCCGAGTGCGAGCCACGCATCGCACGGTACGTCATACCGCTCGCGCAATTCTCGGAAAGCACCTGGCTTCGCGTCGCGCAGAGTCTCATCATCTCGGCTACGACAATCAACCCGACCCGCGGGCTTCACGGCCTGATCCAGCGCCGCGGTCTATATTCGGTAACCTTGCCTGTGGAAGAACGCTTCGTTGCGCTCGACTATCGAGATGTCGGCGCGACCCTCATCCGTGCTCCAGGGTCTCGCAACGAAGCACGCCAGCGCCTGTCCTCACAAACCGGCGACGGCTTCGACTGCTATATACCTGTCACCGAAATCGGTCTCCAGGTGCGCGACCAGCTTCGTGCGAACTCAGCTTTGCCGTTCGCTTCGGTCCTCGATCGCAACGATCTCACGACTGGCGCGCCCAAAGCCCACCTGTGGGCGTGGATTGAGGAACTCAAACTCGCCCTAACCGTCCAAACACCAGAATCGAAAGGGGCGCTCGACATGGCGGGTGCGATCATCTCGTTCTTGCTGGATCGCATAATGGCGCAACCAGACGGTCTCGACCTGCTGCGGCAACATTGTCCGATCCGCGATGTCTTTCTTCGCGCGCTGCGCGCCAACAAGCCCGGCGCAATCACCTAGGCCTGCGCGATCCGCCCATCACGTTTCGCCGTCCTCATTTTCCCCGGTGCAGGCGCACTAAACGTCCCAGCACTCATGGCCTCTCATCGGCGCCGTGCGTGACCCGCTCGGCGCACTCGCGGAAAGGCCTTTGCGCCTTCTCTGTTCCACGCCTTGAAGGTCAAACAGCCGAGCAAGAGGAAGTGGAGGGGGGAAGCGCGGGACCATCCTGAAATCGGAGCATCGTTATGACCGTTCTCACGAACGTCCCCCAACATGCGGCAGCGGCAAGCGCTACGGCGACGCCTCTTCCATCCTCCGCCTGCCCCCAACGACCGCCGGTTGTCGTCGCTTGGGGAGCTGGAGTTGATTCGACCGCAATGATCATCGAAATGCACGCGCGCGGCGACCCGATCGATATGGTCCTCATCGCACAGATGCCGGAGCGCCCGGAGACGCTGGCGTTCATCCCAATCTTCCGAGCATGGATGGATCAGCGCGGTATCCCGAACGAGATGGTCCGCTATCAGCCCAAGCGTTTCAAACACTGGCCGCCCTATCACGACCTCCTCGAAAACTGCCTGACCAATGGCACATTGCCGTCGATCGCATTTGGTTCTGGCCGATGCAGTTTGAAGTGGAAAGTCGCGCCTCAGGACGCTTGGACCAAGGTCTGGCCGCCGGCGCAACGCGCCTGGGCGCGCGGCCAAAAGGTTATGCGCCTAATAGGGTTCGACTGCGGTCGCCGCGACAGCCAGCGCTACGCCCATGCTGAAGGCTACTCCGATGAACATTACACTTATCGCTACCCGCTACGCGAATGGGGATGGGACAGGGACGCCTGCAAGGATCGGATCCGGTCCGCCGGCCTTCCCGTGCCGGTCGCAAGCTCCTGCTTCTTCTGCACCGGCATGAAGCCCGACGAAGTGCGATCACTCCCTGCGGAATATCTACGAATGATCGTGCTTATGGAAGCGCGCGCCCGTCCCCGTCTGCGCACGTGTGAAGGGCTCTGGCGATCGACCACCAAGGGATTGCGGGGCAGCGAAGCAAAGCCCGGTTCGATGACGAGCTTCATCCGCACCGAAGGATTGCTCCCGGTCGAGGAAGTCGATCGCATAGCGCGCGAGACGCCAACGCAGCTTATCGCCTTTCTCGACGCTGCGGCGCAGGTTCCTCTGCAGGAGCGACCGACTATGGGTAGTTGGCTCGATCGCTTCCATGCCGTCCCATGCACGCTGCAGGCACTGGACCCGGCCGATCGAGCCGCATCGGCGTAACGCCGGTCGGTGCAGCACAGCCGTTGCTATTCTTCTTTCTCGCTTCGCAGCAAGTCGGCGGGTTCTATCCCAAGGGCAACCGCGATCTGGCCCAATATAGTCACGCTGGCCGAAACCGCCGCTCGCTCGATCGCGCCGATATATCGCGCACTGATGCCCGCCCGATCGGCAAGCTCCTCCTGCGTCAGTTGTTTGTCATGACGTAACCGACGCAGATTCCTCGCCATGATCTCCTTGAGATCCATGAGCGAAGGGGAAACATCATCGGAATGATCGTTCTAGGAACGATCGTTCCGAATCGTCTTGCACGCATCGATAGGTGTCGCAATTGTCACGGTGATGCGAGGCCATCCTCGGGAGCCGCTCATGAACATTGAACTTCGCGCATTGCAGCTCACTATCGATGCCGACAGCCAGTTGCCACGGTTCGCAGCGCAGATCTGGATCGATGGAGAACAGGCATTCGCGGCCGACAATCATGCCTCCGACGGGGCAATCCGTTTGCGGGCAACCGGGGCACTCGACCAGGCGTTGGTCGACGCAAGGATTGCATGCTCCCACCCCGCCATCTGTACCGACGGCCATCGCATCGCAGCTAGTCTCGAACTCGAGGTTGCCAGACTTGTCGACCATGCGGCGATCATGCAAGAAATTCGCTCACGCCTGCGCCACTCCCTGTTGGTCATCGAGAGCGGCCGCGTCATCGCCTATCCCGTGCAAGGCGAAGAGCGCGGTCAACTTGCATCGGCGGTTCTGAAGCGCTCGCCCAATGCCACGTTTCTCGACCCCTCCGACGAGGACGGGATCAATCGGGCAGCCGCACTCATCCTTGGAGACGACGTTCTCGGGTAGCAGCGCGCACTAACCGCGCCGAAAACGCTCCCCGCCACAAATCGAGCACATCGACGCTAAGATCACACATCGATCAATGCGTAGGAAGAAACCGAACCTGTAAAGACGACCCTGATGCTTTCACGCGACTTGGGTGTCGATTGACTCAGGCGCCGGCATGGAGGAGTTCTCATAAAGATGACCGTCATCTCGATGATCCCACCTGAGGCCCGCACTGCCGTGGACAGGTTGTTCGAACTTGCGTCGAGCGACACCGGCCAAGCTCGGCGCGCCGCGAACTTTCTACTCGCCTGGCATAACGGAGCAGACTGGGGCGGATTCGACATCGCAGACCTCTTCGCAATCGATCGCGCTGTCGCTGCCGACATGGCCACCTTGTTCGCCTTCCTCGGACAACATGGCGGCGCAATCTACCCTGAAGCATTCGGCCACCAGTCCTCAATCGAGCGCATACTCTACCAATGGCGGGATCTGGGCTCCGACGAGGAATAGGCGTCCCACATTTGCTATCGGTGTTGGGCTCGGTTGGATCAGGGCCGCCATTTCCATAGTAAGAGAATGAGTGAAGGGAGGGGCGTCTCCCTACGGGACCGCGCTCTATTCCGCTTGACGCCCACGCCCGCTACGCGGCCGCGGGCACCAAGCTCCACCGAGCCGCGCGGAGCGCGTCTCGGCCCTTCGGGTGACGATCGCTGACGCACGAAGGCCAAAGGCCTTCCTAAGGGAAGCGGTCCCGGCGGGACCGCGCGTTACTTGCCGGGCTGGCCGCGTCGGCACGCCGCGGCCAGCATCGTCCTTCGACCCGGTCGTTCATCGCACCCTGCGCCACCCTCGCCAGTGTCGCCGGCGTATCGGGGGCCGGCCGGGGGAGCAAGGGCTGCCTCCGGCCAAGAAAATCTAAGAGAAAATGGGGGCTGCCGACGTTGTTCGCGGGGCGAGGGCCGGCAGCCCCCATTTTCTCCAAGATTTTCTAAAGGCCGCAGCGCGACGTCCCTTGCTCCCCCGTCCGGCCCCCGACACTTGCGCCCCAGGCGAAGGTGGCTCCGGGCGCGATGAACGACAGCCCTCGCCATGTCTTCGGACGATCAGTCAAGAATTGCTTCGCAATGCGTTTTTCCGTGGGTCGCTGACGCTCCCGGTTCAGGCTCAGGTTCACCATGCACGATGAATTTCTGTCAAGAAAACAATATGATAGACCGATTTCTCCGCCTCTTGTAAAAGGAAGGCGTCGGAAGGGGAGACGCCCCGGACGGCACCAACCCCCCGGCGATGGAAGCGCCGGACATTCGGAGTAAGAGCTATGAATATCGGCAATCTCAAGCGCAACGACGATGGCGTCTTTACCGGCCGTCTCGTTCACCCGGACTTTTCCGTCACCATCTATCTGGCCTCCGTCACGCGCACCAAGGAGCGTTCGCCCGTCTGTGACGTCATGGGCATGAACCCTTCGCGCGAATGGGCAAAGCTCGGCTCGTTGTTCGAGCAGGCGGGACGCGAAACCGGCCTGATTTTCTATCAGGGTTCCATCATCCCTCCCAAGACTGACGGGAAACGCTACTATATCAAGCTTTTCCGGCAAGATGACGGCAGCTTCAATGTGTCGTGGGACGAACCGGCACCCGCGCGCCGCGCCACGATCAACAGCGCCGACATGGGCGAGCACGAACCCGGCCAGCAATCCGATGACGGACTTGGCGAAAGCACCGCGCCCAACGGTGGACTGCCCCCCATCCCGGCGGGCGCTCCCGCAGACCTTGGCAGCGCCAATGACGCCGCCAGCCGTCGCGGCAAGGCCACCAAGGCAAATACGGAGGAAGCCGCCATCTGAAAAGCGATCGGGCCGGAGTGATGGAAGCACTCCGGCCCATTTCGCCCCTGCCAGCCATTCGGAGTCGAACCCATGGCACGAACGAAATCACAATCTTTTAGCAGCTTTACCGACTTCGCAGAAGTCTATGCGAGCCTCACCAGCGCCGACAATTTCGAGCACGGCTTTACCGAAACCATCGTCGAATCGCGCCTGTCAATCGCGGCGGAACCCACCGACGCCGAAATGCCAGACCCCGAACAGGCGCGCCTCTGCATCGAAGAAATCATCTCAGCCATCTTCCGCCTCACCCAAGAGTCGCGGCTGGAAGAATACGCCCAATCCCTCGCATGGGGATTCGTCAATTCCTTCCATGTCGTCGCCGGACGGATCGACCGCGCCGAAGATCAGGCAGCGCAGGAACTTGGCGACCTCGCCCGCGCCTTCGACCCAAGCGAAGTCTATCAAAGTCAGGTCGAGGAACAGCAGCAGCTTTGCCAGTCGCTTGCCGAAGCACGCGCCGCCCTCGAAGCGATGCGCGACCACGCGGGCGAAGTCTACCGCATCGAAACCGGACGGCCCTTCAACACTACGCGCGGCAGCCGCACCAGCGGCCCCCTGTCCGCCTCGCAGATCGAGGCAATCGACTGGCTCAAGGCGCGCGAAGCCGAAAAGCATTTCGAGCACAACCCCAAAGGCGTCAACATCCTCGTCTCCGGCGGACCCTGGGAAGATTGCGACATGGTTTTCCAGCGTCTCGACGCCATCCGCGAACGCTATCCCAATATGGCGCTCCACACCGGCGCGCGCTGGACAGGCATCGAACAGATCGCGAGCGACTGGGCCGCCAACAGGGGTATTCCCATCGTCCTTTGGCGCTTGAAGAAGGATATGGGAAGCCGAGCCGCCTTCTATCGCAACGAACAATGGAACCGCACCAAATTCGCCGAAGCCCTTATCGGCGAAAACACCCATGTGCAGGTGGACCTCGCCCGCAAGCTGCGCGCCCGAAACGTCCCTTTGCATATCCTGCGAAAGAACGAACAGAATGGTGGACAAGGCCCGCGCACCGTTACCGAAACGCGCGCCGAAGGACGGCACTTCACCAGTCGCGACCGCGAACCCCTGATCGTCCCCGATCAACCGCGCCAATGGGCCTGACTGGCCCATGCAACCGGGCGGCCAGCCAAAAGGCTGGCCGCTTCCCCGCCGAAGGAGTTCACCACCATGACTGAAGAAACCTCGACCGGTGATGCCGAGCCGTTCAGCCAGCTGGAGATACTACGCGAACTTCTCCGATCAGCCAGCGATGGCAAACCTCTCAGCCAACAGGAAATGCTGCACGAACTTCTCAGCGACGAATGCCCTCTTACCGTCGAAAATCGCGCGGGAGAGGGTTGGCAGGATGCCGATTGGATCGCACACTTTCGCGACCTGGGCTATGCAATTTGACCCCAGCGGCCGGCTTGGGCCGGCCGCGCTTGGGGCGGGGCTTCCAGCATAGGTTTCGTCTCGGTCGTGCCCGGAATTTTGGGCCGGACGGCTTACGCCGTCCGGCCTTTTCTTTTGCGGAAAAACCCCACCGCGATCAGGCAAGACGCCGCGCAGCTTCCGCAACGCCCAGCGCGGCGATCCGCTGTGCGATCGGGGCGAACTCGGCTCGCGTGATATCGGCCAATCCGGCCTCGACTATCACCGTGCCCAACTCTTCACCCACACGCTGTATGATATCCCGTTCCCGCGCTTCCAGCTTCGCCCGCTCGCTCGCAAGACGCGCCAATGCCTCCAGATTGCTCGGTCCTTTTCGGGCCATGCTCGACTCCTTTCACAGTTTCGACCATTCCCGTTTGCCGTCCGCCACCATAGCGCACGCGACTTCAGGCGCAACGTCGCCATGGTCCCGCTTTGGACGGCCTGCGGCCGCATCGCGCCCCGCCGGAAGCCGGAAACCGCCCCGATCGGCCCGGATCGGGCCACGACCATGCACCACCCGCCCACGCACAGCATTTCTTTGCACACCTTATGCACCAAGGTGCATGGTTAACCCGTTGTTTCGCAACGAAATATTTTCGAAGCCGAGCGCATCCCGACGGGATGCGCAGTGGCCAGCCAACATGATTTGGCTGTTATCCGCCGTTTTTGCGGGATGCAGCGGGATGCGCAAGCCGGGATGCGTTTTCGTTGCCGACAAGCGCTAACACGTCTAGTATGGAGGCCTTCTTGAGATCCCCCCAGCCCCAACCGCAAGGGGGCTGTCGTGCGACATACCTTCGTCCAAACTTCTCTCCGCATCGAGGCGGAGCTGCCAGAGCGCTTCGATCGTATCGCGGCCCAGGAAGGGATTACCCGCGCCGCGGCCATGCGCATGGCCCTGCGCGCCTATGCCGACGCGGCCGAGCAAATCGGCTCGAGCCAACGCCGACTGGCGCACATCGCCGAATATATGCAGATGGCGATCGACGTCATCATCCGCGAGCAATTCCCGGAGTACCGCGACCGGCTGGTCGAGGAAACACCGCGCAGGGTGGAGCGCTATCATGGCGCTTCCTGACAAGCGGATCGACATTCGCAGCGACGGGCGGGCTGTCCCTCTCACGCACCATTCCGCGCGCGGGAAAGTGCAACGCAACTCGGGGAACTTCACACGCGGATCACAGCTCCTCACGCACGAAGTCCTGATGTTCCTCGCGGGCGCCAAACTGCCCTTCCTCGTCTGGTTCCTTGTATTTGCACTCGCCTATTCGCTGATCCTGGCTTTCACCTTAGCAGAGCACGAGATCCAGCTCATTCTCATGAAGATTTACGCGTTTCTGTGGGACTGGGTCGAGTTCGATCCGATGAAGCGGGTGAATCTCGAACTGCCGGACGGCAGCATCCGTTACACGGTGATGGCCATCGTACAGTCCGTACCTCAGGTGGAGGCAGCCTGGGCCAAGGCGCTGCGCGGCATCTTGGGTGCAATCCTGGTCGCTACATTCGCGGCAATCCCGCTTGGAATCTGGTTCGTCGACCTATCCCGTCGGCGGGGCAAGACGATCCTTCAGGAACGCCACGAGCGCGGCGCCATGCTGGTCGACTTCGGCCTCCTTCACGCCGAAGTCGTTGCGCACAATCGGGCGCGCTTTGAAACGGAAGCGCGCGAACTCTTTCCCGATCGGACGCCTGCGGATGTCCTCGCGATGCCCTTTGCGGAACGCAAGGCGGGAGGAATCCATCACCCCTATTCGCTGGCCGGCGTTCCTTGGCCGCACCGCCTCGAACAATCGCATGCGATGCTGATCGGAACGACCGGCGCGGGCAAGACCACCGAACTCAGAAATCTCGTGCGGCAGATGCGCCAGCGCGACGACAACGCCGTCATATTCGACCTGACCGGTGCCTATGTCGAAGCGTTCTACGATCCCGAACGGGACACCATCCTGAACCCCATGGACCAGCGCTGCCCCGCATGGTCGATCTTCAACGACTGCTCAAGTTACAGCCACTTCACCTCGGCTGCTGCTGCGCTGATTCCGGCCGATGGCGGCTCCTCAGAACCGTTCTGGGCGCTGGCGGCACGCACCCTCTTCATCGAGATGTGCGTGCGTCTTCAGGAGCGGGGACAGGGGACCAATCTCGCCCTCTCGGAAAATCTGATGACCGCCGATCTCAAGCGTGTCCATCGCTATCTGGTCAACACCATCGCCGACCCCCTGACGGCACCCGAAGCCGCCCGAATGGCGGAGTCGATTCGCGCCGTGTTCAATACCAACGCGCAGGTCCTCCGCTTCCTCCCGGACGAAGGCGAACCATTCTCGATCCGGCGCTGGATGACCGCCGAGAAGCAGCCCGGTGCCATCCTTTTCGTGACGTCCAGCTACGACGACATGGATTTGAACAGACCGCTACTGACGCTGTGGATGAACCTCGCGATCACCAGCTTGATGACGATGCCGCGCACACGCTCGCTGCGCACCTGGTTCATGTTCGATGAGGTCGGCGCGCTGCACCGCCTGCCAGCAATCGAGAAAGGCTTGCAGACAGCGCGCAACTTCGGCGGCGCGATGATCCTCGGGCTGCACAGCTTCCAGAAACTTGTCGAGGTCTATGGCGAGGAAGGCGCCCGAAACCTCGCCTCCCTCGCGCGGACCAAGCTGATCCTGGCAACCGGAGAGATCAAGACCGCCGAAGAATGCTCGCAATATATAGGAAGCCGCGAGGTCAGGCAGATGGATGAGGCTTATAGCTATGGCTATAATCAGACGCGTGACGCCTCGACCCTTACGCCGCGAAAGCAGATCGAGCCGCTGGTCATCGCCGACGACATAACCAACCTTCCCTCGATGTGCGGCTATGTCAAATTCCCTGACGGCTTCCCGGCCGCGCGCATCGAACTCGAATGGCGCAACTACCCGATCGTGGCCGAAGGTTTCCTTGCACGCCCGAACATACAACCAGTGCGCTCGCGTCGCGCTGAAGCCGTCTTCCACGACGAGGGCGATAGCGAGGCCGGCGGCCGCGACGGCGCGGTCCAGATGGCGGATCCAACCGCCGAGCCTCTCAATATCGCCCGCGACCTTGCCGCTAACATCCTCAACAACGAACCGGAAGAGACACGGCACACCGCGAATGCTGCCGGGATCCTGCGTGATGCCGACGGCAATGTCGTAAATCGTGCCACAAGCACGACGCGGGAAGGTCCGGACAACCGCCAGACAGAAGCCGATGGCGCTGCCGTGCGAGGCGATCGGGCGCGCGATGAGCGCATCGCTCCCATGCGTTCAACCGAGGTAGAGGACCAGACACTGCGCGAACTGCGTGAAGATTATGGCAGTGAACGAGAGGCCGACCGCGACGATTTCGATGTGGGTCTGTGAGCCATGCTCTCGATGAGTTCCATCCGCTCGGCGGCTGGCAGCGCCGAGTATTTCACGAAAGATGACTATTATACCGCCGAAGGAGCGGCCGAAGCCAGTGCCTGGGGCGGGGAGGGCGCCGATGCGCTCGGTCTTGACGGACCTGTCGACAAGGATGCGTTCGAGAAGCTGTTGAACGGCGAATTGCCTGATGGCGAAAAGGTTGGACAGGTCGAGAACCGCCAGCCGGGGATGGATCTGACCTTCTCCATGCCGAAGTCGGCCTCGATCATGGCCTATGTCGCGGGAGACCGCCGGATACTGGACGCCAACATGGCTGCGGTGCGCGATACGATGCGCTGGGTCGAGAAGAATCTCGCCGAAGGGCGCAAGGATATTGAAGGCCGTAAGGTGCCGATCCGGACCGGCAACCTCGTCTATGCGCTTTTCGCGCATGACACGAGCCGTGCGCTCGATCCGCAGGGCCATATCCATGCCGTCATCAAGAACCTCACCCGCATGCCCGACGGAAAGTGGCAGGCGTTGCACAATGGCGCCATTTGGCGTCACAACACCGTGATCGGCTCGGTCTACCGCGCCAACTTGCGCGATCGTATCGAGCAGCTGGGCTATCGGATCGAAACCAGCGGCAAGCACGGCATGTTCGAGATCGCCGGCGTCGCGAAGGATGTAATCGCCGCCTTCAGCCAGCGCCGGGCCGTAATACTGGAGAAAGCCGCAGAACTGGGAATTCGGACACCGGAAGGGCGCAACGCGGTGACGATCACGACCCGCGACCCCAAGCTCAACGTCGCCGATCGGCCCGGATTGCACGAGGAATGGAAGGACAAGGCCCGCGCGATGGGATTCACCGGTGCGCAGCTGCTGTCCGCCGCGCTCGAGCGCAGCGCGGAGCGGACCGACCGCGGTATCCTCGCGCGCGGGTTCGAGGCGGTCAACGCCGCCATTTCAGGCGCCATGACCAAAGTTGGCGAACTGTTGCGGCCCGACGATCCCCTCGTGGACCGAGGTCTCGCCCGCCTCGTACAGCTCCCCTCAACCGCGCGCGCGCAAATCGCGGTCGCGTCCGCCGTGCGCATCCTCTCCCAGCGCGAGGCGGCTTTCGACCGCCATCGCCTGTCGAAGGCCGCTCTGGATCTCGGGCTGAAGGGTGTGACCATCGACGCGGTCGAAAGCCGGATAGAGCAGCTCATGGAGCGGGGCACGCTCATTCCCGGCGTCGCGCGTCATGATGGCACGATCGATGCCGTGACGACCGCTGAGGCGCTCGCGACCGAAATGAAGATCCTGTCGGAGATGGAGCGCGGCCGCGGTGAGGGGAGGGTGATCGTGGCCGCCGCTGCGGCGCCCGCACTGCTTCAGGACCAGGCGCAGCCGCCGCTCAACCGGGGGCAGCTCGCGGCCGCCACGATGATCCTGTCCAGCGAGGATCGCATGGTGACGGTGCAGGGGAATGCCGGAGCCGGGAAGTCGACGATGCTTCGCGCGGTGGCCCGGGTCGCGGAAGCCCAAGGTAAGACCGTGCTAGGCCTCGCCTTCCAGAACAAGATGGTCCAGGATTTGAGTAGCGGCGCGGGAATAGAGGCGCGCACCGTCGCCGCCTTTCTGATCGAACATGGCAGGCACCTGCGGCAACCTGCAGGCCCCGCGTTCGACGCAGCGCGAGACGCGATGAAGGACACAGTCCTCGTGCTCGACGAAGGATCGATGGTCTCCAACGATCAGATGCTGCGCCTTCACGAAGTCGCCAACTTGCTTGGCGTCGACCGGCTCGCGCTGGTCGGCGACAGAAAACAGCTTTCCGCGATCGATGCCGGCAAGGCCTTCGCGCTTGTTCAGGCCGGCGGGGCGACGATGGCACGCATGGATCAGAATCTGCGCCAGCAGACGCCGGAACTTCGCACCGTCGCAGCCCTGGCCAATATCGGTCAGCCACGCCGCGCTATGGAAACATTGGGTGACAAGGTGATAGAGGATAAGGAGCACGTCGCAAGGGCGGCGGAGATGTGGCTCACGCTCGACCCGGCGGCAAGGGAGCAAACGGCGGTGTTCGCATCGGGGCGGGAGACCCGCGCCGAGCTCAATCGACTGATCCAGGAAGGGCTTGCCGCCGAGGGAACCCTCTCGGGTCCGGCCGTCAATCTTACGGTTCTCGAAAGGAACAATCTCACGCGCGAAGAGCTGCGCTATGCCGCGAACTATACGCCCGGTCTCATGCTTGAGGTGGCCGCGCGCGTTCCAGAGATCGGGCTCTCGCGCGGCCTCTACACAATCGAACGGCAGCTTGCGAACGGCCGGATCGAAGTGTCGGAGGGCAGGCGCAAACATCGGTTCGATCCTTCCCGGATTCCCGCGCGCCTCAAGGATGACCGGCTGAGCATGGCGCAGAAGAAGGAAATCCGTATCCAGGCGGGCGACAAGATACGCTGGACCGCCAATGACAAGGACCGCGGCTTGCACAACAGCGCACTGGCCCGGATCGTCGCAATCGACGGGAACTCCGTCGTCGTCGAGACGGCGAGCCGTCAGGAGATCAGGCTCGACGCAGGCGACCCGATGCTGGGCCGCATCGACCTTGCCTACAGTCTGAATATGCACATGGCGCAAGGAATCACGGTCGACAATGCGATCGCCGTCATGTCGTCCCACGAGCGCAACCTGTCGAACCAGCGACTGTTCAATGTCGCGGTCACGCGTGTCCGTTTCGAGCTCCATATGGTGGTCGACGACAAGGAGAAGCTCGCCGCAGCGCTAAGCAGAAATACCGGCGACAAAACTTCTGCGCTTGAAACGACGGGACGGCTGTCGGTGGAGAACAGGGGCCTGGGACCGGGCGGCGCCTCGCAAGGAGGCCTTGCGTCCGGTCCCTCGACACCGCCACCAACACTGCCGCCCGAACTGGACCGACCGCCGGGGGGCGGAGAGTGGCCCTCAGATGAGCCTGCCCCGCCGCCTATCCCAAAACCGATGGCATCGGACGGACCCAGCCTTAAAGCGCCCGATCCGGGCAGGGACGGCAAGGCGCCGGCGCCGACCTTGCCGCTGCCCGAGCGCAGCCTTGGGCTGGACCTCTGACATGGACAGATGCGGGCAGCGCCCGCGCGGTGAAGGAGATGAAAATGGGATGGGATTTTGAGCGCTCGGGCAGCTTCGCCAATGAACGTGATGCGCGCGATTTTGCGGAACGTAACGGCATTGCACCGTCGGACATTCGTACCCGAAACGACGGCGGGCGGATCGAACTCGAGATCCGGCGATCGGCCATCGACGGCCGCAGGATCTACGACCGGGGGGAGGGACGAAAGGACGGCTGGACCTGAGTGGAAGAGGGTAGGAAAGATCGCCAGTGACACTTTACCTGCGGAACAGGTCAGGCGTCTGAGCTACTTGATAGCGAGCTTCAGTGTCCGTCGGCTTCGCTTAGCCGGGGATGCTGGAGCGGCCTCGGACGGAGGCACGGCGGCCACCGCTCGCTTGCGGCCCAACCCTATGCTCTTCGCAAGTGCCCGGCGCTGTTCGGAATAGGCCGCGGCAACCATGGGATAGTCGGCCGGCAGCCCAAATGCCTCACGATAGCGCTCCGGCGTATATCCGTTCGTCGTCAAATGGCGCCGGAGCGACTTGTATGGTTTGCCGTCGAGCATGCTCAACAGATGATCGTGCTTGATTGACGCCCTGATCGACATCGGGCGTTTGGGTTGCGGTACTTCGGCGGGTTCGGCTTCGTGACGCGGGGCGTCGAGTGCGGCGTAAACGTTCCGAATGAGCGCGGGGATATCGTCGGCGCCAACACGGTTGCCGGCAAGATATGCCACAACGATATCACCGGTCAGCTCGATCAGTCTTGGCGAACCCGACACGTAACACTCCTCTGGGAACCATTCCCACCACGCCTGGCGGAATGATGGGCGAAATTGCGGCATCGACGAGAGAGTCGACAGTGACACTTTTGCTCGACTGGGGTAAAGTGTCACTACCGACAAAGTGCGGGAATGGAAGGCGAAAAGTACGGTTTGGGATTCACATTGCATCCCGGTTGTGCTTGATTCGTTCCGTTATGGCCGCTGTCAGAAACTTTGCCGACGCTCAATCGCACAGCCTGGACATGCCGGCGCTGCTGGCGCTGATCGCGCGGGCGTCGAAGCGGCCACGCTATACCTTCATGCTGCTCAATCTGATTGCCCAGGCAGCGCGACCGGATGGGAGCGCCGGGCCGCTTGTCGGACAGGGCGGGGGGCTCGTTCCGCTGCGGGACTGGTTGTGCGATGCGCTGTCCCCAATGGGCGACCGTGATCCGCGCCGAGTGAAGCTTGCGGCAAAGGTCAGACGCGACATTGAACGGGCGGGGTTGCTGCCAACAGACCCGGTGGCGGCCGACCGTGCCGTCGAGGACGAGGTTCGCTCGCGCGTCCGTGCGGCAGGGAAGACAAACCTCAGCCGGGCCGTGTCGGAGCTGGTGGCCGCCGGTCTGGTCCGCCGACACTATCAGGGCGTTTGGGTCGACCATCATAATCGCGGGGCAGGGCGTCAGGCGGTCTATACGCTTGCACCGCCCGTACGGCGATTGCTGGTGCAGCCCGTCGTCGTTCCAGCGCGCCGCGCAGGGCAGGGGCGGCAGGGCGAGCTTTTCGCCTATGCGCCGCAACCGGCTCTGCGCTTGGGCGATGCTCGCTCAGCCTAGACGAGGTCCATGCAGCAGACTCACGTATCGGGAATAGTCGATATTTCTTGACTGCTTAAATACATCGGATATTCCCGATGCATGACCACCGACACTGCCCTCGCGGCTTTCGCCGCGCTGTCGCACCCTACGCGGTTACGCGCGTTCCGCTTGCTTATCGAGCATGAGCCCGCCGGACTGACCACGGGGCAGCTCGTCGAGGCTAGCGGCCTGTCCCAGAGCACCTTTTCAACTCACCTTGCCGTGCTGGCGAAGGCGGGCCTTGTGAGGGCCGAGAAGCAGGGACGGCAGCAGATCCAGCGCGCCAGTATAGCGGCTCTCCGCGACCTGATGCTCTTTCTGGCGAAGGACTGTTGCAAGAGACGGCCTGATCTTTGCGAGCCGTTGATCGCCGAACTCGCCTGCTGCTGAAAGGAGCCTGCATTGGCCCACGACATCGTCATCTACCATAACCCCGCGTGCGGCACGTCGCGCAATACGCTGGCGCTTATCCGCAACGCGGGGATCGAGCCGCACGTCATCGAGTATCTGAAATCCCCACCGAGCCGGGCCATGCTGGAGGGCCTGTTGGAGCGCAGCGGCCTGACGCCTCGCGAATTGGCGCGCGAGAAGGGAACTCCCTTCCATGACCTGGGGCTCGGCGAGCCGGACGTGAGCGATGCGCGGATCGTCGATGCGATGATGGAGCATCCAATCCTGATCAATCGCCCCATTGTGGTCTCACCCCTGGGCGTGCGGCTCTGCCGGCCTTCGGAAGCCGTTCTCGATCTTCTGCCGGAGCCGCAGCATGGCGCGTTCGCGAAGGAGGATGGCGAGCAGGTGATCGATGCAGCGGGCAACCGCATTACCCCGGCGTGAGTCGTCAGGCGTTCGCCTCCGAGGCGCTGGGCAGCTTGCTGCTGTTCGCGACCGTGATCGGCTCCGGCATCATGGCCGAGAGGCTGTCTGGCGGCAACGTCGCCGTGGCTCTACTCGGCAACACGCTGGCGACCGGAGCGATGCTGTTCGTGCTGATCACCATATTGGGGCCGGTTTCGGGTGCTCATCTCAACCCGGCCGTCACGCTGGTCATGCGCCTGCGCAGACATATCTCATCCCGCATGGCTGCCACCTATGTCGTTGCGCAACTCGTGGGCGGCATCGCGGGGGTATGGGTGGCGCACCTGATGTTCTCCGTCCCGGTGCTGCAACTTTCCTATAAGGCCCGTAGCGGTCCCGGTCAGTGGCTGGGCGAAGGCATCGCGACCTTCGGCCTGCTGTTGACTATCGTGGGAACCGCCAAGGCCCGACCGCAGTGGATGCCCGCCAGTGTCGCGTCGTACATCGCCGCCGCCTATTGGTTCACCTCATCGACCAGCTTCGCCAATCCCGCGATCACCATCGCCCGGTCGCTGAGCGACAGTTTTGCCGGCATCGCTCCCGCCTCCGTGCCCGCATTCATCGTCGCCCAGTTCGCCGGAGCGCTTGCCGCCCATTTCGTCGGCACTGCAATCTTCACGGACAGATCCAGGGAATTCGCATGAGCCGACTACGGACATTGGCCGATCCCGACCACCTGCCCGCGCTGGATCGCCGCTATGTCATCGACCGGCCAGCGATCGGTATCGGGGTGGACGAGCCGCCGCCGCGCATCCTGCTACTCTATGGCTCGCTGCGCGAGCGGTCGTTCTCGCGCTTTGCGGTCGAGGAGGCCGCGCGCTTGCTGCGATTGTTCGGAGCCGAGACGCGGATATTCGATCCTTCGGACCTGCCGCTTCCCGATCAGTTCGCCGGCGACGATCACCCCGCCGTCCATGAACTGCGCGAGCTGTCGCTATGGTCGGAGGGGCAGGTCTGGTGCAGCCCCGAACGCCACGGCGCGATCACCGGCATCATGAAAGCCCAGATCGATCACCTGCCGTTGGAAATGAAGGGCATGCGGCCGACACAGGGGCGAACCCTTGCGGTCATGCAGGTATCGGGCGGATCGCAGTCATTCAATGCGGTGAACACGCTGCGCCTGCTCGGCCGCTGGATGCGGATGTTCACGATTCCGAACCAGTCTTCGGTCGCCATGGCCTACAAGGAGTTCGACGAAGCTGGCCGCATGCTGCCATCGAGCTATTACGACCGGATCGTCGACGTCATGGAAGAGCTGGTGCGGTTCACGGTGTTGACGCGGCCGCACGCTGCCCAGCTTGTCGATCGGTATTCCGAGCGCAAGGATTCGGGAACGACAATGGACACGTCAGTTGCTCGGACTGGTGCTACGCTTAACGGCGGCGGTTGAGACCGAGTAGCCATGCTGCCCACTCTGATCGCTGGCTCGCTCAATGAATTATGCTTCCGACCTGATTCGAGGCTCGGTGCGAAGTGTCCACATCAGGAGGTGTCATTTCTATCTGGAGCTTACAACGAATAAGACCGATAATAATAGTTATGTTAAATTATGATCCGATTATGTCTATTTGATGGTTATGATCCAGGGATCAGAACCTTGACGTCGAGAGCTGCGGCTGCACCAGCCAACCGGACATCGAGCGTCGCCAGTGTCGCTCCGAGACGCTGACTAACCGCGACGTGAATTGCGTCCGGCATTCGCAGCCCAAGCTCGACCTTCCGCACGAACAGGCCGGCTAACCGAACGTCGGATGCCTCTAGTTCCACGAGATCAGCATCAAGTGTGAGCCAGCGATCAAGACTGGCGAGGCGTTCTCGGACATCTGGTGCAGTGAGCATGTCCATCCGATAAAGACGCGCGAGCGCCGAGCCGGCTTCACCCACCGCAAATGTGCTGACAACCGGCGGTGACTCCAGCCGCTCAATCAGTTGATCTACGGCGTCACTGGAGCCTTCCCGCACCAGCATCGGCACAATCGTACTCGCGTCCAGACAGACCTGTGTCATTCGTCCTCGTACATCTGGCGCAGCAGTTCCACCGATGACACATCCACCGCTTTTCGGGCATCACGATCGCGCTTCAGCAAAGAGTAGTGCGACGGCTTTCCAGAAGTCCTACCGCCAATGGCTCGCAGCTCGGCAACTGGACGACCATGGCGCGTAATAATCACCTGTTCACCGGCGCGGGCTTTATCGATAAGGCCCGGAAGACCGTTTTTAGCCTCGGCAACGCTATGTTCAGGCATTGGACGCTCCTTGGAATATGGACATCATATAGTCATTTATTGCGGGTTGCACAATATAATCCGCCTAGGCCATCGCGGGTATCGCTGCGCCTCGTCACCTCAGCATTCGGCGCTGCGAGCAAGTGTCGTCCGCTCCTGCATACCGATTCAGTGCGCGACCTCCCATGTGACGAATCTCGGCATCTGCTTTCAGTTACGTGGACGATAGATCGTCCGAGCTGCCATATTTTGCCGCAAGGCGATCGAATACGTCTTCCGCCGGTGCCGTACGGCCGTTGTCGGTATCTGCCAGACCGCGGGCAATCGCCGCATCTAGCGCCCCATCTCCTCCACGGTCCAGAACGACCCGTTCGATCCATCTAACGAACGATCCATCCAAGAAACTGCTTGTGGTGACGACATAAACGTCATGCTCATCGGGCGTGTTGGAGAGACTCTCCGGCTGGCCAACGCGGAGTCGCAGGACCTGAATTGTGCCATCCTGTCGTCGGATCGTGAGTTCGATCTCATTGGCCGTACCCGGTTCCGTCTCCGCGACCTTTCGTTCGATCTCCACCTCGATACCAAAGACGTCGAGCTTCTCCTGGAGCTCTATGAGAACAGTCAGAACGTCACGCTGAAGAAGAGAATTCAGGGGAACGAGCCGGCGCACGCTCAGGACTGGCAGGGCCGCTCCGCGCACCGCCTCGGCGTTTCCTTGCCCGTCGAGGCGACAAACCACGAGTGCGATGAACGGGCCAACAGCAAGACCCCGCTGATACAGACGATCCGTCAGTACAAGCGGATTCGCGTGACGGAAGTAGACGGTTCGATCGTCCACGTCTTTCGCATGGAGCAACAGGAAGCCCTGCGCGACCGGACCACCGAGACGACGGTCAATCTCGTGAAGCGTCTGCGCTACCGTCCCATCCCAATATGCGCCGGGCCGCGTCCAGAGTACCTCCGATAGCTCGACACCTGGGACAACATCGAACGCTCCTGCTGCATCGACAATTGCCTGAAACGCGTCGGTGAGTGATGGGTCCGGCACCTGTGACGGCGGAGGGATGATATGGCAGCCGGCCGCCAGGAGAAGCGACCACAGTCGCGACTCGAGCTGATCGGGTCCCGGCTGAGCCGCCCCCACGCCAGGGATGGGAGGCGGCGGCGCAGCGAGAGAAACAGCGAATCCACGCTCGGCTGTCGCAGCACTGCCCTTTGGCAGCGGATCGAATGGCCCAATATCCATGGCGCCTGTTATAACTGCCCGGCGCGCTATCGCACTGCTTCATCGAACCATCATCATCGTCCGCCCGTGCTCGCGGTGACTGGATGCAATGCGGATGAATCCTCGTTGCGAACAACTCGGGAACATAGTAACTTCGTACCCGAGAAGCGCTATGCAGAAGTTCGACTGGAATACATTCAACGCGACACACGACCACGCGGATGGGCCGGTGTCCCGTTACGTCCATGACGCCGACGATTTTGCAGAGACTGCCTCTGAATTTTCGGGCAATGCGTCGGCAACGGAGACAATTGCGAATTTGTTCTGTGGCGTAGTGGTATTGCTCGGCCTGGCAGCGCTGAAGTTGGCTGTTTTCTAAGATTTAGTCGCGAAGTTTGGGATCGTTGAAGAACCCGATATTCTGGCTCTGGTCGACCTCCTGCCGCACCTGCGATCCCGCCTCCACATGAAGGGCGCGGCCTGCGCGCGCCGCGGCGCGGTGTTGCTCCAGCTCCGCTTGCCCTGCCTCGATGATTGCATTTGCATCTGCCACGCCAGAACCAGTTCCCGTCCCTTGATCCCCGCCGACGGAACTCGGCGTATAACGCCTGCGAACATCGCCCGCTGTCGAGACGTCCGGACGCTCCACATTCACCAGATCCGGCCGGCGCAGATCATCCGCGATCTCGGCCCGGATCGCATCGCTGCGCTCGTCCATCCAGCGGGCAATCATCTCCTTCCTGACCGATTGCTGGTGCGGAGACAGGTCCGTTGCCCACAGATCGGGAACATCCATACTCGGATTGCGTGCCTGTTCCCGCCGATACCATTGCGCGAGATCCTGGCTCAGATTCTCCGACAGTTGCATCCCATGGTTCTCGGCGTAGCTCGCATCGCGATTGAGCGTGCGCGCGATCTCCTCGAGCCGCTCGGCCGAACGCGTATAGGAATGCGCGGTCGCGAGGGAATCCTCCCGCACGGTCGCGTCGGAACTGGTGGTCGATGACCGGCTGAACGAGCCGGCACGCGCATAAGTGCCTTCCGACGATGAGGCTCCCGTCCCGCTCGCATGATCGTCGCGCACCGAACTAGACGAACTGCTTTGGCTCTCCGCATTTCGCGCCCGCTGCGTTTGATGACCCAGCGCCGATTGCTGGTCGGAATTGATCCCGACCGAGCCGGAGATTCCGCCGCCTGAGCTCCCGCCCCTGCCCTGACCTCGGCCGCCCCGGGTGCCGGCGCTCACACCGCCGCCGACCGATTCAGAATAGATTGACCGGCGATCGCGACTGTCGGTAATCCCGGTGCGTTCGCTTTCGCTCGACCGCTGCTCGATGCTCTCGCCGCTGGTGCCAGTACGCCGGTCGAACTGTTCAACCGACGTTCCGGACTGGATGCCGCTGCTGGCCTCGCTGCCGGATGTCCGTTCATGCGAGAGCGTGGTCGACACAGCGTCGCGATGCTGCGCAGTCAACACCGACGCGGCCGCATTGCGGAAGCTCTGGGCCTGGCGCTCCGCTTCGCTCGCCAGTTCGCGCCACTCCGCGATCGTGCCCGTCGTCGCGGTCGGCGTGAATTGCAGCCGGGAGATGGCACCGGATGTGTCGATCACGTCATTGCCGTTACCGAAGCCGCCTACGGTTGCACCATTGTCCTGGCGAACGCTTACGCCCGTCGCACCCGACATATAGCTTGCTGCGGTCAGCCACTGGCTGCTCTGGCGCATATTGGACGTCCAGTTGCCAGTGCTAACATTGCCGTAGCTGTAATTGCCGGTGGTCTGTTCAGCCGCGGCCTGCTCGGCAGCGTTCTGCGCCGGCGCGAGCATCGACATGCTATGGCTCGCAATCCCCATCGCACCGCGCGCAAGGCCCGCCGCGAGGAAGGGCACCGACATCAGCATGAAGCCGGCGATCGTTGCAGTCTCCGCGTTGACCGCTCCGATGCCTGCATAAGTGCCGAGCGCGACCCCGCCCCCGGCGACGCCCGCAGCCGCGGTTTCCGCACGCGTCATGCAGATCATATGCAGTATGACGTAAAGCGGACCCCAGGCAGCGAGGTAGAAGAAGCCGGTCGCATAGCCCTTGAGCGCGGGAACCCCTGTCTGAGGCAAGAGAAACAAGGGGAAGATCACCGGGAACATGGCGAAGAACACGACCGTCAGCACGATGTGGAGCACCGGCACCCACGCCATCGCCTGCTGTGCGATCGAGTTGTACGTGTTGCGCGCCTGAATATCTGCCCGCGTCGTCGCGAACGTGTCGATCGCCGCCGCCCCGGCACCACCCGCCATGCTGTTGCGCGCCTGGGCAAAGGCGTTGATCGCGCTGTTCTGACGCAGCACGCTGCCATAGGTCGGCGATCCGCCGGTGAACGCCTGCGCGACGACAGGCACGTCGTTGCGCAGCTTGTCCGCCGCAAGCGTCGTGCTCAGGCGCGGATAGGCCTCCTTGCCCCACACAGGCAGATGGGCCTCGATCATCGGCGCCCATTGCGCGTCGAGCGCCTGGTACGCCGTCCGGCATGTCAGGATCGACGTCGCAACCGACCCGTCGGATTGCCGCTCCAGCCACTTCTGTGATCGCGCTTCCGACCCTGGTCCCACCGCTGCCCACAAATCCGCTGCCTTCGCCAGGTCGGTCAGAGATTTGAAACCGAGCATCAGATCATAGAATGCGCACGACTTGAAATGCTCCTCGAGATTGGTCGCGAACTCGGCATCCCGGATCTCGAAATTACGGGTCGCGTCAAGAAGACGCGATCCATAGATCATCCCGTTCGTACTGTAGTTGAGCTCGCTCGGCATGGCGAACACCGTCTCTGCGGTGCGGGTGAGATAGTCGCCGACCTGGCTGGTGAAGCTTGCCAGCACGCCGAGCCCTAACGGTACATTGGCGACGGTCGCCGGCGCGAGATCGGGGTTCAACCGATCCGTCACCTTGATGTCTACCGTCGGGACCATCAGGCACAGATAGATGACGTTGGCCTGAAGGAACCAGTTGAACCAGCTTCGATAGTTCAGCGTGAAGGCGACGACGAGCAGCGCATAGATCAGCCCGAGTACCATTGCCACGCGGATCAGCGAGCGATAGCCCCCGCCCCCTGACCAAGCCGCCACGGCGTTGAAGACATTGACGAGATACTCGCCGCCGCCAATGGTGAAGACCTCGAGCATCGCCGGGCGCGGCCGTTCAGTTCAGGCCCTGGGCGCTCAGCCCGCGGGAGAAACTGAGCGCCGCCGCCATTGCCGGCGTCATGCTGTTCTGAAGCGTCGATTCCAGCATGATCGACCGGTCGATGATCTGCATGGTGACCGCGAGCTTCTGATCGAGCTTGACGCCGCGCTGCGCGAACTTTGCGCGTGTCGCGGCGATCTGCCGCTGCCATTGCTCGGCGGTCGCCTGATCGAATGTCTGGTAATGGATTTTCGATTGTTCGACCCGGTCGAGCACATTGTCGAGCATGGCGTTCAGAATGTCGACCGCGACGATCTCGGCGAGCGTCTCGATCTCGCCATCAGTCAGCGCATATTTTGCCGCGGCCTGGACCGCGAGAATCTTGAACAAGGGTATCGTCGCCAGGTTGAGCAACTGCTTCTCGGCTGCATCGATCGCGGTATCCGCCCTGATCTTCACGCTGATGCTACGGATCATCGATGCGACACGCGGGCGAAGCGCCGCCGAGGCCGGCACGCTCAAAGTCTGCTCTCCAATATCGAGGCACGCATCGTCGCTGCAACGCAGGATCTTCACCTCAGGCGCGTCGGCGGTGCCATCGAGCAACGCAGTCACTACCGCATCTTCCGCCGGGCCATGGATGACGACAGTGCCGCCGACCGAGGGATCATCCGATGGGCGCGTCACAATCGTCCCGACCAGCGTCATGATATACTCGCTGAAATTCTGGTCGAACGCGCCGAACTTCGCGGACTTGCGCAATGCCTCCCATGTGTAGTTGTGCGGTTCGCCGACCAGTTGGGCCGTCATCGCCGCATCGCTGTTGCCCGAGATGGTGCTATCCCGCTGGTTGCCGTTGTTGCAGCCCTGCCGCGCCGCGGCCCAATCGCTGAACAGGCCTTGGCTGTTGCCGATCGCTTCGCAGATCGTCGCGCGCGTGGTGTCCATCTGCGGCCAGATGCCTCCAACCAATGCCTGAGCGGTCTCGCAGGAATTGATATTCATCTGATTGAGCAGCTGCGCCTTTTGCGAGAACTCGTCCATTACCTTTCCGATTTCGGGGCTCACGCTGTCGATCGCGAGCTTGAAGGCGAAGCCGAGCGCGTTGTTGGCCGTCGCCTTGAGCATAGCCACGATCTCGCTCGCGTTGATGAACGAAAACGAGCCGCTGAACAGGTCGATGCCACCGCAGCCGGCGCGCGCCGACGGGAGCTGGAGATTGAACGGCGACACGCTTTTCTGCGGAAAGCGCGTCCATAGGTTGCCGAGCGAGTAATAGCCCGCTGATTGCCCCTGGAACGCGGTCGGGCCAGTCACATTGGCGGCGCCGCCAGCGTCGTTGAAGAAGCTGTTCATCTGGCTCGCGACGTCGGCATGCGCCGGCGCAGCGGCCAGCGCGAGGTGAAGCGCCGCGCACTGGCCGGCGATCGCAGCCGATCGTGCAAGCCGAGTACGCCAGCGCGGCGAAACGGATCGTGGCATCAATAGTCGCTCCCCACACTGGTGTTGGTCAGGGTGAAAATCCGGTCCATCAGCTCATCGGCGCTCATGATCCCGAAGCCGATCGGGATGGTGCGCCGCGTCGCCGTATCGAACAGCACGAGCGCCGGTGTCTCATTGCCTGGAACGCCCATTCGCGCGCGCTGGCCGCTGTCGACCACGTAATTGGGGAAATGCCGCGATGGGCCGCCGTCCATCGACACCGCCATGATAGCGAGATGATGGCTATCGGCGACTGAGCGCAGGACAGGCGCGAAAATCTCGCACGCCCCGCAGGATTGCGCGAAGAAGTAGAAGATGCCGTAGCGCTCGCCGAGACGGGTCAGGACCGCCGAGCGATCCGCGCTGCGATTGTCGAGCCAGGCCCGCTTGCCAAGCGTCGAGACTGGGCGTTGCAGCGTATAGTCGAGATCGGGGTTCTGCCATAGGGCCCGCTGCCAGACATCGGAAAACGTCGAGGCACGGTCGAGCTGCTCGCGCTGGAAGCGGACATAGGCAATCACATTCGCTTCGCTCGGCTCCAGGATCGCCCGCGCCTTCAGTTCGTCGAGCGTGCGGGTGATCGCCGCGAGCTGTTCGGCTGCCGGCGGTTCCGGGGAAGGGCGCTGCTCGTCGCTCGGCTTCTCCTCTGGCGGGTCGCAATAGAACCAGATGCCGAGCCGGCGCTCCGCGCAGTAAAAGGCGTCGCCCGTGCGTGCCGTTTGCACGCCGGCGTCCGGCACTCTCGCATCCTGCCCGAAAGCGGGCACAAATGACCAGATGGCAAAGCACAGCGCGGCAAAGCTGCTCATGGCACGCAACGGCTTTTCTCCCCGTCCTGACAGGTATCGCGCAGCTTCATGGGCCACCGGGTGCTCCATGAAGTTCGTAGTAATTGGTGATCTTCGCCTGAATGTCGGCGATCGTCTCTACCTCATCAGGCAGCCGCGCCGCGTCGATGAACTCGGCGTACACCTCGGTGAAATCCATCTTCGACAGATCGAGCCGGGCGAACTCGTCGATCGAGAAACCCTGGCACTGTTCCCGTTTCGGCGCTCCCCAGGGCTTCCCGAGCTGTATGCGGCCTTGCTCCTGAAGGATGCGCGAGAGCTTGCTTTCAAAGCAGCAATAAGCGGTTCTGCGTGTCGAACAGATGCCGAGGAAGCTCGACGAACAATAGGTGCCCACCTTGTGGCAGAAGCCCATGCGATCCTTGATATCGAGCATCTTCTCTTCGGTGGAGCACGCGAATAGCGTCAGCAATGGCGTTGCCAGCGCAGCGATCGCAGCCGGTCCGCCGGCAAGCGCCGCGGCGCCGGCCCCGACGGTGAGCAAGCCGCTGACCTTGCCCGCGCAGCAATCGATCAGGCCGAACACGGGCTTGTGGCAGGTTTGCCGCTCGCCCGAGAATACCGTCAGGGTGTCAGGATCGAACTCCTCGCCTGCCTGATCGAGCGCGTGGAGCGCAACCAACGCGTCCTTGAATTCGGTCGAAGCCTCCCTGACGATCGGCTCGCAATCGCCATTGATGCAATAGACATCGTCGCCGCAGATATATTGCTGATCGCTGGATGGTGACGGACCCGGCACCGGACAGCGGTAGATCCTGTCCGTGACCTTGCATGGTCCGCCATCGGGCTCCTCGTCGAGGCATTCCTCGCGCAGATAGGTGCAGGACGCGTTGCTCTCGAGGTCCGCGCAATCATTGTCGTGGCCGATCCGGTTGCACTGGTAGCTGCGCGACCAGGCCCAGCAACCCTGTGTAACCGCAACCCCGTCGATGACCCGCGTAACCGGGTCGTTATCCACGCAGATCTCGCGCTCCACTGCGCACTGACCGTCGCTAGCAGGCACTGCGCAGGCGCTCTCATTGCGTGTGAACGCGGGCTCGCCGGCCTCCTCCTCGTAGGACAGCCAGTATTGGCCGGTCGCCAGTACGATGCCTGAATGATAAACGCCCGGACCGATGCCTTGTGCGGGCTCGGAACATTTTACTTCATAGGCGGTGTGTCCGAGGCTTCGACAGCTGGGAGCCGGCGTATAGCCGAACGGGCCGAAATTGCCGCAATAGTCGATCGCACGCGTTTCCCGGCAGACACCGGCGGCAATTTCGTCATCGAACGCGGCGCGCGCGGGATAAACCCCGCCATCGCTCGGCAACGTGCTCATTCTCCCGGTATAGTATGTATAGACCCTGTCGCGGGGCACAGTGACGTCAAGGGTGACGGTACAGCTGGCCGACTCCTGCGATACCTTGCTGCCGCTGTTGCAACTCGCTTCATAATAGCCTGCGGTAGATGAACCAGGCGGAAGCGGCGTGCAGTTGCCGGCGGCCGACTGGTAATCCTCTCCTTCCAGATAGGTTGATGGATCGCTCTCGATCGCGGTGGCGCGCGCCGTCGTTGCGAGGATCTCGGCGTTGCTGAAGGTCGGCCTCAGCTTGTCGGGATCCGTGACCACGCGATAGCTTTCGTTCGATCCGGCGGCAGCGCCCGCATCGGAAACGAGCCTGTCGGGATCGTCGAAATAGGACGACTGCGGCAGTGTCGTTCCCGCGTAACCCGGCACCGCCTCGGCCTGGCTTTCCTCACTCGGCACGAGCGCTGAGTCGTTGCGCGCATCCTCGGCGAGCTTGCGACCTTCTTCGCGCGCCTGGTCGAGCGTCGTCTGTCCCGCCGCCGGCGATACGGCCAGCATGGTGAGCAGCACGCTCAGGAGTGCTCCGCGCCTCATTCGCTTTTGCCCCGAAGATTGGAGAGAGCGACGGAAGCGACCGCGGCGCCCGGCCCTTGCCCTTGCGCGAAGGACGACAGGGCATAATCGAGGGTCACATTGCCGACGAGCCGATCGAAAGGCGGCACCTGCGTCTTGCAGGCAAAGCCTTCGCAAAGATCGAAATCGCTGGAGACCGCCACATAGGTCGGAACTGCGCGCACATCGAAAGCCCTGAACAGGCGCGGATCGATCCCGACTGATGCCGAATCCGCTTCGTTCTCGACCAGCTTGACGATTGCGCTCGTGAACCGCTTGGCCGAATTGTCGGGAAAACCGCGGAAGACCACGACGCCTCGTGCGCGGGCCGTGTCGGCGATAAGCCGCTTCAGCGATTCCTCCGGCATCGAGAGCGACGCGAAAACGATGAGCTGTGGCGCGGACCCGCGCGGAGCCGCTGCGTTCGCGCCCGCCCCGGCAACGATCTCGTCGAAATCGACAGAGCCCGTGGGCCCTGCAGGCAAGTCGATGCTCGCGATATCCCGCAAGGTCTCGACGCCCTCCCTCCGCACTTGTTCGGCTTCGGCGCGGTGCGCGTCGCCCCGGTCGCGGATATGTTCAGCGAAACGCTCGGCATCGGCCCGCAACTCGGCCGCGCGCCGCTTCACCGCCTCGATGTCGAGACCGTCGACGCTCTGGGCGAACAGAGCGGACAAACCCCCGACTGCCGCGAGAGCGCCAATCGCCGCGAGAAGGATGCGTCTCCTTCGCATCACAGCACACAGCAATTGCGCTTGCGCCAGACGAGATAGCCCATGTCCTCGCCGCCAGCGGGATAGGCCCTGCCGGCGTCGGGCGGCATCGTCGAAGCGCCGATCGCGGAGCAGGCATAGCGCCCGCTAACGGTCGGGATCGGATTGACCATCTGGATGCGGTATTGCTGCTTGCGCATCACCGGCATCAAATACTTCTCGCACAAACCCTTGGAGCCCATGGTGCCCCAGGCGAGACCCTGACGATGCATCTTGTAGGCAAATCGCGACAGGGCGAGGCGCGAGGACTGGACGTGCCCGATGCTGGCAGGAATGTTGCCGTTCAGAGGATACATCGTGCCCTGGCAGCCCGCGCACCAGAATAGGCTATCAAGCGGCAAATGGGCGGTTGCGGCAACACAATCACCCGCACAGGCGGCGACCGCGAGCGGGTTAGCGAAGATGACCGCTTCGGGATTGATCAGCGCGGTGAGCGTGTCGTCCTGCCAGAGCGGGTCGACCTCGGTCATATAGGCGATGTCGAAACTCGCTTGCTCGAAGCACAGGAAGTCGGTGAGGATCTCCATCCAGTAAAGCAGCGGATAGACATACCAGTGGACGTGCCACTTGGCGGTCGACTGGGCCCGGCCGCCGACCATCGACGGGCCGGCGAGATAGCCCTGGCCGATATCGAAGCCCGGGGCGATCCTCATGCCGCCCAGGTTGACGAAGCACCAGGGCTTCATCGTGACATCGGCGAGCCTCGCCGGTTCCCAGAACCCGGCGGCAATGCCGATGCGAGGCAACGGATCCGCGCAAGCGCAGATCGGCGAAGTTGGATTGTTCGTATCGGGCCGCCCGCTGGGCCAGATCTTCAGCCCACCGATCGACAGCGGAAAAAGACAGGACCAGCACACGTCTGTGATAGGATTCACGAACTTGCCGTTGCAGGTCGGTCCCGCCGCCTCGGCGCGCGCCGGCATCAGCGTGAGTCCCGCCAGCACAAACGCCAGCACCATGACAGTAACCCGGGCGCCGCTCACGGTTCGTCTCCGTCGACGAACCGGGCAAGCCAGTCCTGGTCGGCGATGCCTTTGCGGCGGAAATAGATCAGTCCCACCAATATGGTCGCCAGCAGGAGGACTGCGGCCATTGCCGGCGCCCATCGCCCGGCGACCTCGCGCAAGGGACGCTGCGCCGCGATAGTGGCGGCAAGCGAAAGGCAAAGCACGAGCCAGCAAAAGCGCCAGCGCCGCAAAGTCCCCGTTTCCGGTGCGGCCATCGGGGTGCGGAGCATGTCGAGCCAGAGCGGCATCAGCTTGCCCCTTTGCGAGCAAGCGGGACTTCGCTCACACGCATTGCCTTGCCGTCCTGCGTGACGATCGCAGGAACGTGACGGATGCCGAACCGGCCCGTCAATCGTCCTTCCTGATCGAAATAGTAACGGCGCTTGCGCGCGCTCATCGCATCGATCGGAGACCCGGAAACCAGAATGATCTTCGCGGCGGCATCGTCATAGCGCCGCGCCGCCCAATCCATCTGGTCGACATCGTCGCCGTCGACGAAGACGAGATCCTGCCGGACGGTCACGAAATCGAGCGGATTCACACGCGCGCCACGGGCCGCGATGAGGTTACCCTTATGATCGCGGACATCGCGCTCGACCGTGATTGCGGGATCGAATGTCCAGCTTCGTGCTTCGGTGGCCAGTCCGATGCCTGCCACAGCTTTGGGCCGACGAATGCTCTTCTCAGCACGGCGGGCGAACTCGGCATTCGCCTTCGCGATCCCGCCCGTCCGTTCGAGATGGCGCAGTCTCGCCTCGATCGTGGCCAGGAAATCGGGCTCGATGATCGGGAAGCTCTGGCCGAGCACGCCGAAATCCCTGGCCTGGCTCGACGAAAGGCCCGACAGCGCGATCACGGTGCTGGCCGCAAGGAACAACGCGCGCGCGTTCACAAGATCGCCCTCCCGGTTCCGATTATCCGGTCGCGGCACACAAAACCGATTTCGCGATATCGGGAGTCGAAGCCGTCGGGGTGCGGCGTGCCAAGATAATAGCAACCTGGCGGTATGCGTCCGGTGACGCCCGGCGTGAGCGGTTCGCCCAGCTTCGTACGCGATTTCATACGCGCAACCGCCTTGCCCTGGACCAGCACGACGTCGCCGCGATGCTCGACAAGGTCGCCGGGCAACCCGATCGCCTGCTTGCCGAACGGCCCGGCACGATCGCCGAAATGCCGTGCGAGCAACGTCGAGGCGGGCGGATCAAAGAATACGTTGTCCCCGCGGGCGGGCGCCTTGTTGCGGTGGATGAAGAAGGCCCAGTTCGGCAGCGAGTCGCTTGCGTTGACTAGCAGGGCGTGATCCTCGCGCCAGTCCGCAAGCGATCCCAGCACCAGCATCGCGGCGCACAGCGTGCCTCCCGTCGCCCAAAGGCGCCAGCGGATTCCTAGCGGCTCAGTTCGCAGTGCTGGCATCTGCTGGCCTTCCCGCCTCCGGTGGCAGCGAACCGTCAAAGGACGACGCCGAACCCGGCGACGGCGCAAGTGGCGCTGCTTCGGGCTCTGCGCCGCGCTCTGGCAAGCGTATCCCCGTTGCATAAACCGCGCGGCGAATGTCATCGGTCACATCGGGCACGTTGCGGGTGAGGACAGCTTCGCCGACCAGGACGATCTGCCCTTTCGCCCCGCGTTCCTGCACCCGCTCCTCGAGCGTCGCCATGAAACGCTGCATCTCGGCCTCGACCCGTGCGGGTGGCGAGGCGCTGCGCGCCTGGGCCTGCACATACTCCCCGACAATCGCGGAAAGCCGGACGGCTACGATATCTTGTCGCTTCGCGGGCTCGACGATCGCATGGGTCACCCAGATCGCCCAGACCAGAGCCGCAATGGCCAGAACCGCAGCGGCGATCTGGCCCAGGCTCAATCCCGCGACCCGGAGCGGCGGTGGAGGCGGCGTCGGGGTGCGTGGCAATGCGAATTCCAGCTCGGGTTCGCGATCACTCATTGCCCTGCGCTCGTCACGCGAGGGGCCGGCAGCAGCGAGCGATGCCGTAGCAGGATCACGAAGACGCACATCATGATGTCTGCGCCGGCGAACAGCCATTTGAACTGCATCTGACGCTCGAGACCGGCCGCGACATAACGTGTCGAAAGATTGGCGAGCTGGCGCATCATGCCGTCGATCGACGCATCCCCGAGCAGCAGGAACATAAGGAAGAAAACACCCCAGACGATCAGCTGCGTCGAGACCACAACGCCCATGAGATTCAGGGCGAAGTGAACCGCGTCGCCAAGGCCGGGCTTCCCCCCCGGCTCGTTGCCCTTCGGGTCTGACGTCGAGGTCTCGACGGGCGCCCTCGCCTCCTGCGCGTCCGGGAGTTGCGAGAATAGCGCGGCGATACCGCGCGGTCCGTCGAAGCGCGCCGGACGGCGCGAGTTTCGTTCGATCATTCCATGGTGCCGCGTTGCCATGCGCTACTCCGCTGCCTCGCGCGCGGCGTCGTAACCGCGCGTCTCTTTTCCGGGATAAGCGATCCGTTCGATCGCTTCGTCGATGGGGAGGCCCTGCGCGATCAGCGCGTCGATGCCGGCAAATACCTTTGGACTCGACGAGTATAGAGTCGCAGAAAAAGGATCGAGCACCAGTCGGCCGACCGCCAACGTATCCGGACCTTTGACCATGATATCGGAATATTCGGTGCCATGGCGTTTCAGCGACCGCAGTAACGCATCGGCATAGTCGTCGAGCGCGAGGCGATCATGCTTACGCAGATCCGCGATCGTTTCCTCCTTCTGTTCGAGGATGACAAACCAGTCGCTGTTTTCGAGCGCGGCGATCGAGCCGGCTGATTTATAATAATCATTGAGCGACTGCGCGGCTGTCACCAGACTTGCGCCATATTTGCGGCAGGTGCGCGCATAGACCTCCACGAAGTCCGCCATCGCCCCGCCCCGCAGCAACTGCCAAGCTTCATCGATCAGCAGCATCTTGGGAATTGAGCGATCGAGCCGTCGCATCATCTGGCTGGACAGGAACATGATCGCTGTCAGCACGACGCTGCGCAGCTCTTCGCGCGACGACAGGTCCGAAAGCTCGAACACGGTAAGCGCCGAAGAAAGCTCGAACGAGACATCGCCGATAAAGAAGGCGCCATAGGTCCCACCGCTGCCGAACGGACGCATCGCGATCGCCAGGTCCGCACCCAGCATGTTGCCGCTTGCCTCGAGCGCGGCGATCACGTCGTCGATAAGCCCCGCTCTCCCCTTTTCCTGCCACACGCTGTTGACCGCGCCGTCGATCAGCCCGCGCTCGGTGTCATTGAGTCGGTCGATATGGCGCGCCATCTGGCTCACGATCGCCTTAAGCATCGCCATGCAATCGAGCAGATAGTCAGGATCGTCAGCGGCGCGCGCCGGATCGATCATCCCGAAGGGATTGAGGCAAAAGCCCGAGCTCATCGTGAACTCGACAAAGGAGCCGCCCTGGAGCTTGGCGGAGTGTTCGAACGAACGCCCGTCATCGATCACCACCACGCGCGCACCCGCGCCGCACAACGCAGCGCACAGCTCTTGCAGCGACACCGACTTGCCCGAACCTGATTTGCCGAAGACGGCGACATTATGGTTGCCAGCCGCATTCTGGAATGGGGACCAGAAGAAGGGCTGTCCTCGCCGGCCGACCAGCAGCAGGTGCGGCACGGCTCCGCCCAGATACTCGCCTTGCAAGGGCGCCAGATGCGCCGCTGTCGTGGTCAGCATGGTGCGCATCCGCTTCATTCGCTCGAGGTCGCGCGCGAGGCCATTGCCGAGCGTCATCGGCATCGCGCACAACAGGCCCATCATCTGCAGATAGCGGTCGTCGTGCAGATCCCACCCGGCCGCGCGATAGACGGATTTCAGAACCCGTTCATCCGCATCGCCCCGTCCTTTCGGAGAAACCGAGGTGACACCATAGAACACCCGCACCAGCTTGCGACCCTGCCGCAGCTCGTCCTGAACATATTGCCACTCGCGCGACTGCTCGCGCAGCTGCGGGAGAAAGCGCGCCGACGGGGAATCGGAAAGGCTGGTGGTCCGCATGAACTTGTAGCTCGCCCGGCTCGACAGCGCTTCAGGATCAGGAAACTCGAGACACAGGCTGGTCGCGACCGGACAAGGCATCCGCAGCTTGTCGGTGAACATATCACCGATCAGCCGCGCCACATCCCAAGGTGTCCAGCGCGTCGGCAGGTTGCGGACCGAGAAAGAGCGGACGTCGAAGGTATCGGGATAGATCTCGCCTATCTCCGGCGCTCCGTCGATATCTGCCCCGGTCGGCCTGAACCGTTCGGTCCGCAGCAGCAGCCGATCGGGCTCGACCCGCAGCTCGATGTCGCGCCGCACCGCCTGATCCGCGATCGGATCGAGCGCATTGTAGCTCACGGGATCATCGCCCGCGGCCGTCGTAGGCGAGGTCATGTCGTCGACCCAGGCAATGAGCGCGACTGGATCGAGCTCGCGCGCGCCGACATTGACCGACTGCAGCGTCGACATCAGGCTCTCGCGCACCGCGACGATCCCGTCGGTATCGATCGATGCGTTCTCCGGGAAAGACACCGAGATCAGGACGCGATGATTGCGAAGCGAGAAAGGGGCATCGGCGGAGAGCGAGGCCCAAACGCCGTCCGACAGAAACTCCGTTCGATGCCGAGCCATGCGCTCATAGACGCCCCGCGCAGCATATCGCGGGAGATACCATTGCGACAGCCGCTCGCCGATCCTTGGACTCATCCACTGGCAGAACTGGATGCAGCCCTGGGCGGGGACGCCCTCGGAAAGGAACTGCGTCAGGATTTCACCGGTCCGCTCTGTCGATCCGACCATGGGCGCCGCCTCGATCACGAAGCCGCGGGACGCCGAATTGTAGAACAAGGCGTTCTTCTGGTCATAGCTCCGATACGGCAACCAATGCGCAAGCATCGGCACAGCGATCTGCGGACGACTGCGGTCCGGCGGCCGCACCTCGCCGAACAGCCTTGCGAGCCACCCGTCGAGAAATCCTGCTTCGCCACTCATTGTTCGTCCACCGGCGGGGCGAAGGGTTCAGCGCGCTGAACAGGCTGTGCGCCCGCTCCACTTGCCGGAACGGCAGTCGGCACTGACGGAGCCTCAGGTGCCGCCTTGTGCGCGGCAATCCGCGCCTCGACTTCGGTCCTGATCGCTTCGACACTCGCGGGTGCGCGCGCCCGAGCAGCGGCGACGGCCGCCTCCGAGGGGGGATCGGAGACGGCCGCCACCGGCGCTTCGGCGTCCGCTCGCTGGCCGTCCGCCTCCGCGAAACTTGGCCCGTCATGCGCTGCGACCGCCGGAAGCTGCCAGTCGCCATGTTCGACGACCGCATGGATCGCGCTTGCTTCGTGCAATCGGCCCTGCTCATCGATGAACGACGGAAAGACGATCCGCAGAACCTTCTCGCGCGAGCGAGCTGCCAGCGCGATGCCGTGCGTGACGCGCGCCGGACGCCGCTCTGCTGTCGCTGCCGCCGATGCCACCTCGTCCGTAGGAGTCAGAATAGCGCCGATGGCCTGATCGTCGATTTTTGCGCTCGGGGCGCATGTTCCGCCTGGAGCCCGGCATTGGAAATCGCCGCGGACATTGCCTCCCAGCAGTGATGCGCAGCCCGAAAGCGAGGCCAGGGCCAGAAGCGCGATCGGCGCCCGCGCGGGATCGAAGACGCTCATGAGCGACCCTCCGCGAGCCAGCGCAGGAGAAACTCCTTCGGACGGAAGCCTTCAAGAATGGCGCCGTCGGAACGAACGATGACCGGGGTTCCGCCAAGGCCGTTCTGTGTCGCGAAGCGTTCATTGGCGTCTAGCCCTGACGTGTCGCACTTGCCCGCAGCCGGAAGATCGCGCCCACCATAGACCGCGTGCAGCGCCGTCTTCGCATCGCGCGCGCAATATACACGTTCCGACAGGTCGCGGCTGCCGAGGATCGAAATCGGTCGTTCGACGACACGCACGTCCATCGTCGACAGCGCGGCATGGAGCGCCCGGCAATAGCTACAGCGAAAATCCGTGAATATGGTCACAGTATCGCGCGCGGTCGGATTGCCCCAGATGATCGCACCCTTCTCGCCAAGGTCAGCGAGTGACAGGAGTCGCGGCCTGGAAGGTGCCGCCGACGGCGCTGGGGGACCGCCCTCCGCCGTGTTGGCGAAACCCGCCGACGCGGAACCGCCGAGCAGCATGTCGGGATTGATCTCGAGCAGACGCGCGGCAGTGAGGTCCTGGCGCGTCTCCATGTCGTAAACGCGGCCGATCACCAGGTAGCGGCCACCGCGATCGACGTAGAACAAGTTGCTGCCGGCCGTGACTTCACACAGTCCCGCCAGCTTGGCGCAGTCGATTTTGCCGATCTCCGTCTTGGGCAAGCGGATTTTCAAGCGCGCCATCAGCTCCGCATCTGCGCCGGACAATCCACTCGCCAGCGCGATACCCGCCGCGCTGAGCGTTGCGAGTCCCCCGCCGAGCGTCAGCAGGCGCGGCGGCGTCAGGCGAAATGGGGGCACGAGGCGGCGCAGCGCTGCCCATCGGCTAGTTGCGGACATAGACACCCTCCAGGAAGACGATTTCGACGTCGATGCCGGTCGGCATCTCGATCACCGGCTGATATTGTTCGGCGCGCTCGATCAGATATTTCGAGACCATGTCGCCGGTCTGCGAGACACCCTCGCCGAGCCCGCCTTGCAGAATGTCGGCGGTCGACAGCTGCTCGCGGCGGCCATCGGTGGAAATATTGGTGCCAGAGAAGAAGCTGTTCGCATTGGCCGAGAAGCCCCGACCGAATCCGCCCACAAGCCCGGCAAGGAACGCCTGGGTGACGAGCGAGCCCTCGCGGCTCACCACACGCCCGCGCACGCCGGTCTTGCCGGCGAAGGCGATGAACCCCTTCACCTCGCTCACCGCAAAGCGACCGCCCGGCTGCGGGCAGGTCATGCGCTGAAGCTTCACGTAGACCTTCTCGCTCGAAAGATCCCCGTGAGCCGCGCCATTGATCAGGCAGCCCTCGATGCTGGTTGTCAGCAGCCGGCCCCGATCAACGACCGACCGGGCAGGGCCGGTGACGCGCAGTACGACCGGCAGCGGATCGGTCTGGCCGCGTACGCCCGCACTGGCGTCGACACCGACGATCACGCGCGCGGTCGCGAAACTGTTGGGCGGCAGATAGTTGGGGCTATCCGAATAGACCGTGTTGCCGACCGGTGCGCGCGTCGCCTGACCGCCCGCGCTGGGAGTGAATGACACCAACTTGACCTCGCTCGCACGCGTCGCGGCCGGCGCCTGCCCGCCCGCGCCCGGGGCTCCATCGGCGGGACGCTGGTAGGTCGGCGGCGAGCCGGGCCCATAAAGGGCGGTGGGACCTGGCGAGGGCGCCGAGCGCGCCTGCGCCACCTCGCGCCGCAGCTGCTCGTTTTCGGCCTCATAGGCGGCCAGCACCCGCTGGCCATCGGCCGCCATCGACTGATTAGCGCCGCGCAGCTGCTCGACCTGCTGGGCAAGCTGATCGACGCGCTGTTGCTGCGCGTTCACCGCGCGCAGCTGATTCTCGGTCGACTGGAAGCGGTTTTCTGAGAGTGCCATCCATTCCCGATCGGAAAGATTGCGGTTGACCATGTCCGAGGTCGAGACCTTGATCTCGGCGCTCTGCTCTTTCCCTCCGGTCTCGGCCTCCTCGCCGTCGCTAAAAATCCAGAAACTCGACAGCGCGATCCCGACCACGCCCGCTCCGGCGAGAAGCAGGCGCTGGCGGCGCTGAACCGCATCGTTCGATCCAAGCTCGGCCGCGACCGGGCTCACCTCGTCGGTTGCCGTCGGTGCACGGCGCCGGCCCAGAAAGTCTTTCCAGCTCATTGGCCGCTCCCATTCTGCCACACGAGGTAGGCGGTGGTGACGCTGCCGGGCGCGAGTTGCGGCTCCGCGATCGCGACCGCGAGCGCGCTCGCCGGTGCGATCGTCCCCTGGTCGAGCGCGATCGTCTCCCGGCCCTTGTTCTCGATCCTCAAAACCCGGCCACTCAGCGTGTCGCCGCGATATTCGGCGACGAGCTGGACCTTGAGGGCACCCACCATGGCTGGGGTCAGCGCACGTTGGCGCATCTCATAGCCGTCGAGGATACGGCCGCCATACATCGCCTGAACGAGATCAACGGCAGCCTCCTGAGCCGTGGTGCGGCCGCGCGGGGCGCTCTCGCCGCCTTGGCGCGCAATCGCCGGATTACTGACGAAAAGCTGGCGTGCCTCGTCTCCCGAGACGCGGCAAACGAACTTGTAGACATAGCCGCGCCGCGTGGTGCCGAAGAAGGAGAGTGCGGGCCGACCATATCCCTCGGGCACGCTGATATAGATGTCACCACGCACCGGTTCGTTTACGACCGTGAAATCGTCATACGCCGATCCGGTCGACACCTTCGAGACCGAGGCGAACTGGTCCTCGACAAGGCTGATGCGGGTGAGATCACGTGCGGATGCGGTGCAATCGACCTGCGCGCTGTCCGCGGCCATCACTGTCTGGTCCGCCCAGGCTGGCGAGGCGAACAGAAGCACACCGCCCGCGATCAAACTCACGCCGCCCGCGCGGCTCACGTGACATTGCTGGCGCGAGGCAAGCACACAGCCCACGGCGAGACCCGCGGCGAGACAAGCCGTAATCATGATTTCTTGTCCTGCTTGTCGCCGGCAACCATGCCGAAGCCGATCAGCTTCAGGCTCAGCCCGGTATATTCCCAGGTGTAGCGAAAGGTTCGCGCTTCCCTTGAGACGAGCTTGTTGCCGACGATGGTGATGAGTTCGCCCGTGACCTCGGAAACGAGGGCTTCAGTGTCGATGCGCATAGAGCGAATGCTGAAGACCTGGACGATGCTCGAGCCACGCTGCTCATCGACGATCTTGAGCAGATCGGCCTTGAGCGCGCCGTGAACCCTCGGGTGTGCGATCGCGAGTACCGATTCCAGCCAATATTCGAGATTTTGCGGCGTACGGTTGAGCGTCAGCACCGCCGCATCGCGTGTGATCATCTCGAGATAATCCTTGGAGACCCCGGAACTCGAGATCGTCAGCGGCGAAGTCAGCAGCGGTTGCAATACAACCTCGCGGTCCCGCGTTCCGGCGACCAGGAGCAGCACGAGGCTGAGCGCGCCGAGCATCGCGGCCAGAAGGGCAAGCAGATTGCGCTGGCGCAGGACGCGCTGGCCAATGGCATGGCTATGAGCAAGATCCATCGCTCAGCCCGCCATCAGCCGTAGATGGGACGGCGGCGTGGCCCGAAGGCCCGTGAAACCGGCCGGCAGATGCCAGTAGGCCAGATGGTGCAGCCAGGATACCGTCCGCCCCGACTTCGCTTTCTTGAGACCCCACCAGCCGGCAAACGAGAAAATGATGCCAATGAGGATATGCTGGGTCAGGATACCCCAGACGAATGGTATGATCATCGCCAGGGCTTCATCGAGCGTCCAGAGCCCGATCAGCTCGGGATCGTCCAGATGCTGCGGAACGACATAACGGTCGCTTGCCATACGCCACCCCCTTCTCCGGCCCCGCCGCAAGACGGTGCCGGAAAGCTTCCGGTTCAGATGGTTGCCGTCACCGTCGAGGTGACGATCGGAATGCCGGTGCCCGCGCCGACGCCGACGCCAACCGGTATGGCGACCTGGCTCAGCGAGAAGCGGCCCGACGCCAGCGCGACAATTCCGCCGGCAAGGCTCAGCACGGTGATGATTTTGCCGCCCGAACCCTGAAGAAAATCGGTGAACTTGGTGAGCGCGGTGTCGAACGTCGTGTCGGCGCCAGCGTGCGCCACACCAGTAAACACCACTAGCATGAAGGCGATCATGAGACAGGCGAACAGAGCGAGTTCGAGCCGCTGGCGCCTTTCCTGGACGAGTTGCATGAAATTCCCTTTCACATCTTCCAAAAAGGGTCCGCGTGGCGGCACCCATCAGAACGGTGCGAAACTGAACTGGCGTCAGCAACGGCTGGAGCGGCGTGAAGCGCGCGGTGGCGCCGAAATTCAAAATAATTGTGGCGAATTCACGCCGCCGCCCCTAGTGCGCGGACCGCACGTCCCGGTTCCGGGCCAGCGTGTCCCGGATTTCCGGACAGGATGGTTGCGTTCCAAGGACGCAATGTCCCCATACTGGGACGCCGCGAATCAGTATTTTGCGTCTGTTAACCCGATTCGGCATAATAGAGTGGAGTCGTGACTGGCGGAGCGCCCCAAGCTTGGGGATTATTTGCGGACGGGAAGGATTCGATGACCGGACCATCGCGCGGCTATGCGCTCATGATATCGGCGCCGCTGTTCCAGCTCGCCACTGAGGCTCTGCGGGTCCACTCCAACGCGACCGGTCGCTTTCAGTCGCTGGCGCAACTTGTCATTGAGCGCGCCGGCTCGGCTCCAATTCTCGAAGATCATGATCCTGCGATACTACTTGATCACCTGCGCTTGATTCCGACCAAGGGAGACAGGCGAATCTATCTCAGTATCCCCCGGGCTGCGGCTGACCAGCTGATAGATATAAAGAAGCAACTGTCCCGCAAAACCGGACGAACGCTTACAGTGGGTGACGCGCTTTCGCTCTTGCTGTTCGATACGCTTGCCGAGGATCGCGCTTCGGAAATCTTAAAAAAGATCACGATTACCGGTGCTTGATCGATAAAATCGCCTGTCGCGGTACTCCATATACATGTCTTGGTCCATATCGGTGTGAAATCTTTGAATCTGTAATTGCAGAATCCGATAGCTTGCGTCTCTGGTCGGCTTGTGATTGATTGTTAAGTCCCGAGTTTGCCTTGGGGGCGATAATATGGCTTGGCACGAAGAAGACGCCGAAACGGCGGAGCCGCCATCGATTGAGAGCGGGTCTTCGCCTGAAGATGACCGGGATTACATCCCTCTGATCCAGCGCGTTATGGGCGTCACCTCAAGGTTTGTGCGCCAGACAACGATTTGGCGGACATAGTGAGAACATCCGCTATGCCACGAGTTTGAGGCGGGCCATAGGATCGTTGAGGGTGCGGAACTCGCCAGGGGAAAGCTGGTTTGCCCTTTGCCAGAGATAGTCGCCGGTCAAGCTGATATGCGCCCAGCCCATCGGCGAGAGATGGGCAAGCAGCGTATCATCGAAGGTGCCGCCGGATGATTGGAGATGCTGGGCCGCCCTGTCCATATAGACGGTGTTCCAGTAAGAAATCGCCGCGATCAACAGATTGAGGCCTGATGCCCGATATTCCTGATTCTCGATCGAGCGATCGGTGAACCGCCCCTGTCGGT
>NZ_JAEMQX010000119.1 GCF_016463645.1 Sphingopyxis sp. | reverse complement strand
CGATGATCTCGGCCGAAACGACGAGGCCGTCGGCGCTCTTCACTTCGCCGCCGTCGCCGGCCAGCAGGATGTCGCCCAGCGACACGGTGTCGCCGGCTTCGCCGTCGATCTTTTCAACGGCGATCTTGTCTCCAGCGGCGACGCGATACTGCTTGCCGCCCGTGCGCACGATTGCGAACATGGTCTTCCATCCAATCAGAAACTAGAACACCCGCGCTGCCAGTCACCCGCCAGAGCAGGCGATTTTTCCGGCATGCGGGAAAGTCAGCGCCACTAGCGAGAGAAGGGCGGGCTGTCAACCGCCAAATCCCGTGCTTTTCGCTGAAAAAGCAAGCGCGGCGCCGATCGGGCTCTCGCGTCCGATTCGGCACTTGCTGCCGCGGGCTGGTCCCCATATCAGGGGCGGCAATGAAGCGCGCCCATCTTTTTGCCGTCATGCTGCTCCCGCTATCGGCCTGCGCCGCGACGCAGGCGGGCGATGCGCCGTCGCTCGCGAAGCGCCCGGTCGAAGGGCGATTCGACGTTGCGCCGCCACCGGTCGCGGTAACCCCGCCGGGGCCGCTGCCGACCGATCTCGCCGGACGGCTCCGGCGCTGGGAATCGGACGGAGCTGCCGGGCAACAGGCCTTCGCCGCCGAGCGCAGTGCGGCCGCATCGCTCGTTTCCGCCGCGGCAGGCGCACCGGTCGCGAGCGAGCGCTGGGTCGTCGCGCAGCAGGCGATCTCGCGCCTCACTGCCGCGCGTGCGCCGCTCACCGCCGCGCTCGCCGATATCGACCGCCTCTATCTCGATCGCAGTATCGATGAGCAGGTCGACGGCCTGCCCGATATCTATGCGCTGCGCGACCGGCTCGCCGATCTCGTGTCGACACAGGATGCGGTGATCGAGGCGCTGAACGCGCAATTGCCGGAGCAATAATCGCCCATCGGCCTATTGATTCAGCCCGTGCTTCTTCAGCGCGTGGCGGATCTGGTCATAGCTCAGCCCCAGCGCCTCGGCCGCGACCTTCTGGTTGAAGCGGCAGCGCGCCATCGTGTCGGCGAGGATCTGCTTCTCATAGCCATCGACCGCGGCGCGCAGGTCGCTGACCGGCCCCGACGGGGCCGAAGCGGCGGGCGCCGGATCGGCCGGCACGGCGGCGGGCGCGCCGGTCGGGGCGGCCGGTTTGCGCACCGCCGGTTGCCAGGGGCTCGCGAACGGGTCGAAACTCAGGGCATCGACCGGCTTCGACCGGTCGCCCCAGCGATAGATGGCGCGTTCGATGACGTTGCGCAGCTCGCGGACGTTGCCCGGCCAGTCATGCCCTTCCATTGCGGCGAGCGCGCGCGGGCCGAAGCCCGGCCATTCGTCCCAGCCGATCACCGCGGCCATGCGCTGCCCGAAATAGGTCGCAAGCACCTCGATATCGCCTTCGCGCGCACGCAACGGGGGCAGGGTGATCACCTCGAACGACAGCCGGTCGAGCAGGTCGGCGCGGAATCGATTGTCGTCGACCAGTGCGGGCAGATGCTCGTTGGTCGCCGCGACGATACGCACGTCGACGCGGATCGGGCGCGACGCCCCGACGCGCGTGACCTCGCCATATTCGACCGCGCGCAGGAGGCGTTCCTGCGCGCCCATCGACATGGTCGCGAGCTCGTCGAGAAAGAGCGTGCCGCCGTCGGCCTCCTCGAATCGCCCGGCGCGACTGCGCGTCGCGCCGGTAAAGGCGCCGGCCTCGTGCCCGAACAACTCGCTCTCGATCAGCGTCTCGGGCATCGCCGCGCAGTTCATGATGACATAGGGGCGGTCCCAGCGCGCCGACAGGCGGTGGAGGCGCTCGGCGATCAGCTCCTTGCCCGTGCCGCGTTCGCCGATCACCAGCACGGGACGGTCGAGCGAGGCCGCAAGGCTCGCGCGCTCGACCGCATCCTGAAACGCCGCCGACTGACCGATGAATTGGGTTTCGCGCTCCATTCCCAATCATTGGCAAATTTTCCCGCTGATTGGCAAGGTAAATCGGTCAGAAGAAGCGTTTTCGTGTGAAGTTGCTCAGTTTTCTGCCGCTTTCTGCAATTGGCACGCCTCCTGCAAAGATTTCATCGAACCGGCGCATCGCGCTCCGGTGCAGCAAAAGGGAAGGTAGATCGATGCAGACGAAGATTGCCCAGGCAGCCACTTTCGCGCTCAGCGCGTTCGGAGCGCTCGCCGTCCTCGTCGGTGCGATCGATTATCCCGCCGCGGCCGCTGGCAACCCCGCCATCGGCCTTCTGGTAACTGCAGCAACCCCGGCGGTCAGCCCCATGGTCTGACCGGCACTGGTGCCGGGGCACTCTCCCCCCTTGCCCCGCCCCGGCACCAGCCTTTTTTGACAAGACACAAGGTCTCAAGTTTTCGACAGGAGTTTCAAATGGGTATTTTCTCACGAACCCGCGACATCATCGCCGCCAACGTCACCGACCTGCTCGACCGGGCCGAGGACCCCGAAAAGATGATCCGCCAGATCATCTTCGAGATGAACGAAACGCTCGTCGAAGTCCGCGCTTCCGCCGCCCGCACGATCGCGGACCAGAAGGAAATGCGCCGCCACATCGCCAAGCTCGAAAGCCTGCAGGACAGCTGGAAGGAAAAGGCCGAACTCGCGCTGTCGAAGGACCGCGAGGACCTTGCCACCGCCGCGCTCGTCGAAAAGCAGAAGGCCGGCGACATGGCCGAGAAGCTGAAGGCCGAGATCGCCGTCCTTGACGACGCGCTGACCGGCTATGAGGCCGACATCGCCAAGCTACAGAAGAAGCTGAGCGAAGCCCGCGCGCGCCAGTCGAGCGTCGTCAACCGCCTCGAAAGCGCCGAGAACCGCTACAGGCTGCGCGAAATGACCAACGGCGACCGCGTCGAGGATGCCTTCTCGCGCTTCGAGATCCTCGAACGCCGCGTCGACGAAGCCGAAGGTCGCGCCGATGCGCTGGGCCTCGGCTACAAGAAGTCGCTCGACGAGGAAATCGCCGAGCTGCAGGCCGCCGACAAGGTCGCCGACGAACTCGCCGCGCTGAAGGCCGCGCAGGGCAAGAATTAAGGAGCCGGACCGATGGAAGAGATCATCATCGTCCCGATCGTCATCGGAACCCTCTTCCTCGGTCTGCCTTGGCTGATCCTCCACTACATCACCAAGTGGAAACAGGCCAAGACGCTGACCGGAGAAGATGAACAGCTGCTCGACGAACTTTACGACACCGCACGGCGCCTCGAAAACCGCCTGCACACCGTCGAACGCATCATCAGCGCCGACCATCCCGATTTCCGCCCCGCGGTACGCAGCGATGAAGAACTGGCGCAACTCGAAAACCATAAGACCCGGAGGAACTGAGATGTCTGCCAGCCGCACGAAATTCTATCTCGACAAGCAGAATGCGAAATGGAGCGGCGTCTGCTCGGGAATCGCCGACTATAGCGGGATCGACGTCCTGTGGGTCCGCGTCGGCGCGGTGCTGCTCACGCTGATGGGCGGCTTTCCCTGGACGCTGATCGCCTACTGGATGGTCGCCTGGATGGGCACGCCCAAACCCTTCGCGCTCTACGGCTCGAACGAGGAAGCGAAATTCTGGCAGGGCGTGCGCTCGAACCCCAGCGCGTCGACTCGCGACATCCGCTCGCGCTTTCGCGATATCGACCGCCGGCTCGCCGACATCGAACAATATTACACCAGCCACAACCGCCGCCTCGCGGACGAGATCGACGCTCTCCGCTGATCGGGCCTCAGGCGGAAACGGCAACAGGGAGATAAGGAATGAATTTCGGTGGCACCACCTTCGTCCTCGCCATCATCGCATTGTCGATCGGCGGCTGGATGTTCACCACCTGGATCCGCGCCAAGCATGGCTATCCCGTCGAGAATGAATGGGGCGGCACGGTTCATCGAACCGACCCCGACGCTGATCGAAAAATCGCCCTGCTGACCGACGACAACGCCAAGCTCGCGGGTCAGATCGGGCGGCTCGAAGAGCGGATCGCCGTGCTCGAACGCATCGCGACCGAAAGCAACGGCCAGGCGGCGCAGCTCGCCGACCAGATCGACCGTCTGCGCTGAGAGGAACAAGATAATGAATCTCGACGTCCTGAACACCATCGCCCCCGTTGCCGCGATCGTCGGCCTTGCCGGGGTCGGCGGCTGGGTCTTCACCACCTGGCTCCGCGTCAAGAACGGCTATCCGCTCGAGAACAGCTGGGGCAAGGCGGTCTATCCGAGGACCAGCGACGAGGCGATGGAGCGCGTCAAGCTGATCAGCCAGGAAAATGCCCAGCTGCGCGCCGAGCTCGGCTCGGTGAAGGATCGCCTTGCGGTGATCGAGCGCATCGTCACCGACGAGAGTCACCGGCTGAGCCACGAGATCGAGGCGCTGCGGCGCCCGTCGAACTGAAGGAACGAACATGGAAGCCATCTTCATCCTCTTCATCGTCGTCGGGCTGCCCGTCACGCTCGGCATCGGTTACGCCGCGTACGAGCGTCACCTGAAGTTCAAGGAACGGCAGTTCAAGGCGATCACCAACGAGACCGCCGAAAAGGCCGCGCAATATGCGGCGCAGACCGAACGGCTGGAGGCGCGCGTTCGCGTTCTCGAGCGCATCGTTACCGACAAGGGAATTGATGTCGCCGACGAGATCGAAAAGCTGCGCGACGCCCCGCTGAACTAAAACAAAGATATACGGAAAGGAACCTCCCCATGGGCCCGTTTGAAATGGTCGTCGGCATCGTCCTCATCGTGACCATCGGCAGCATTGTCCGCGCCAAGCACGGCATCCGCCGCGATCACAAGGGCGGCGACTATTTTGTCGCCACCGACAATGCCGAGACCAAGGCGCTGCAGGCCGAGATCCGCGCACTGAAGGATCGCATCCAGGTGCTCGAACGCATCGCCACCGACAATAATCGCGCTGTCACGCTCGACCAGGAAATCGAGAAACTGCGCGATAGCAGCAAAATCTGAACGCTGGCAAAGGAGCAACGCTCATGGCCTTCATCACCCCCGACTTCACCGCCGCCGCCGTCGCGCTCGCTGCGCTCAGCATCGTCAGCCTTGTCGCGCTACGCGGCTGGCGCGACTGGATCCAGCTGAAGCGCGAGGAGCTCGCGGCGGGCCATGTGGCGGCGCCTCAGGATCAGAGCGTCCCGAACGCCGGGTCGCGGATCGAGATCGCCGACCTCAAGGAACGGCTGCGCAAGCTCGAAGCGATCGCAGCGGGGGTCGACCTCTAATCCAGTCTACTCCCGGTACCGGCCCGCTCCCCTGTCCGTCGCCACTCCGTCCGGCGACCGGCGGCGGAGCGGGCCGATGTCGTTTCGAGGCCTTCCAACGGGGCGTCATCTGTGCGAGGGGCGCGGCCATGCGCAGTCTCGACGATATCTTCGAAGAATATGATTTTCTCGACGGCGACGATCGTTATCGCCTGCTGATCGATCTCGGCCGGTCGCTCGAGCCGATGCCCGACGCGCTCAAGACCGACGCGACGCTGGTGCGCGGCTGCTCGGCGAGCGTCTGGGTCTATCCGGTGTCGCAGCCGGACGGCCGGCTGCATTTCGTCGCCGACAGCAACGCCGCGATCACCAAGGGGATCGTCGCGCTCGTGCTGGCCGCGGTCCAGGACAGGCCCGCGCGCGAGGTTGCCGGCATGGATGTCGCCGCGGCGCTCGCGCCCTTCGACCTCACGCGCCAGCTCTCGTCGAACCGCACGCAGGGCGTGCCCAACATGATCGCACTGGTCCAGGATACCGCGCGCCGCATCGCCGCGGGCTGACGCCGGTCGCTCACGGCCGGCGCCGTCTTTCATTTCATATGAGGCAAAGAAAAAGGCGCGGGAGTTGCCTCCCGCGCCCCTTTTTTTCTGACTGACCTGCGATCAGAATTCGTACGACACGCCGATCTTCAGGCGCCACACCGACGAGCTGATGTTGATCTGGTTGTCGCTGGCGATGTTGTCGAGCCCGTTGAAGCCCGAGATCACGTAGCGGCCCTGGTTGTCGACGCCCGGCACGGCCTGTGCGACCGTGGTGTTGCCGACGCGCACCTGCGCGCGGCCCGCCGTGGCAATATCCTGAAGACCCGCGAAGTTGCGGCGCTTCTGCGCATTCCAGCCGCTGTCGAGGAAGTTCAGGAAATTGTCCATCATCGCATAGAGCTTGATCTTGTCGTTGCGGCCGAACAGACGGCCCGGCCCCGGAAGCTCCTGCGAGAAGCTGAGGTCGACGTCGAAATACCAGTCGTTGGTGCAGGTGTTCCGCGCAATCGTCTGACCGCGATATTTGTTCGCGCACTTCAGGCCCGAAATATAGCTGTCGAGATCGGCGGCATTCTGCGCCGCGGTACGAACCACCCCGCCTGTCGAATTGAGCGTGTCGAGGAAGACGACGTTCGGATCGTTCGGACCGGTCGGGATGTAGGCGAGCGCGTTTTCGAAACCCGACGCGCTGTCGTTGAATTCGCCACCGCCGGTGAAGGTCAGGCTGTACGGACGGCCCGACCGCGCAACGAAGGTGATCCCGAGGCGCGTCGACAGATCGTCGAAGAATTCCTCGCGGAAGGCGAGGCGCGACGAGATATTGTGCCGGCTTTCATAGAAGCCGCGCGCCGCGGCCGGGTTCTGACGATCGAACGCGGCGACGAGGTCATAGTTCGAACCCGCCGTCGAGTTGTACATGCTCCGGCGATCCTGCGAGTCGGTATAGGCATAGCCGAGGTTGAAATCGACATTGCCGTTCGCGGTGAACAGCCCGCCGTCGAAGGTCTTCGACAGGATGATCGATGCGTTGTGGCTGCGATAGCCGGCGCTGTTGGTGAGCTGCAGTTCGTCGTCGCGGCTGGTGCTGAAGCAGGCTGCCGTGACGCCGGTGAAGACCGGGCCGGGGTTCAGTCCGACCAGCTCGGCGTTGCAGTTCGCGGCGTTGGGATCGATCGAGCGATAGATCGGACGCCCGTCAACGGTGAAGCCGTTGACGCCGAGACGCGGATCGACCGTCTGCGACAGGTCGACGAGCGTGAACGGGTTGCGATACTTGCTGTAGATATAGTCGAGGTTCAGGTTCCAGCCGCTGAAGAAGCCCGACGGCGCGAAGTTCAGCTCCGACGTGAAGCCGATGTTGGCGCGCAGCACCGACGGCATCTTGATGTCGGGGCTGATCGACTGCGTGTCGCCGAGGCCGCGGGCCGCGCTGTCCGACGCCGATTGCTGGAAGCAGCCGGGAACGCCGGTGAACTGGCCGTTGGTGACGACGCTGATCTGGCCGTTGGCGTCCTTGATCGGAGCGCACAGGGCGTCCGAGGTCGTGCCGGTCGCGAAACCGCGGCCGTCGTTCTGGAACGCGTTGCCGAACCACACGAGCGGGTCGCCGCCCGAGAAGATCCCGACGCCGGCGGTCAGCTTCGGCCGGCCGAACACGGCGAAATCGTCCATGTCATAGGTCAGCGCGAGGCGCGGCATGACGATCGGGTCCAGGTTGCTGAAACCGGTCGTGTTCGAGAAGCCGTAACGCTGCTGGAACACCGCATTATAGTTGGGCTGGCCACCCGAATACCAATCGGCACGCACGCCGACGACGGCCTTCAGGCGATCGGTGACTTCCCAGTCGTCCTGCGCGAAGATCGAGTAGGTCGAACGCTTGAACGCGGCCGCCGCGTCGCGGACGTCGCCGGTCGCCGAGAAATTGCCTTCGGCACCGACCGCCGCGCCCGAGTTGAGTTGCGATGCGGTGGGATTGGTCGTCGAACCAGGCGACAGCAGGCCGGCGCGCAGATCGTCGATGTTCTGGAAATAGAGCGTGCCGGTCGCGTTCTGGACGAACAGGTTGAAGAGATCGGCGCGGTTCATTTCGAACCCGACCTTCAGCTGATGTGCGCCCATGTCGAGCTTGGCGACCGCGCGATAGGCGTCGACCGTCGTCCGCAGATCGTTCGCCGCGCGCGAGAAGCCGGGGCCCGCCAGAATCTGGCCGAGGTTGCCGTCGCCATCGTCGACGCCGACGATGATGCGCGGAATCGGATTGTCCGACTGCGCTTCGCCGCCGCCGATCGGATCCTGCCGGTCGGTGACCTTCGAACGCGAATAGCGCAGTTCGGTCGAGAAATTGTCGGTCCACTGCGAATAGAGGCGGCCCGAATAATAGTCCGACTTGGTGCCGCTCAGATAGAAGGTGTTGAGACCGGTGACGCGCGGGTTGCTCGCCGTGGTGCTGAAGTCGTCCGGACGGGTCGTCGCTTCCTCAAGGCGCTGATAGGTCAGCTCGAGGCGGTGATCGTCGTTGACCTGCCAGTCGAGGCGACCGAAATAGCGGTCGTTTTCGAACGGGCGGCTGCGGACCAGCGGGCCGGTTTCGATGCCATAGATGCTGCTCAGGATGTCGGAGACTTCGTTGAACGCCTCGACGGGAACGCCGGCCAGCTCGTTGGCGTAACCGGCACCGGCCGGGCCGTCGTCCTGCGACTGGCCGGCTTCCTGATGCTCATAGGCACCGAAGAAGAAGAGACGGTCCTTGATGATCGGGCCGCTCAGCCAGGCGCCCCAGCGCTTTTCGGCTTCGATCGGGGCGACGGGCTGGCCCTTGACCTTGTCGCCGCGCATGCCGTTGTCGCCATATTCGAAGAAGCCGCCGAACTTGTAGTCGTTGGTGCCCGACTTGGTCACGACGTTGATCGCGCAGCCGGTGAACGAGCCGTAATCGACGTCGAAGGGTGCGAACTGGACCTGCGTTTCGCGAACCGCGTCAAACGGGATCGGGGTCGAGCTGCGCGACGAGAAGCCGGTGTCGTTGAGGCCATAGATGTCGCCCTGGCTGATGCCGTCGACGGTGAAGGCGTTGCCGCGGTCGTTGCCGCCGAGGCACGAGATGCGGTCCTGGCCCGAGCCGCCGTCGTCGCGGTCGAGGCTGACGCGCGGGTCGAGGCGGATGATGTCGCGAACGTCGCGGTTGAACGACGGGGCGCTCGCCAGAACTTCGGTCGAGAAGCTGGTGCCCGGACCGACTTCGAGCTGCGTCACGCGGACGCGGCTGCCGGTCACGACGATTTCACCGCCGCCCGAGGTGAGCGAGAAGGTGAGGTCGGTGCTGCCCTGCAGCGTGGTATAGATGTCCTGAAGCGTCTGGCCTTCATAGGCGCCGGCGGTGACGGCGACCTGGTAGGGACCACCGGTGGTGAGGCCCGAGGTGCTGAAGCGGCCGTCGGCACCGGTGGTCAGCGTGCGCGCGGCGCCCGTACGCGTGTCGGTGACGACGACGGTTGCGCCGCCGATCGGTGCGCCATTGTCGTCATTGACCTGGCCCTGGATGCCGGTCGTGATCTGCTGCGCCTGGGCCGGCGCGGCAATGACGCTCGCGACGCTGATAGCCATCAGGCTCGCCGCGATCGAATAACGAAGTTTCATGTCAGGATGTCCCCTATCGTGCAGTTGGCAGGCGCCCGAACGGGGCGCGCTTGGCCTGCGAGCGCCCCTGAAGCCCGCATGTGGCACGATTGTGACAGCAATTGTGACAGTGCAAGACGCGAAGCGCGCGCCGTTCAGACGGGGGGTGAAAAACTGCCGATTTCCGTCACGCCCCTCGATTTATCAACAGGCGCGGGCATGCTTTTTCCGGAAACTGTTGCTGCAATGCAACATAAAGTCGCGCACTCTTCGGCGCGCGACTCGGGTCAGGCGGCGTCGCCGGCCGCTTCCTTCGTTTTGTCGGCATAGACGCGGACGGGGTCCTTGCGGCCCTCGACGACATCCTTGTCGACGACGATCTCGACCACGTCCGTCAGGTCGGGCAGGTCGAACATCGTGTCGAGCAGGATCGCCTCGACGATCGAGCGGAGCCCTCGCGCGCCGGTCTTGCGTTCGATCGCCTTCTTGGCGACCGCGACCAGCGCATCGTCGGTGAAGGTCAGCGCGACCTCCTCCAGGTCGAACAGCTTCTTGTACTGTTTGACCAGCGCATTCTTGGGCTCGCCCAGAATCTTGACCAGCGCGTCGACGTCGAGGTCCTCGAGCGTCGCGATGACGGGCAGGCGGCCGACGAATTCCGGGATCAGGCCGAACTTCAGAAGATCCTCGGGCTCGATCTGCTTCAGCACTTCGCCCGAGCGGCGTTCGTCGGGGCCGGCGACATGCGCGCCGAAGCCGATCGACTTGCCCTGCAGGCGGTCGCCGATGATCTTTTCGAGGCCGCTGAACGCGCCGCCCGCGATGAACAGGATGTTCGTCGTGTCGACCTGCAGGAATTCCTGCTGCGGATGCTTGCGGCCGCCCTGCGGCGGAACGCTCGCGGTCGTGCCTTCCATCAGCTTGAGCAGCGCCTGCTGCACGCCTTCGCCCGACACGTCGCGGGTGATCGAGGGGTTTTCGGCCTTGCGGCTGATCTTGTCGATCTCGTCGATATAGACGATGCCGCGCTGCGCCTTTTCGACATTATAGTCGCTGGCCTGCAGCAGCTTCAGGATGATGTTCTCGACATCCTCGCCGACATAGCCGGCCTCGGTCAGCGTCGTCGCGTCGGCCATGGTGAAGGGTACGTCGAGGAAACGCGCGAGCGTCTGCGCGAGCAGGGTCTTGCCGCTGCCGGTCGGGCCGACGAGCAGGATGTTCGACTTCGCGAGTTCGACGTCGTCGCCGCGGCCGCTGTTCGCGAGGCGCTTGTAATGATTGTGGACCGCGACCGACAGCACGCGCTTGGCGGTGTTCTGGCCGATCACATAGGAATCGAGGTGCTGGCAGATTTCCAGCGGCGTCGGCACCGCGCCGTCCTTGCGCGCGGCGATTCCGCCCTTGATCTCTTCGCGGATGATGTCGTTGCACAGCTCGACGCATTCGTCGCAGATGAACACGGTCGGCCCGGCAATCAGCTTGCGGACTTCGTGCTGCGACTTGCCGCAGAAGGAGCAGTAAAGGGTGCTCTTGCTGTCCGAGCC
>NZ_JAEMQX010000224.1:1534-2785 GCF_016463645.1 Sphingopyxis sp. | reverse complement strand
CGAGATCGACCGCATCATCCGCGATGCGCCACTCGACCTCATCCGGTTCCAGGACGTCGCGGCGGTCATCCCGCCCGGCGAGCGCCCGACGATGGGCGACTGGCTCGACCGCTTCCATGCGGCCTTTCCCGAACGAGGCCGGGGACGAAGCGACGCGCTCGCCGCCTGAAGTCCCCGCCACCATCGCTATCGACCAAACGGAGGATCATCACATGATTTCGACCGCCACCGAAACGCGCCTCGAAGCCGTGGCCCGGCTCAACGACCGTTGCCGCCAGGGGTTCGACCGCACCGCGAAGATCGTCATGACGCGCGCGTGCCTCGGCGCGCTGTCGAACGGTACACTTGCCTCGGAAGCCGTTGCTCAGGCGCATGTCCTGCAGGCGCTGCGCCGCTACACTTTCCCGGCCGACTGCCCCGAGCGAGATCGCGGCCAGTTCGAAGTGTCGGGGGAGACGATACACTTCCGTATCGATTATTATGACGTGGCGCTGGAATGGGGATCGGAAGACCCCGCCGACGCCAGCATCACGCGCCGCGTTCTCACGCTCATGCTGCACGAGGATATGTGATGTCTGCTGTCAGGATGACCGCCAGCTATCCGCTAGCTGGCAGCTAGACGATGGCGATCCAAATCATCCTCGGCCTGCCGCATCTCGCAAACGGGCCTATCCTTCAGCGCGCGGTCATGCTGCAAGCGCCGGTGCTGATCTCGGCCAATTGTCTGTCGCGCTGGCGCAAGGCCGATGGCTGGCGCGAGTGGTCGGGATGGCGCACCGGCACGCTTGCCAATGCGGCACCGCTCGCCAGTGTCGACCTAGATTCCGCCGGTTACACCATGATGGTCCGCTATCGCGGACTTCCCTGGAGCATCGCCGATTACATGGCACTCGCCGCGTCATGGCCGTTCCGGCGCATCTCGTCGGCCGATTACTGCTGCGAAGAGGGCGTTGCCCACGACCGCGAGGAAGTGCTCGACCGCATCGCGCGCACCACCGCCACCAACCGAGAATGCTTTGCCCGCGCCGACGACTTGGCCATCCGCGACCGGCTGATGCCCGTGCTGCAGGGCCGCGTGCCCGACGACTACGTCCGTTCACTCGACGCGATCGGCGGTCTGATCCTGCCCGGCACCGTCGTCGGCATCGGCAGCATGTGCCGGCGACCGATCCACGGTCCCGAAGGGCTGATCGCCGTCGTCGAGCGGCTGACCCGCATCCTGCCGATCGGCGTCAAGGCGCACCTCTTCGG
>NZ_JAEMQX010000224.1:0-1524 GCF_016463645.1 Sphingopyxis sp. | reverse complement strand
CCGTTCGCACGCTGGATCGCCTCGATAGACAGCCAGGGATGGGGCGTAGGCGTGCGACAGCACGCGCTCAGGCATCGCATCGCCAAGACCGACGCGCTCGGCGCCGACTTCATGGAACGCTGGTATCGCACGCAATGCGCGCGAACGCTCGAAACACCGCGACACCTGCCCGAGGCCGCGGCGTCTACTCCACCGCCACCAACCGCCGACCCCTGGGAACGCGCGATCGCGCAGGCTCGCGCCGAGATCCGCGCCCTGATCGAGAGCGGCGATCTTGATCACGATGAGATCACCACCGGATGGATCGAGACCTGGGCGGCCGAGATCTACGCCGACGCGGCCTGACGGAGGTAACCATGCTCACCGACCGCTCCCAGCGCTGGCGCGACCGGCGCAGCTTGTTCGTTGCCGGCGACAGCGTGATCGACCCGCGCCGCTACGCCGTCGATGTCGTCGCCCATGATACTGCCCGCGCATTCCTCGCCGACCATCATTACCTCCCGCGCTATCCCGCCGCCCAGCTCGCCTGCGGGCTGTTCGGTCCGGGCGACCCGGGCAGATCCGCGTTGGTCGGTCTCATCGTGTTCGGCGTGCCGGCGACCGGCGCGGTCATCACCCGGCACACCGGCTATGCCGATCCCGCTCGGGGCTGCGTACTGCAACGGCTCATCTGCCTGCCCTCGGTCGCCGCGAACGGCGAAAGCTTCTTCACGTCGCGCGCCTTCCGCCTCCTGCGCCTCGCCAAGCCCCGGATCGACGCTGTCGTCAGCTTCTCCGATCCCGCCTTCGGCCATTGCGGCGTCGTCTATGCCGCGCTGTCGGGCGCCTATCGCGGCCGCACGAGGCCGCGGACGGTGCTGCGCATCGCCGGCGAGCTGATCTCGGAGAGAACGCTGTCGAAGATCCGCAACCTCGAATCCGGCCATGCCGGGGCGATCGACCAGCTGGTGCGGCTCGGTGCGCCGAGGCCGGAGGCGCACGAACACCCCGCCGACTGGCTCGCGCGGCTCCGTGCCGACAATCTGCTCCGCCCGCACCGGCAAAGCCCGCTGTTCACCTATTGCTTCGAGCTGACGCGCGACGCCCGGCGCACCGCGCGCGATCTGCCCCGGCTTGCCTATCCGCGCCGGAGCGACGCGATCCGCGAAATCCTCGCGGCATGATCCCCGCGCCAGCGGCGCGAGGGAAGGGGAGCGGGAGCGGGCGGCATGTCACCGACATGCCGGAAGGAGCACCGCCCGTGGATATCCATCTCGCCATCGCCAGCGTCCAGGCCGACGCTGCCCGCATCGCGCGCTACACCGATCGACGCGACCGTTTCCTCGATGCGCTGGACTGGTCCGCGCTCGACGAACAGACCGCGCGCGAGGCCGCGATGCTCGACGATCTGCTCGCCGGCGATCTCGCCGACGCCGCGCTCTACATCCTCTGGCTGGAAGAACGCCTCGCCAGCGGCGAAACCGATGTTCCAGGCGTTCTTCGCTTCTACCCGCACCCGCGCCCCTGGCACGGCGAGTGGATCTC
>NZ_JAEMQX010000025.1:41029-42006 GCF_016463645.1 Sphingopyxis sp. | reverse complement strand
CGCGGCTTCGTGCTGACGCTGTCGACGCGCGAGCAGCATATCCGCCGCGAGAAGGCGACAAGCAATATCTGTACGAACTCAGGTCTTTGTGCGCTGGCTTTCAGCATCCACATGACGCTGCTCGGCGAAGCGGGGCTTCGCCAGCTCGCCGCGATCAACCATGCTCGCGCCAAGGCAGCCGCCGCCGAACTGGCGAAGGTTCCGGGCGTGTCGGTGCTGAACACCAACTTCTTCAACGAATTCACGCTGTTGCTGCCGACTGCGGCGCGCCCGGTGATCCACAAGCTCGCGGAGAGGGGCATCCTCGGCGGCGTCTCGCTCGGCCGCCTTTATCCAGACAACGCTGGCCTCGAAAACGGCATCGTCGTCGCCGTGACCGAAACCGTGACCGAGGCGGATATCGCCGCCTTCGCCGCTGCCCTGAAGGAGGTGCTGGCATGACCGCGCTCAACCGCGCCGGCTGGCGCCCCGAAATGAACATCGCCGGCGGCGCCGACGACAATGTCACCTTCACCGGCAACCGCGCGCTGATGCTCGAGGAGCCATTGATCTTCGAAATCGGCGGAACCGAAACGATGGGTGTCGACTTCGACGAAGCCGCGCCCGCCACCGACCTCGGCGGCCTCGCGCGGACCGCGCCGATCGGCCTTCCGGGGCTCAGCGAATCCGAAACGGTGCGCCATTACACGCGGCTGTCGCGGCAGAATTACGCGATCGACCTCGGTCTCTTCCCGCTCGGCAGCTGCACCATGAAGCACAACCCGCGCCTCAACGAAAAGGTCGCGCGGATGCCGGGCTTCGCCGATACGCATCCCTTGCAGCCGCAGGAAACGGTGCAGGGCGCGCTCGCCGTCATCAACGAACTCGCCGTGTGGCTGATCAAGCTCACCGGTATGTATGGCGTTGCAATGTCACCCAAGGCCGGCGCGCATGGCGAACTCTGCGGCATTCTTTGCATCAAGGCGGCGCTCGAAGCG
>NZ_JAEMQX010000025.1:0-41019 GCF_016463645.1 Sphingopyxis sp. | reverse complement strand
ACGCGCGCGGCGAGGATCGCCGCGTCATCCTCGTCCCCGAAAGCGCGCATGGCACCAACCCCGCGACCGCGGCCTTTGCCGGCTTTACGGTCGAGGATATTCCCGCGACCGCCGAAGGCCGCGTCGATCTCGCGGCGCTCAAGGCCCGCCTCGGCCCCGACGTCGCCGGGGTGATGATCACCAACCCCAACACCTGCGGCCTGTTCGAGCGGGAGATGAAGGCCATCTCGGACGCGGTCCACGCGGCGGGCGGCTACGTCTATTGCGACGGCGCCAATTTCAACGCGATCGTCGGCCGCGTGCGCCCCGGCGATCTCGGTATCGATGCGATGCACATCAACCTTCACAAGACCTTCTCGACCCCGCACGGCGGCGGCGGGCCTGGCTCGGGCCCGGTCGTGCTGTCGGAGGCGCTGGCGCCCTATGGCCCGCTGCCCTTCGTTGCGCGTTACGCCGATGGCAGTCACAAACTGATCGAGGAAGAAAATGCCGCGGAGGAACATCCGGCAACCTTGGGCCGCATGACCGCCTTCCACGGCCAGATGGGCATGTTCACCCGCGCGCTGACCTATATCCTCAGCCACGGCGCCGACGGTCTCAAACAGGTCGCCGAGGATGCGGTGCTCAACGCCAACTATGTGCTGCGCAGCCTGGAGGGCGTGCTCGACGCGCCGTTCGCGGCGTCGGGCCCGTGCATGCACGAGGCGCTGTTCAGCGACAAAGGTCTCGCCGAGGGTTTCTCGACGCTTGATGTCGCGAAGGGGCTGATCGACGAGGGCTATCACCCGATGACGGTCTATTTCCCGCTCGTCGTCCATGGCGCGATGCTCGTCGAGCCGACCGAGACCGAGAGCAAGGCGGTGCTCGACCAGTTCATCGGGGCGCTGCGCAGCATCGCGTTGCGGGCGAAGAACGGCGATCCGGCGCTGAAGACCGCGCCGCATTTCGCCCCCCGCGCGCGCCTCGACGAGACGGCGGCTGCACGCAAGCCCATTCTCGCCTGGGAGGATTGATGGCCGAACACCGCCCCGGCCTCGACCGTCCCGAGCCGCGCTCGGGCGTCGGTTGCGTGGCGGCCGGGGCGTTGTTCGGGGTCGTCGCGATCCTCGGCTGGCTCATCGCGATCACCGCCTACGGCCTCGTCGTCGAGCAGTGGGAGATGATCAGGGTCCGCCACGAGTTCGGTTATGACTGGGTCTTCGTCTATGCGCCGCTGTTCGCCATCGGCCTCGGCCTTGCGACGGCTTTCCTCGTGTCGCGGCGCGCTTCCGCGGCGCGAATGACCTTGCTGATCACGGTTACCGGCGCCATTGCCTTGCTGGCGGGCGTCGTGGTCCTCGGGCTCGGCGGACTGATTTGATAAGGCGGGGACGCGCGATGAGCTGGGATAATATCTTTCTGTTGGCCAATTACTGGGCCTTCGCGGGCTGGATTGCGCTGGCCTTTCTGCCGCGCAGCCCGAAGATTCTTGCGGCGATCCTCTATGCTGGCGTCTTTCTGCTTTGCCTCGCCTACACGGTCCTGATCGTCGGTTTCCTGACCGGCGGTATCGACTTGGGCGGATCGGGCGGCGCCGATTTCACGACGCTGAAGGGCGTGATGAAGCTGTTCGACAGCCCCGGCGGGGCGACCCTCGGGTGGATCCATTATCTGGCGTTCGACCTGTTCACCGGCATGTGGATCGCACGCGACGCGGACCAGAAGGGGTTCAGCCGCGCCGTGCAATTCCCTTTCCTGTTCCTGACCCTGATGGCCGGACCGGTCGGTCTGTTCGGCTGGCTGATCGTGCGCGAGCGCCGTGCGCGGGCGCAGGCGAAAAAGTGACCGCGCAGCCCTGGATGCCGGGCGACGGCGCCGCGGCCGACAAGCGCCACGCCCCCGCGACGCTACGCAACCGCGATGCCATCGCGGCGGTTCTGGCCGACTGGTTACCGGCCAGCGGAACCGTTCTGGAGGTCGCAAGCGGATCGGGCGAGCACGCCGTTCACTTCGCCGCCGTCTTTCCGCAGCTCGACTGGCAACCGAGCGACCCCGATCCCTCCGGGCTGACCTCGATCGCCGCGTATCGTGCCGAGGCCGGGCTGGCGAACGTCGCGCCACCGATCGCGCTCGACGCGGCTGCGGGTTCGTGGCCGGTCGACCAGGCCAACGCGATCCTCTGCATCAACATGGTGCATATCAGCCCATGGGCGGCGACGCTCGGCCTGATCGCCGGCGCCGCACGGTTGCTTGCGCCCGGCGCGCCGCTGATCCTCTATGGCCCTTATACCGAACCTGACGTCTCGACCGCCGAGAGCAATCTCGCTTTCGACGCGAGCTTGCGCTCCCGCGACCCGGCTTGGGGCTTGCGCGATACCGGCGTCGTCAAGGCGGCCGCCGCGACCGCCGGCCTCGCCTTTGACGAGCGCCGCGCGATGCCCGCCAACAATCTGATGCTGCTCTTCCGCCGCACCTGACGTCCCTGACAGGATGGGCGATCGGCGCTTTACCTCGCGGGTAGAGCCGCTAGCCTTTCGCGATGCCGCGCAAAAGACGCGATTCGAGGAGAGTGAGGCGATGGGCCGCGACGTTTCGGAGCTGTTTACGTTCGACGAATTCCTGACCCATTGGGCGGGCGAGCGTCCGCACCGCGTGGCCATGCGCGAAGAGGATCGCGTCTACACCTACGCCGAACTAGACGATCGCACCGCGCGCGCCGCGTCGGCGTTGCTCGCGGCGGGGCTGGAAAAGGGCGACCGCATCGCGTGGATCGGCAAGAACAGCGATCTCTATTTCACCCTCTTCTATGGCGCCGCGCGCGCGGGCATCGTGATGGCGCCGATCGGCTGGCGCCTGTCACCGACCGAATGGGCTTTCATCGTCAATGATACACAGGCGAAGATGGTCTTCGCGGGGCCGGGATTCGACACGCTCGCCGAACAGCTCGCGGGAAAGCTGCAGAACGACCCCGCGATCCTCGGCGCTGCCGAGGCGTGGGCGATGATCGATGGGGCCGAGCACGTGCCCTTCGAACCGTCGGGCACGAGCGATGCGGTGCTCCAGCTCTATACTTCGGGCACGACGGGTAACCCCAAGGGGGCGGTGCTGTCGAACCGCAACCTCTTCGCGCTACGCAAACATTCGAGCAGCCTCGACCTGCCCTATACCAAATGGGAGGATGACGAGGCCGTGCTGGTCGCGATGCCCTGCGCGCATATCGGCGGCACCGGGCTCGGCATCATGGCGCTCGCGGCGGGCCTGCCCGGCGTCGTCCTTGCCGAATTCAACCCCGACGGCGTGTTCGACGCGGTCGAGCAGCATGGCGTAACGCGCTTCTTCATGGTCCCGGCGGCGCTCCAGATGCTGCTGATGCACCCGCGCTGCGCCAGCGTCGATTACAGCCGCCTCAAATATATCCTCTATGGCGCTGCCCCGATCCCGCTCGAACTGCTGCGCCAGTGCATCAAGGTGTTCGGCGCCCAGTTCATCCAGGCCTATGGCATGACCGAAACGACGGGCACCATTTCGATGCTGCCACCCGAGGATCACGACCCCGCGGGCAATGCGCGGATGCGCTCGGCGGGCAAGGCGCTCCCCGGGGTCGAAATCGTCATCCTCGGACCCGACGGCCAGCCGGTCCGGACCGGCGAGGTGGGCGAGGTCGTTACGCGCTCGTCGAACAATATGCTCGGCTATTGGAACCTGCCCGACGCGACGGCGAACACGATGACCGACGACGGCTGGATCCGCACCGGCGACGCCGGCTACCTCGACGCCGACGGCTATCTTTTCATCCACGACCGGATGAAGGACATGATCATCACCGGCGGCGAGAATGTCTATCCGGCTGAGGTCGAAAGCGCGATCTTCGGCCACCCGGCGGTTCAGGAAGTCGCGGTGATCGGCATTCCGGATGCCAAATGGGGCGAGACAGTGAAGGCGGTCGTCGTCGCCAAGCCCGGCACCACGGCCGAGGAAGCCGACATCATCGCCTGGGCGCGCGAGCGCATCGCGCCGTTCAAATGTCCGCGCAGCATCGACGTGATCGACGCGCTGCCCCGCAACGCCAGCGGCAAGATCCTGCGCAAGGACCTGCGCGCGCCCTATTGGGAAGGCTATGAGCGGATGGTGAATTGAACGGCGCGTCAGAGCCATCGCTCGCGGGGCGCTGCCTGTGCGGCGAAACCGGCTGGACGTTCGCCGGCGATCCCGGGTCGATTACCGCGTGCAATTGCAGCATGTGCGCACGTTACGGTACGCTATGGGCCTATGATTATGAAAACGAGAGGATTTGCCTCGATGGTGCGACGCGGACGTTCACGCGTCGCGGCAAGGCGGATCCGGCGCTCGAAATCCATTTCTGCCCCGCGTGCGGCTGTGTGCTCGGTTGGCGCGGACTCCGGATCGAAGCGGACGGCCGCCGCCGAATGGCGATCAATATCCGCCTCGCGCCGGCCGGGGCCGTGGCGAATTTGCCGATCGATCATTTCGACGGCGCCGACACCTTCGAGGACCTTCCGCCCGATGGTCGCTGCGTTCGCGATATGTGGTTTTAGATCGGGCGAAATCGCCGGTGAAAATGTGAAAGCCAACCTGTCCGCCGTGCCATAAATTGGCCCCACATACGGCCTTTCACGCGACCTACACCCCGAAAGGCCGATGCGTTTTCCTCGTTGGCGTTGCCATGCACGGGGGGCACGGAGGGCTTCACCAAATGGTGGAGCCCTTTTCCGTTATGCGGCCGCCTTCTGGCGTTGGCGGGCGCGCTGAAAGCCTTCGCGCGCCATACAGCGATCGCGCCACCCCTTCGTCGCCTCGCCCAGCACGTCGTCGGCACCAAGCGTCGTCGCGAGGAAGGCGGCATAGCCGATCACGATATCGGCGATGGTGAAGCGCTCCGCGACGAGCCACTCGCGCCCGTCGCCCAGCGCCGCCTCGATGCTTTTTGCCCGCCCGCCGAAGAAGGCCCTGTAGTCTTCGACCGCCTGCGCGAGCCGCCGTTCCTCGGGCTCGACGCGCGTGTAGCGGATCATGATTGCCAGCGGGAAGGTCAGCGTCGCATCGCTGCGATGCAGCCAGTTGCGCCACGCCCAATAATCACTTTCGTCGCGGCGGACTTCGAGCGAAGTCCCCTCGGCGATACGTTCGCAGATCGCGGCGGACTCGGTCATCAACCGGCCATCCTCGACCCAGCCGGGAATGGTCATCAACGGGTTCACCGCGCGATAGCCGGGCTCGAATGCGCGCGGCGGGAATTTCAGCATCCGCAAATCGACGTCCATTCCCGTCTCCTCGACTGCCCACAGACAGCGCAGCGAGCGGGCATCGGGACAATGGTAGAGAACAGGGCGCGTCATGCGGCAACCTCCTTCGGCCGGTCGATATGGCGGCGATGCTCGCGCCAGGCGATGAACAGGCCCGACGCGACGATCAGCGGTGCACCGACCCAGGTCGTGTCGGCGGGCAGCGTGCCGAAAAACCACCAGCCTGCCGCGATCGCCCAGAGCAGGCTCGAATAGTCCATCGGGATCACGACAGAGACGGGAGCGAGGCGCAACGCGCCGGTGAGCGACATCTGCACGATCGCGCCGAGGAAACCCAGCCCGATCAGCAGCAACCATTCATCGCCGCTGTGCGGCGTGAAGACGAAGGGCAGGGCGATCCCCAGAGGGATCATCGAGAGCAGGCTGAACCAGAAGACGATGGTTGCGGCATTTTCGGTACGGCCGAGGTCGCGCACCGCAATCGTGATCAGCGCGGTCATGATCGCTCCCGTCAGCGCGACGAGCGTCCCGATACCGTGCGTGCCGCCAAATCCGCCTGCGAAGCCCGAAACCGGATCGAGCACGATGAGTACGCCGATGAACCCGACGATCACCGCGCTCCAACGCTGCCACCCTGTCGCCTCGCCGAGCAGCAATGCGGCAAAGATTACCGCGAAGACCGGCACCGACAGGCTGATCGTCGTCGCCTCGGCCATCGGCAGCAGGATCATCGCGCCGAAATTGCACGCCATGCCCGTCAGCCCCATCATCATCCGCCGCGCATGCGCGCCGATGCGCGCGGTTTTGAGCGACGACATCCCGCTCGTCGCCCGAACCCACAGGAGGAGGAAGGGGAGGACGAGTACCTGCCGCCAGAACAGGCTCTCGACGATATGGATGCCCGCGCGGTCGACATATTTGACGACGACGAACATCAGGGAGAGGCTCGCCATGGCGAGCAGCCGTAGCGCGATTCCGCCGAGATAATTTTGCGGGGCTGCGGAGGAAGGCGCGTCGCTCATGCCGGATTGCGCATATCAGCGCCGTGGGGCGACGCAACCCGTCATCCCCCTTGCTCCCGCTCCACAATCGGGCTAGGGGCCCACTCCGGCCTAGGGGTATAGCTCAGTTGGTAGAGCATCGGTCTCCAAAACCGAGGGTCGCGGGTTCGAGTCCTGCTGCCCCTGCCATTATTTCGATGGCTTGGCCGGTCGGTCCCGGGGTTGAGCATGGCGCTCCCTCTTTGGACAAGCACGAGATAATTCCCGTGCGCAATATCTTGCGGAAGAGGAGGAATGGCCAAGGACTATGTGTCTTCGGGAAAGTTCTGGCAGCCTGATTCTGTGAGATCCCATGGCGCAGGGCCCCGGCTGGATCCGCAAGATGGATATGGGACTGCTCTCTGAGTCAGCATTCGATCACCTATTTTGATGGATGTCCGGGCTCGAGCGCGGACCTTAACGGCCCGAGCCATGGAAGATAATTCCGCACCTGGTCTTTTAGACGATGAACAGGTTCGCGAACCTGTTGGGCGCTTGGCGTGTGGACGGCCCGGGGGTTTTCTTGCGGGCGAAGACAGAAATCCGAGAAGGGGCGCTGCAAAAATTCCAGCAGTGCACGAATCTCGCGGTTCGCATGCGCCACGAGCTCTTCATATTCCATGCGGTAGACACGCTTCGGCATCGACGTTCGCGCCATGTCCATGGTCCGGACATAATGTCCGAAATATTGGCCCAGATGCTCCAGTTCGTTCGGAAAATCGGTATGCCGGTTGAAATAGGTCGTATAGGCTGAAAAACAGCAGGCCATCGGATCGCGCCGCACATCGATGATGCGTGCGTTCGGCAAAATTCGTTGGATAAGCGTAACGAAGCGCCAGTTTGCCGGCATCTTGTCGATGAAATAACGGCGCTTCGTCTTTCGAAAACGCGCGGTTGAGTGCCGATAATGCGTGCGAAGCTGCGCAGCTTCGTCCCGTGTCAGCGCCTGCACGCGGCGGGCGAAGGACGCGGGCGCCTCGAACGCGCCGAGCGACGCTGCGATTTCCTGCAGGACGAACAACTCGCCTCCGCCCTCGATTTCGGGATGGCAATCGAGCATCTGTTCGACGAGTGTGGAGCCCGAGCGTGGCATTCCGACGATGAAAATAGCGCCGGCCTCATCGATATCGGGTTCCGGCTGTTCCGCGAAAAAGGCCCCGGGCAGCCCAAGCTGTGCATCGACCAATGCGGTGAGCCCGCTCGCATCATGGGGGACAAGCCTTTCGCGCAGGCTATTGGCTTCGCTGAAACAGGTGAACGACCTGTCGAAGGCACCGAGTTCATCGTGAAAGCGGCCGAGAGCGAACAGCATCTGCATCTTTTGATAGGGATCGTCCGCGGCGCCCACGGCCTGCTCGATCGTGGCGACATCCTCAGCTGCAGGGCGGGCGAGACGGAGGTTGGCAAGGCCGAGCCAGGCCGCACCGGATCCCGGCGCCATCTCGACCGCTCTGCGATAGGCGGCCGCCGCCCCGGCAGCCTCGCCGGCTGCGGCAAGGTCGCCGGCGAAATTGGACCACAGAAGCGGCTTGTCCGGAGCCATGGCGACAAGCGCCCTGTGAACGTCGATGGCTTCGGCGGTCCGCCGTTCGGCCGAAAGAATACCGGCCTTGATCGAAAGCGGCCAAAGGCTCGACGGCCGCCGGAGCCGCTCGCGGTCGAGATGCGCCAGGGCCTCGTCCGCGCGGCCCGCAGCGCAAAGAAACGACGCGAGTGCCGCATGGGCCTGCGCTGCATCGGGACGTTCGGCGATGGCTTGGCGCATCGCCTGCTCGTCGCCGGGAGAGAAAGCGGGCGGAGCCATGCAAACGGTCTAGGGGCACCACTGCCGGCGGTGCAAGGGCTCGTGACGCGTGACATGGTCGTAACGGGTTTCTGGATGCCGTTACCCGGTCTCAATCTTCCGTATCGACACCGTAACATACGGTGTTTCCTCGCGATTCGGTAATCGGTTGATAACCAATAGTTCGTAGCGGACTAGGCGCGCCACCTTTCGGATGTTCCGAACGGATTGATCTGGTCTTGCTCTCCGCGACCACCCGCTCCGGCGGCGGAGGCATGGCATGGGGCAGATCGCGCGAGCTTCCGGGCCGCGCGGCGATCGGAAAGGGGCGTTGTCCGAGTCGAGGGGCCGCGCCAAAGCAGGGGGTCGTCGATGAACAGGGATCGCGCGTTTCGTTCCGGTATTTCCGGCCGTTACATTCAGGCGACCGCCGGCCGCCCGATATCGTTGCCGACCACCACCCGATAATCGATCCGCCAATTTCTCCCGCCCGTCCGTGCGGGCGAATTGCCTGTGTTCAAGGAAACAAGATGACCGAGAAGAATATGTCCCGCCGGAACGACCGGAAGCTGCGGACCCGTTCGCGCCTGCTCGTGTCGAGCGCTTCGCTCGCGGCCGCACTCGTGTCGATCATGCCTTCCGTGGCCTATGCCGAGGATCGCTACTGGGACGCCAATGTCACCGCGGTGGGATCGGGCGGAACGGGGACGTGGAACCTCTCCAATCTCAACTGGAGCCCGAACGGCGACGGTGTCAGCGGGCCGTTCGTCGAACCGTGGAATAATGGCGATCTCGACAACGCGATCTTTGGCGGCGCTGCGGGCACGGTAACAGTCGGGGTTCCCGTGACGGTCGGCAACATCACCTTCAGTTCGGCGGGCTATGTGCTGAACGGCAGCTCGATCACGCTCGGCGGCGCCGGTTCGACGATCACGACGGTTGGGAGCGGCACGATCAATTCGACCCTCGCGGGTTCGAACGGCCTGGTCAAGGCGGGCAACGGGGCGCTGACCTTGAACGGCGTCAACAGTTTTACGGGCGATATCAATATCGATGCGGGCAGCCTCTATGCCGCCGCCGACAGCGCTCTTGGCGCGGCGGGCAACAATATCTTCACTGCGGCGGGGGCCAATGTGCGTCTGTCGATCGGTGGTGCCGGCACCGCCCGCTCCGTAACCATCGGCAACGGCGGCAATCTGATCCTCGAGGGCTCGGGTGCCGGATCGGCGCTGATCACGGGCAATGGGTCGGTTTCGGTCGCCGCCAGCGGTGTTACGATGAGCAACGACGCCAGCACCTATACAGGGCGGACGGTTTTCTCGGGCTGCAACGGCGTCTGTTCGGTGCGCTTCACTTCGATCGGCGATCTGGGGCAGGCCAGTTCGCTCGGCGCGCCGGTGACGGTCGAGGACGGCACGATCGTCTTCAACCAGACCAGCCAATATAGCGACAGCGTTATCTACCTCGGCGATGGCGACAGTTCGAACCGCAACTGGGATATTAACGGCAACAACGCCCAGATTCGCAACCAGGGAACCGGCACGCTCGAGCTCACCGGCGATATCGATATTTCGGTCTCCGGCACATTCAATGCCGAGAATGCCGACATCCACCTGCTCGGCGTGCTCAGTGGCGGAGCCTATGGTTTCGCCGCGTCGGCGGGGCGCATCATCGAACTCGGCGACGCGAACAGCTTCACCGGACAGGCAGCGCTCGCGGGCGAAATCCGTCTCGGCAAGCTCGCCGATATCGGCAGCGAAAGCTCGCTCGGCGCGGGCACGACGATCGTACTCAACAACGGGACGCTGAGCTATACCGGGGCGGGCGATGCCAGCAACCGCGAATGGTTGATCAACGGCGCTACCAATATCATCCGCAACGACGGCACGGGCGCGCTCGATCTGTCGGGCGCGCTTGTCTTTAACGCCGCCAATCCCAATCCCGACGCGCTGACCTTCGGCGGCAGCTTTGCCGGGACCAGTTTCTTCTCGGGCGCCATGTCGGGCAACGGCAACATCGTCGCCGATAGCGCGGGGACATGGGTGCTCGGCGGCGCGAATGTGCAGCGCGGAACGGTGACGGTGAATGGCGGCACGCTTCGGGCGGGCGTCGCCGGCGCCTTCGGCAACGCGACGGGATTCATCGTCAACGGCGGCACGCTGGATCTGGACGGACATGATCTCGTCGCGCCTTCGCTCACCGGCACCGGCGGGACGGTCGCGCTGGGCTCGGCCAATCTCATCGTGGATACCGTCACGGACGATATTTTTTCCGGGATCATCACGGGTACGGGCGGTTTGACCAAGGCCGGCAAGGGTTTTCTGACCCTCCGCGGGGCGAACAGCTACACCGGTGCAACAACGGTCAATGGCGGTCTTCTTGTCCTTGACTTCCTTGGCGGGCCCGCCGCCAACATCATTTCCAGCGCATCGACGCTGAACATGGCCGGCGGTTCGTTGACGGTATTTGGCGACGCAGGCGAGAGCAATATCCAGACCTTCAATGGCCTCAACATCCTTGCCGGTAATAACAGGGTCGGTGCGCAGGCCAGCAGCACCGGGAGTGTCACGATCAATTTCGGCGCGATCAACCGCTCGGGCGGCCTGGTCGACTTCGCCCTTCCGGTCACGGGCAATTTCACCACCAGCAACACGAGTCTCGGCGGCTGGGCCACTGTCAACGGCACGGATTATGCCAAAGTCGTCGGCGGCAACATCGTCGCCTTCACCGATGCCGATTATACCGATCAGGATGACGCCTCGCTTTGGGCGGACGGCCAGTATATTTCCGACAGCGATGGCGATACCGAGAGCTTTTTCGGAACCGTCGCAAGTGATGTGCAGCTGGCGGGGCTGCAATTCACGACCTTTGATCCGACCACAACCGTTACCATCGACCCGACGGCTACTTTGGGAATCGATGGCACGATTATCGTCGCCACTTCGGTTGGAGGCAACAGCCAGACGATAACGGGGGGCAGCCTGACCGGCGGCTCGGGCAGCAGCACCCTGGGCGTGCAGCAGAACAGCTCCGGGACATTCACCATCGAATCGACGATTATCGACAATGGGGGAGCCACCAGCTTTGCCAAGGCAGGCAGCGGCACCGTCCGCCTGACCGGCGTGAACAGCTATTCGGGCGGCACAACGCTGAGCGGTGGCCGGCTGGAAGTGGCGAGCATTGCGGATGGCGGGGTGAACAGCAGCATCGGGGCGTCGAGCGCCGATGCGGCGAACCTTGTCCTCGAAAGCGGCACACTTTCCTATATTGGCGGCGTCGATGCGGTGTCGAACCGCGGCATGACGCTCGTCGATGGCGGCGCCGAACGCACGATCGAGATCGCCACAGGCCGGACGGTCGAATTTTCGGGACTGGTGACCAGCCCCGACGAGGCGGGTTTCACCAAGGCAGGCGCGGGCATGCTGACGCTCGCCAATGCCGCGAACGACTATGTCGGGGTGACGACTGTCGCGGGCGGAACGCTGGCGGTGAACACGCTTGCCGACGGCGGCATCGCGAGCGGAATCGGCGCGGCGAGCAACGCATCGGAAAACCTTGTCCTGACAAACGGCGGTCAGCTTCGTTACACGGGCGGCACCGTCGTGACCGACCGCGGCTTCACGCTTGCCGGTGGCAATGGCCGGATCGACGTGGCACAGGCGGGCACGACGCTGACGATCAGCGGTATTGCAACCGGGGCGGGCTATTTCCTCAAGGACGGGGCCGGTACGCTGGTTCTCGACGGAACCAACACCATGACCGGCGATACGATCGTGACCGCCGGAACCCTGCGCGCGGGATCGGCGCGCGCCTTCGGCTTCGGCGGCCGATATATGACGGTCAACACCGGCGCCACGCTCGACCTCGGCGGCTATGACATCTATGTCGCCGCGATCATAGGCGGCGGACTTGTCGATCTGGGCGGACAAACGCTGATGACGGCCGGCGGTCCCGGCGTCTTTACCGGGCGGATCACCGGCACCGGCGGCTTCACGCGTGGTGGCGGCAGCTATACGCAGACGATCAGCGGCTGCAACAACGACTATACCGGCGTCACGACGATCAGCAGCGGGCTTGCGATCGATTGCATCGCCAATGGCGGACAGGCGAGCGCCATCGGCGCGTCGTCGTCGGCGGCATCGAACCTCGTCCTGGCGGGCGGCACGCTGGCCTATACAGGCGCCAGCGCCTCGACCGATCGTGGCTTTGCCTTGACCGGCAATGGCGCGATCAACGTCGTCGATCCCGGCACTGTGCTCGAATTCTCGGGGAACGTCACGGGCGGCGGGCAACTGGCCAAGACCGGAGCCGGCACGTTGCTCTTGTCGGGAACGAACAGTTCGACAGGCTCTCTGCGTATAATCAATGGCACGGTTCGCGCCGGATCTGCCACCGCCTTGGGCTCTGGCCCGCTTTCGCTGGATAATACTGCCGGCGTGCTGCTCGATCTCAACGGATACAACAACAGCGCGCTCTACCTGATTGGCGGGGGCGCACTGGGTGGCAACATCGCTCTTGGCGGAGCTACGCTGACCATCAACTCGGGCGGCAGCGCTGCTGCCGTCTATGGCGGTACGATCTCGGGAAGCGGCGGCCTGGTCAAGAATGGCGGCAGCTATCAGGAGCTGTCGGGGTGTGCGAGCAGCTATGGCGGGATCACCGTCATCAACCAGGGCATCCTGGCGGTCACCTGCCTCGGTGACGGGGGAGCGAACAGCTCGATCGGGGCGTCGTCCTCTGCGGCAAGCAATCTCGTGCTGAGCGGAGGCACGCTGCGATATGTCGGCGCCGGCGACTCCACGAACCGGCAATTCACGCTGGGCGCGTCGACGACCAGCAAGCTCGAGGCATCGGGCACCGGCGCGATCGCCTTCACCCATGCAGGTCCGCTGACCTTCGCCAGTGCTAACACGGCGCAGACGCTGACGCTCGGCGGCACGAACACCGGCAACAACATCCTCGGCGCACAGATCAACAACAATGGCGCGGGCCTGACACGCCTGACCAAGACCGATGCGGGCACGTGGATCCTGACCAATCCGGACAGCACCTACACCGGCATCACCACAATCAGCGGCGGCGTGCTCGGCGTCGACAAACTCTCCGACGGCGGGTTCGCGAGCAGCATCGGCGCCTCGTCGGCGGCCGCGTCAAATCTCGTAATCGGCAACGGCTCGACGCTGCGTTACACCGGCAGCGGCGATACGACCAACCGCCTCTTCACCCTGTCGCAGGGCGTCACCTTCATCGAATCATCGGGGACGGGCGCGATCGTCTTTACCGATACCGGGCCGGTGACGCTGGCGGGCAGCAATCAGGCGCGCACCATCGCCCTCGGCGGCACCAATGCAGGTAACAATACGCTCGCGGGTTCGATCGGTAATGCCGGGACGGGCGTCACCACGCTCGCCAAGAACGACAGCGGTACCTGGGTGCTGACCGGCAACCACAGCTATACCGGTTCGACGAATATCAACGGCGGCACGCTGTTCGTCGGCGGTGGAGGCACGACGGGATCGATCGCCAGCGCGACCGTCAACAATTTCGGCACGCTCGGTTTCAACCGCAGCGACCTGTTGTCTTATGGCGGGCAGATCGTCGGCACGGGATCGGTGCGACAGGCGGGAACGGGGACGACCGTCCTCACCGGCACAAATCTCTATACAGGCGGCACGACGATCGACGCGGGCACGCTCCAGCTGGGCAATGGCGGTACGGCGGGCAGCATCGTCGGCGATGTCGTCGACAATGGCCTGCTGGTCTTCAATCGCTCCGACCTCCTCAATTTTGCCGGGGCGATCTCGGGCAGCGGTTCCGTGCATCAGACGGGAGGCGGTACGACTGTCCTTTCGGGTATCAACAGCTACGCTGGCGGGACGTCGATCCTCGGCGGCACGTTGCAGGTTTCGGCCGACGTCAATCTCGGCGCCGCAGCGGGCGGTCTCACCTTCTCGAACGGTACGCTGCGCACCACCGCATCCTTTGCAAGCGGGCGCAGCAGCAGCCTGACCGGCGCGGGCACGATCCTGACCGACGCGGGGACGAACTTTGCGCTGGGCGGGGTGATTTCGGGAGCGGGCAGTCTCACCAAGTCGGGCGCGGGCATTCTGACGCTCAGCGGCAACAACAGCTATGCCGGCGCAACCAGTGTGAACGCCGGCACGCTGCGCATCAACGGCGATCAGTCGGCGGCGACGGGCCTTGTGACCGTGGCGTCCGGCGCGACGCTGGCGGGCAGCGGCACGATCGGCGGCAACGTCAATGTCCTGAACGGTGGCATCCTTGCGCCCGGCAACAGCCCCGGCACGCTCAATATCAACGGTGATCTGTCGCTCGCGGGCGGTTCGGTGCTGAATTTCGAATTCGGCGAGGCGGGCGTCGCTGGCGGCGCGCTCAACGATCTGGTCAATGTCGGCGGCAATCTGACGCTCGACGGGACGATCAACGTCACCGGGTCGAGCGGCGGCTATTTCGGCGGCGGTATCTACCGCGTGTTCAACTATGGCGGGACTCTCATCGACAACGGCCTTGCGCTCGGATCGATGCCTGCGGGCAGCAATGTTACCGTGCAGATTTCGGTCGCGGGGCAGGTCAACCTCATCAACAGCGAAGGTCTTGCGCTCAGCTTCTGGGACGGCGGAGCCGGACCCAAGTTCGACAATGTCGTGAACGGCGGCAGTGGCACCTGGCATCTCGGTGGCGCCGACAACAATTGGACGGGGGCCGATGGCGCGATCAACGCCGCCTTTGCCGACGGCACTTTTGCCATCTTCGCGGGCGCACCCGGCACCGTCACGGTCGACAACGGGGGCGGAGCGGTCACAACGGCGGGAATGCAGTTCGCGGCGGACGGCTATCTGATCGACGGTGCGCCGCTGACGCTGGTCGGACCCGAATCGATCGTCCGCGTCGGCGACGGCACCGCGGCGGGCGCGGGCTTCACCACGGCGATCAGCGCCAACCTCACCGGTGCGTCGCAACTGGTGAAGACCGACGGCGGCACGCTCGTGCTGACGGGCGTGAACAGCTACACCGGTGGCACGCGGATCGAGGGCGGCGTGATTTCGGTGGCGGATGACAGCTTCCTGGGCGCAGCCTCCGGCGTGATCACGCTCGACGGCGGCACCCTGCGGATGACAGGCGCCAACTCGGTCAATCAGCACAGCTATATTCTGGGCGCGAACGGCGGCGCGATCGACATCGCCAACGCCGCGACCTCGAACGGTGTGCTCAACGCAATGACGGGGAGTGGCGGATTGACCAAGCTCGGCGACGGTTCGCTCGCGCTTGCCGCCGACAACAGTTATACGGGCGGCACGACGATCCTTGGCGGCACGCTGCAGGTCGGCAGCAACAGCGGCACCACCGGTTCGATCGTCGGTGACGTAGTCAACAACGGCCGGTTCGTCATTTTCCGTTCGAATGCTTACACCTACGGCGGATCGATCACCGGAACCGGCAGGCTTTCCGTAACCGGCACAGGGGTGACCACGCTGACCGGCAACAGCAATTTTGACGGCAGCACGACTATCAACGGAACGGGCGGCGAGCTTCGCATCGCCGGCGGGGCCAACGTCTTTTCCGGCGGCGGCACGATCATGGGCCGCTCGACGCTCAGCATCGACGGCGCGAATTCGGTCTTCAGCACGGCGTCCGTTGGCGGGAATAATATCGCTTTCGCGGGTTCGGTTATCGTGAACGTCACGGACGGCGGCACGCTCCGGGTCAGGGCGGGCGATTTCGACCTGCGCGCCCTTACCGCCTCGACTCAGCTCAACATTACTGGGGCGAACTCGCTGGCCGATGTATCGGGCGGAATCCTGGGAAGCGCGACCTTCAATGCTCCGTTTGCTCTGACGGTCGATGCGGGCGGGGTGCTGCGCACCGGCGGCGCGAGCCAGATCGGCATGGCGACCAGCAACACCAACCCCATCGCCGTCGCGATCGCCGGAACCGGCTCCAACTGGACGAGCGCAGGTTCGCTGCTGATGACGGCGGGCAATTTCACCGTCGATCAGGGCGGCGCGGCGAGCTTTGCGTCGGCGACCTTCGGTGCGGCGCCGCAGGCGGCGAACCTTTCGGTATCGGGCGCAGGGTCCAGCTTTGCTACGACCGGTGACCTCGTTATCGGTAGCGGTACGGGCACCGCGGTGCTGACCGTCACCGACGGCGGCCGGGCGACTACGGGCTCCGGTCTCCAGATCGCCGCGCAGGCGGGTTCCACCGGCTCGGTCAATATCGGCGGCATCGAGGGCGGCGCTGCTGCGGCCGCGGGCTTCATCGACGGGGACATCATTTTCGGCCCCGGCACGGGCGAGCTGAACTTCAATCACACCGGCACCGACCACCTCTTCGCCAATGCGATTTCGGGCACCGGCACGATCAACCATGCGGCAGGCACGACGCGCCTGACCGGCGACAGCTCGGCCTTCACAGGCACAACGTCGGTCGCGGGCGGCCGTTTGCTCGTCGACGGCATCCTCGGCGGCGCGGCGAGCGGCCTCAGTGTCGTGACGGGCGGCACACTTGGCGGCACGGGGACGATCGGCGGCAATGTTGCCATTCTCGACGGCAACCTCAATCCGGGCAATATCGGCGGAGTTCCGGGCCGGTTGACCATCGCAGGCAACCTGTCCCTCGCCCCGGCCGCGACGCTCAACCTGGACTTTGGCGAGGCGAATGTCGTTGGCGGCGCATATAATGACCTGATCGAGGTGGGCGGCGACCTCGTCCTTGGCGGCACGCTCAATGTCGAGGAGACCCCCGGAGGCACATTCGAACCGGGCGTCTATCGTGTCATCAACTATGGCGGGACGCTGACCGACAACGGGCTGACGGCCGATTCGGGCTATTTCGTCCAGACCTCGGTCGCGAACCAGGTCAATCTGGTCAACACCACCGGCCTCACCATGCGCTTCTGGGACGGCGTGAACGGCGGCAAGAACGACGGCGTGATCACCGGCGGCGACGGCCTGTGGCAGGCGAGCGGCGGCAACGACAACTGGACCGAATTCGACGGTTCGGCGAACGCGCCCTTCACCGACGACGCCTTTGCGGTCTTCTCGGGCGCCGGGGGGACGGTGAGCGTCGATGACACGCTCGGTGCCGTCACGGCATCGGGCATGCAGTTCGCGAGCGACGGCTATGTCATCGCGGGCGACGACATCGCGCTCGTTGCACCGGAATCGGTCATTCGCGTCGGCGACGGTACGATCGGCGGTGCGGGCTATACCGCGACGATCGCGTCGAACCTCATCGGCAACGCCGACCTCATCAAGTCCGACCTCGGCACGCTGGTGCTGACCGGCGCGAACAGTGTTGCCGGCGAAACCAACGTTCGCGGCGGCGAACTGCGGCTTGCGAGCGGCGGCACGCTCGTCGATGCCGAAGGCGTGATCGGCCGCGAGAGCGGCGAGCAGGGTATGCTGACCGTTACGGGCACCGACGGCAGCGGCAATGCCTCGACGTGGACCAATACCGGCATCCTCCGCGTCGGCCGCCGCGGTACCGGCACGCTGAACATCCTCGATGGCGGCCTCGTGACCGTGGCGGACATCGCCTATATCGGGGACGATACGGGCGGGCAGGGCACGGTCACCGTTTCCGGACAGGGCGCGACCGGCAACGCCTCGACCTGGACCGGCGCCAGCGACATCGTCATCGGCGAGTTCGGCAACGGCACGCTGAACATCACCGCCGGCGGTCAGGTCGGCAACCAGTCTGGCTGGATCGGCTCCAATGCCGGTGCGCAGGGCATCGTCAACGTCTCGGGCGTCGGCACCAACGGCGTCGCGTCGACCTGGACGAACAATGCCGATCTGTTTGTCGGTTATGACGGCAGCGGGACGTTGAATATCACCGACGGTGGCAAGGTCGTCAGCGTCGGGGGGCAGATCGGCGCCAATACCGACGGCGTCGGTCAGGTGCTCGTCAGCGGCGCGGATTCGCTCTGGGAAAACAGTGGACGGATCAATGTCGGCCTGTTTGGCGCCGGCACGCTGCGCATCGAAAATGGCGCCGCGGTCACCAGCAACGACGGGGTCGTCGGCGCTTCGGCGCATGGCGATGCGGTCGTCTCCGGTGCGGGCACGTCCTGGGTCAACACGCAGCAACTCAATATCGGCAGCTTCGGCAGCGGTACCCTGCGCATCGAAAACGGCGCGAGCGTCTCGAGCAACCAAGGCTATATCGGCGCAAACGATACCGGCAGCGTCGTCGTGACCGGAGCGGGCTCGAGCTGGCTGGTCACCGATTTCTCGATGACCGTCGGCAACGACGGCGCCGGTTCGCTCCTGATCGAAAACGGCGGGCTCGTCCGCGCCGAGGGCGGCTTCGCGCTCGGCATCGCGGCGGGTTCCAGCGGAACCATCACCGTTGCGGGTACGGCGGGCAATCGCGGAGTTGTTGAAACCAGCCAGATCGGCGGCGGTCTCGGTACCGTCAACTTCTCGCTCGACGGCGGCGTACTGCGCGCGACAGACGATAACGACAGCTTCTTCACCGGCTTCGGCACGCGCGATATCACGCTTGGCACGAACGGCGGTATCGTCGACACCGACGGCCATGACATCGGCATCGCTCCGCGCTTCACCGGCGCGGGCGGGCTGACGAAGGACGGCCTCGGCACGCTGACGCTTGCGGGTGCCAACAGCTATGCGGGCGCCACGCTCGTCAACGCGGGAACCTTGCTCGTCAACGGCGACCAGTCGGCGGCGACCGGGCAGATGACCGTTGCATCGGGCGCGACGCTGGGCGGCATCGGCATCATCGGCGGCGATGTCGCGATGCTCGACGGCGCGATCCTTGCGCCGGGCGCAAGTGTCGGTACGCTGACGATCAATGGCAATCTGTCGCTCGCCGGCGGTTCGATCCTGAATTACGAGTTCGGGCAGGCCGATGTCGCGGGCGGCGCGCTCAACGATCTGGTCAATATCGGCGGCGACCTGACGCTCGACGGGACCATCGATGTGACGATCCCGGCGGGGGGCAGCTTCGGCCCCGGCATCTATCGCGTGTTCAACTATGGCGGCGCGCTGATCGACAACGGATTGACGCTGGGGACGATCCCCGGCGGCACCGGCGGCGTTTCGGTCCAGACCGGAATCGCGGGTCAGGTGAACCTCGTCAATTCGCAGGGGCTGGCGCTCAGCTTCTGGGACGGCGCGGCCGGGCCGAAACATGACGGTGTGCTCAACGGTGGAGACGGCGTGTGGCGTGTCGCGGGCGCCCTCAACAACTGGACCGACGCGAACGGCTCGATCAATGCCGATTACGCGCAGGACGGCTTTGCGGTGTTCGCGGCCGCGCCGGGCACGGTCACGATCGACAACAGCGGTGGCGACGTCCTTGCCTCGGGCATGCAGTTCGCGAGCGACGGTTATGTGATTGCCGGCGACGGGCTGACGCTGACCGGCGCGCAGGCGATCGTCCAGGTCGGCGACAGCAGCGTCGCGGGCACGGGCTACACCGCAACCATCGACGCCGGGATCGCCGGCGCGGCGGAACTGCTCAAGACCGACGCAGGCACGCTCGTTCTGGCGGGCGCCAACAGTTACAGCGGCGGGACACGGATCAACGGCGGTACGATCCGGATCGGCAGCGACGCCAATCTGGGCGACGCGAACGGCGGGCTGTCGATCGGCGGCGGAGCGCTTCACACCACGGCCGATATCGTTTCGGGCCGCACCATCACACTGATCGGCGATGGCGTGTTCCGCAGCGATGCCGGCACGACCCTGACGCTTACCGGTCCGGTCGGCGGCGCGGGTGGTCTGGTCAAATCGGGCGCGGGCACGTTGGCGCTGGGCGGCATCGGGTCTTTCGCAGGCACCACGACGGTCGAAGCAGGTACGCTGTTCGTCAACGGCGACTATTCGGCGGCGACGGGTGTAACCAGTGTCGCTGCGGGCGCGACGCTGGGCGGTACGGGGACGATCGGCGGCAATGTCGACCTCGCCAGCGGGGCAAGGCTTGCGCCGGGCGCGGGCGGAACGGGCACGCTGACCGTCGGCGGCAATCTGTCGCTTGCGGCGGGGACGCAGCTCGATTTCGAATTCGGGCAGGCCGGGGTTGCAGGCGGCGCGCTCAACGATCTCGTTAACGTCGGCGGCAATCTCGTCCTCGACGGCGTACTCAACGTCGGCGTACCGGCGGGCGGCGCGTTCGACGTCGGCATCTATCGCATGTTCAACTATGGCGGCACGCTGACCGACAACGGCGTGACCTTCGGCACCATGCCGACGGGCGCCAACCCCGCCATCCAGACCTCGGTCGCGGGGCAGGTCAATCTCGTCAATTCGGGTGGCCTCACGCTGAATTTCTGGGACGGCGCGGCCGGACCGAAGGTCGATGGCGTGATCAACGGCGGCGACGGCGTGTGGCAGAGCAGCGCTGGCAACAACAACTGGACCGACGCGACGGGTAATCTCGGCGCCCCCTATGCCGACGGCGCCTTCGCGATCTTCGGTGGTACGGCGGGTACGGTCACGGTCGATAACGGCCCGGGCGCCGTGTCGGTCACGGGCATGCAGTTCGCGACGAACGGTTACGTCATCACCGGCGACGCCGTCGCGCTCGACGGGGCGCAGGCGACAACCCGCGTCGGCGACGGCAGCACGGCGGGTGCTGACTTCACCGCGACGATCGCTTCGGCGCTCACCGGTACGGCGCAGCTGGTCAAGACCGACGCGGGGACGCTCGTCCTCGGCGGCACGAACAGCTACACCGGCGGCACGCAGATCGTCGGCGGCACGCTCCGCATTTCGGACGACACCAATCTCGGCTCGGCGAGCGGCGACGTGACGCTCGATGGCGGCACGCTCGAAACGAGTGCCAACGTGACCAGCGCGCGGGGCTTCATCGTTGCCGGTGGCGGAACGATCGCCACCGCGGCCGACACGGTCTTCTCATACGACGGCCTCCTCTCGGGCACGGGCGTCCTGACCAAGAATGGCGCGGGTACCTTGCTCGTCACCGCCGACAACGGCGGCTTCGGCGGCAGCACGACGGTCGCCGGAGGCACGCTGGCTGTGCAGGGAAGCCTTGGCGGGGCGGTCACCGTCGGCGCGGCGGGCCGCGTCGAAGGCGCGGGCCGCGTCGGCAGCCTCGCCAATGCGGGCGTCGTCGCGCCGGGCAGCGGCATCGGCTCGCTGACCGTGGCGGGCGACTATGTCGGCAACGGCGGCATGCTCGAGATCGAGGCCGCACTCGGCGGCGATGCCTCGGCGGCCGATCGCCTGATCGTGAACGGCGCCACCTCGGGCAGCACCCGCGTCACGGTCATCAATCGCGGCGGCTTCGGCGACCAGACGGTCGAGGGGATCAAGATCGTCGACGTCGCGGGCGTCTCGAACGGCACCTTTACCCTCGAGGGCGACTATCTGTTCGAAGGCGAACAGGCGGTGGTCGTGGGCGCCTATGGCTATCGCCTCTACAAGAATGGCGTGTCGACGCCGCAGGATGGCGACTGGTACCTTCGTTCCGCGCTTCTGGACGGCGAGAATCCGGAAGCTCCGCTCTATCAGCCGGGCGTTCCGGTCTATGAGGCCTATGTCGGCGCCTTGCAGTCGCTCAACCGTCTTCCGACCCTGCAACAGCGCGTCGGCAACCGGTCATGGGCCGCGTCGCCGATCGCCGGTGCGGGCCTGTGGGGCCGGTTCGAATCCGAACGGCAACGTCCGGACGCGCTCGTTTCGACGAGCGGTGCCGACCGCAACGCCGATCAGTGGCAGGCACAGCTCGGCCTCGACGCCGTGCTGGCAGAGCGTGGTGACGGCGCTGCACTCGTCGGCGGGCTGACCGCGCACTATGGCAAGGCGGACAGCGCGGTCACGTCGATCTTCGGTAACGGCACTATCGACACGCAGGGCTATGGCGTCGGCGCGACGATGACCTGGTACGGGCCGCAGGGCTTCTATGCCGACGGACAGGTCAAGCTCAGCTGGTTCGACAGCGACCTTGAATCGAACATCCTCGGATCGCTCGCGCGCGGCAACAAGGGTGATGGGCAGGCGTTCAGCCTCGAACTCGGCAAGCAGACGTCGATCGGCCGCAACCTGTCGATCACGCCGCAGGTGCAGATGAGCTATGCCAAGGTCGATTTCGACCGTTTCGCCGACCCTTCGGACACGGCGGTTTCGGTTGCCAGGGGCGAAAGCCTGAAGACCCGCTGGGGTCTGGCGATCGACCATCAGACGAGCTGGAAGGGCCGCGCGGGCGACACGCGCCGCACGCGCCTCTACACCGTGATGAACCTCGCCTATGAATGGCTCGACGGCGGGGTTGCCGATGTATCGGGAACGTCGATCGTCAATCGCGACCGCCGCCTGTCGGGCGAACTGGGGCTGGGCGGCAGTTACAGTTGGGGCGACGATCGCTTCACCCTCTATACCGAGGTGTCGGGCGATACGGCGATCGCCGATTTCGGCGCGGGCTATAATCTGAAGGGTACGGCCGGGTTCCGGGTCCGGTTCTGACAGGACGAAAACGGTGCGGGAAGGCCGGCCGCCTCTTCTCGCGCTCATCGGTCAGGGTTCGGAGTTGATGATGGCGATGCGTGATGCTTCCGCCTCTTCAAGGAGGAAAATCCGCCAGCCCGGCTATTCTTCCGGGGAAGGTGGGGATTGTGTCGCCGCCGGTACGAATGCGATTTGCGCCAGGCGCCAGTTGCGTTCCGCTTTGCCCGGCCAGTGGCCGTTCACGTCGAATGGTTCGTCGGGAAGGCAGCCGTGCACTTCGGCGCGGATCAGTCGCCCCGTTTCGCGCAGCCTGATTGTCGCATCGGGATAGCGCGCCTTGAGCGCTGCTTCGAGCGCTTCGGCTTCCTCCGCGATCTCGGCGCTGGCGAGTGCGCGCGGGGTACCGTCGACGAGTTCGGCGGTCGAGGAGCGGATCGCCTTCATTCCGTCGTGGAGGATGTCGAACGAGATGAAGGCCGCGGCGACCGAGTCCGCCCACCACCAGCCGAGGCCAAGACCGATGATGCCGGCGACGCCCGCGGCGCCGGTCATCCAGTTCGCCTTGTTCATCAGCGCGTCGGTATGCAATAGCTTGTCGGCGAGTTTCTCGGCGAGCGGCAATTCCTTGCGGCCAATGATCATTGGCGGGATCATCGCGTAAATCTGTACGGCGACCATCAGCCAGCCAAGCCAGATGTCGCGTCCGAAAATCCGTATCGAACCGACCGTCGCATGTTCGGCGGCGATCAGCGTCATCGCCGAATCCCAGAGCAGCAGCGCGCCCGTCGCCGCGAGCGCGACGGCCGCGAGGAAAAAACCGAGGCCGTTCACGCGTTCGAACCCGAACGGGAATTTGCGCGACCTTTTGCCGCGGCGTTCCATCCGGGCGGCGATCAGGAAGGCGATCGGAGGAACGAGGCCGAGTGTGTCCTCGATCCACGCGGTCTTCATCGTCTGGCTCTGCCCGAGGACGAGCCCCATCGCGACGACGATCGTGATCGTCCAGAAGATGTTCCACCATTCGAGCCGCTCGGCACTTTTCAGCGTCTCGCGAATGTCGGCCGGGAGATGGTCGACGTGGGTGTCCGCCAAGGCGTTCATGACGCGTCCGGAGCGCCGGAAACGCGGCGTGCCTCGGTCTCGACAAGCATGATCCAGCGGTTCTCGCCGCTCCGCATCGCCGCGCGCCACTCGGTCACGTCCTCGCCCTGACCCTCCACGCGCACGGGCGGCGAGAGCGCCGCCTTCGTCGCCCAAGGCGTCTGCTTGCCGAACGGCGCGATCAACAGGTCGATCTCGCCCGCGTCGAGCTGCGCGAGAAGCGGCTCGACGCCGCCTTGGCTGATCCGGGCTTCTGCGCCCGTCGCGCGCTCGATCCGTTGCAGCAACCTGGCGGCTTCGGGCGGAACCGGACGCTCGATGCCGACGCGGACAACGCCCTGATCACGAATGGTTTCGAGAGTGGAGCCGGGATCTTGCGGGAAATGATCGCATCCCGCGACATGCAGCGCCGCGAGCGCCGCAAGCGCAATTTTTGCGGACCTCCATGGCGCTATCGTTCGTGCCGCCGGCGCGTCGTTCATGAGCGGAATACGTCTCGATGCCATGCGGAGTTCCTTGCGCTGCCTTTCCTTCCTCAGGGCGCGACGAAGGTCAGGGTCGAGACATGGACGGTGCTCGCCACGGTCTTGCCTCCGAGCACGCGTTCACCGGCAACCTCGTTGCTCGTCGAGAGCAGGTAGCGGCCCTTGCCGCGTTCGGGCGCGGTAATGACGCCCTTGTCGTCGGCGACATAGGCCTTCGTCCAGCGATCGGGATCGATCACCGTCAGCTTGGCACCGGGCAGGGGCCGGCCTTGCCACAGCACCGCAAAGCGGTTCCCGTTCGCCGCGAGCGGGACGATTTCCAGATCGAGCGCGTGGCGCGTTTCGGTCCGTCCGGCGCGCGCATGATAGACGACGCCCTGCAGCTTGCCGTCCTCGCCGGCCCAGGGATCGAAGACATTCTCGTCGACGAGCCGGACGTCGCCGGGTGCGCTCACCGCGGCTTCGATATGATTGGCGCGGCGCACGAGCGGGGCGGGGCGATCGCGGCTCTCGGCGAACAGGGTGGGCGCCTTCAGCCTGGGAAATTCGGGGTCGCCGCTTTCGGGGACGACCTCGGCCGGCTCGCCGAGATAGACGCGCGCGGGTGCATTGCCGTCGCGCTCGATCCATACCTCATGTGCTGTTGCGGGCGCCGTCAGGAGGCTGACGGCCATCAGGGCGGCAAAAGTCTTTTTCATCGGGACGTCCTGTCTTCGGATCATGTGAGAAATTCGGCGCGGGGTTGCGGTGCGAGCCCGCGCCATCGCTGTGTGGCCACCGGAGCTGCTTATTGCAAACGATTATTAGTAGCTTGCTATTGCGAACCGTTCGCTATAGCGGCCTTTTCCCAATTGAGATTGAGTCGCAAAAAGGGAAATGCCATGACCGTTCGAACGATCGCGCTCTGCGGAGCCGCCGCGCTGGCTCTCGTTATCAACCCGGCATGGGCGGGCGAGGGGGCGGGCGATGCCGCCACCGCCGAGGCCGCTACCGCCGAGGCCGCCATCGCAGCGGATGCAGGCCCCGGCGAGGACATGATCGTCGTCACCGGCTATACCGGAACCAAGACCGATACCGCGCTGACCGAACTGCCACAGCCGATCAAGGTCATCACCGCCGAGCAATATGAGGCGCAGGGCGCGATCAGCATCAGCGATACGGTGAAATATGCCGCCGGCGTCCTCGCCAATCCCTATGGCCGCGACACCCGCGTCGACGGCTTCAACATCCGCGGTCTCGATGCGCTGCAGTTCCGCGACGGCATGCGCGACATCTTCTCCTATTATGCCTCCATCACGTCCGACCCCTATAATTTCTCGCGCGTCGAGATCGTGCGCGGCCCCGCCTCGGTGCTGTTCGGCCAGGGTTCGATCGGCGGCATCGTCAACCTCGTCAGCAAGACGCCCGACTTCGATACGCGCGGCGAAATCAGCCTCGTCTATGGCAGCGATGACCGCAAGGAAGTGCTGGGCGACGTCAATCTCGCGCTCGCCGACAATCTCGCGGTCCGTTTCGTCGGCCGCGCGCGCGACGCCGACACCTATGTCGACCATGTCCCCGACGACCGCGTGATGTTCGCGCCTTCGATCCGCTGGCAACCCACCCCCGACACCGACATCGTGCTGACCGGCCTCTATCAGGAGGACGACACCGGCTCGACCTCGCAATTCCTGCCGATCGTCGGCACCTTCCGTCCGAACCCGGCCAATCCGTCGGGCCGGCTCGACAAATATACGTTCGTCGGCAAGGCGGGCTGGGACCGTTACGCCGGCCGCTCGCTGCAGGGCGGTGCCTCCATCACCCACAGCTTCTCCGACGCGGTCAAGCTCAGCGTCAAGGCCCGCTATATCGACAGCGACCTCGAATATAACACCCATTACGCCGACAGCTATTCCGACCCGCAGGACCCCTTCTCGGTCTACGGCACCGACGGGCGCACCATCGGTCTTTTCGCAGGCGCCAACGACGCGCGGATGAACGTTTTCTCGACCGACAACAATCTCCAGTTCAATTTCAACACCGGCGCCAATATCGAGCACAAGCTGCTCGTCGGCATCGACTATAGCTGGAACAAGGTCGCCAAGCGCTCGGCCGACGGTTTCGATATCGTCGATCTCTACGACATCGACTATGCCTCGCTGGCGACCTACGACGCCACCGGCCCCTTCACGACGGACAGCCAGAAGCAGCTTGGCATCTACGTTCAGGACCAGATTCGCTTCTTTGACCGCGTTTCGGTCGTGCTGGGGGCCCGCCGCGATCGGGTAACCGGCTCGTCGGGGCAGAAGGATAATGCCACGACCTTCCGCGCCGGGATCATCGGCGAGCTTGGCGCGGGCTTCTCACCCTTCTTCAGCTATACCGAAAGCTTCCTGCCCGTCGCCGGCCGGATCGAAAATGTCGACGGCAGCTTCGGCGATCCCTATCGGCCGCAGACCGGCACGCAGTATGAAGCGGGCATCAAATGGCAGCCCGCGCCGGGCACGCTCGTGACTGCCACCGCTTTCAGGATCAAGGAGCGCAACCGCGTCCTCTATCTTGCCGCTGGCGGCACGGCCCAGTCGGGCGAACTCAACACCAAGGGTTTCGAAATCGAGGCCAGCCACACGCTGCCGGGCAATTTCGAACTGCTCGCCAACTATGGCTATGCGAAGCTCAAATCGGAAACCAACACCAGTCTCGACTATATGCCGCGCCACACCGCGTCGCTCTGGTCGACCAAGACCTTCGGCCTGACGGGCGAAGCGCGGCTTCGCCTCGGAGCCGGTGTCGTCTATAGCGGCAAGAGCGTCTCGACCAGCCCGGTCTGGTCGATCGTCACGCCGTCGCGCACGACGGTCGACGCGCTGGCGGAAATCAACTGGGACAACTGGCGCTTCGCGGTCAACGCCACGAACCTGCTCAACAACGAATATTACGCCTCCTGCCTCGCGCGCGGCGACTGCTTCATCGGTGCCCCGCGCAATGTGATGGGCACGATCGGCTATCGCTTCTGACGCACCGGACAGGGAGTCAGGCTATTGCGAGTCAGTCGCAATGTTGCGATAGGGACGGCATGAGCAGGATGGCCCGGATCTTACGCGGCGCCGGATGGCGCGATATCACGGCGCGTGCGTTCGCCGCGGTTCCGCTCAATTATGCCGTTACCGGCGCGTTGACCATGCTGATCGCGCGGCTGCTGCCGGGCGGTGCCCAGCAGGCGTCGATCGGTGCGACGATATTCTCCTTCGCCATCTTTGCGGCGATCGCGATGATGGCATTCGCCGTCCGCTCGGCCGCGCGCCTGTGGGCCGGACTGATCGCGACGGGCACCATCGCGGCCTTTGCCGACTGGTGCCTCATCGCGTGGGGAGGGCGGCTGTGAGGAACGGCTTCCGGCAATCGATGGCGTGGCTCCACACCTGGACCGGCCTGCTGCTCGGATGGCTGCTTTTCGCTATCTTCGTCACCGGCACTTCCTCCTATTTTCAGGAAGAGATCACCGCGTGGATGACGCCCGAGGTGCGCAGCGTCCCCGCCGATGCGCCGCACGGTTTCGCGGCGGCGACCCGCTGGCTCGCTCGCGAAGCGCCAAACGCCAGCGAATGGGCGATCTACTCGGCGGGCAAGCGCGCCGCGGGGCTGCAGCTCTATTGGGCCAATGGCCCCGACGCGCCGGCGGGCGCGCCGACCTCGGCGCGGCTCGACGGGACGGGACGGAAGGCCGATGCGCGCGAAACGCGCGGCGGGGAATTCCTCTACCGCTTCCACTATGATCTTCACTATATCAACTGGTACTGGGCGCGCTGGATCGTCGGCGTCGCCGCGATGGCGATGCTCGTCGCGATCCTTTCGGGCATCGTCACGCACAAGAAGATCATCGCCGACTTCTTCCTGCTCCGCCTCGGCAAGGGGCAGCGGAGCTGGCTCGATGCGCATAATGCGTCGAGCGTCCTCTTCCTGCCCTTCATCCTGATGATCACCTATACCGGGCTCGTCAGCCTCGCGACCCATTATATGCCGTGGGGGATCGCCGCCAATTACGCCGACGAAGGAAAGTTCTTCGAGGCGACCTTCCCATGGCCGGCTCCGCCGGAGAAGGCGGGGGCCGCGCCGCTGACCGCCGTCGCGCCGCTCGTTGCGCGCGCCGAGCGCGCATGGGGCGCCGGTGCCGGAAGCGTCCGTATCCTCAACCCCGGCGACCGGACCGCTCAGGTCATCGTCTCGACCGCTCCCGATTCCGGCATGTCGGTCCGGCAGCGCTCGCTGACCTTCGACGGGGTGACCGGGACGCTGGTTTCGGCGCACAATCCGGCGGGCGCCGCGACCGCGACCGAAGGGACGATGATCGGCCTGCATGCCGGACGCTTCGCCAGCAGCATGCTGCGCGCGCTTTACTTCCTTTCGGGTGTCGCCGGATGCGTGATGGTGGGCTCGGGCCTCATCCTGTGGACGGTGAAACGCCGCGCCCGATTGCCCGATCCCGACCGGCCGCATTTCGGGTTTCGCCTTGTCGAAAAGCTCAACGTCGGTGCGATCGCCGGGCTTCCATTCGCAATGGCCGTCTATTTCCTCGCCAACCGGCTTTTGCCCTCGGGCGCGACAGGCCGAAGCGACAGCGAGATCGCCGCCTTTTTCATCGCATGGAGCGCCATATTCGTCTGGGCGGCCGCTCGTCCGACCCGGAGCGCATGGACGGAGGCGCTGGCGGTCGCGGCCATGTCCTTCGCAGCGGTCCCGATCGTGAACGCGCTGACCACCGACCGCTCGCTGGTCGCCAGCCTTGCTGCCGGCGACCGGGTCTTTGCCGGTTTCGACATGGCGATGCTGCTTGTCGCGGCGGGCTTCGGCTGGGCGGCGGCGAAGGCGTGGCGCCGGACCGTGAGCCCGGGCGCGGGGGCACGGAAGCGCTCGACGGCGACGGCCGCGGAGGCTGCATGATCCATCTTCTTCTCCTGCTTCTCACCGCAATCGGTTTCGGGCTGCTCTGTCTCTCTCGAGCGCGCCACCAGTCCGACCTGCTCGGGCGCAAACTGACGGGCAAAGCCGCAAATCGTGCCCGGTGGGGCGGTTTGTTCAGTCTCGCGCTCGCCTTTTTCGTTGCGGGCGATCGTATCGGATGGGCGGCCGGGACGCTCGAATGGCTCGGTGCCGCCAGTGTCGGTGCCGTATCGACGATGCTGATGCTGTCGTTGCGTTCCTCGCGCAATTCTTCGCGCTGACATCGGCGGCTTTTGGGAGCGAGCCGGGGAAGAAGGCTGCGCCGGGCGGCGCATCCTGCCGGATCATCCTATATTTTGGCCCTGAACAATTCGGCCGGACGAAAGGCGCCGCCCTCTTCGCGCTCGCCCGTGCCCTCGATCCACCCCGTATCGAGCATGCGGCGGCGAAAGGCGGGTTTGTTGAGCCGGGTGCCGAGAATCGCCTCATGAACATCCTGCAACGCGCGCAGGGTAAAGACCGGAGGGAGCAGAGCGAAGGCGACGGGTGCATAGGCCAGCTTGCCGCGCAGCCGCCTGATCGCGTGATCGAGAATCTCTTCATGGTCGAACGCCAGCGGCGGCAGCGTTTCGCCCGGACCGGCAGGCGCGATTATCAGATCGTCGCGTTCGTCGAGCGCGGCCAGCAACTCGCCCGCGGGAAGCAGCGCGAAATAGGCAATCGTCACCACGCGCATCCGCGGATCGCGGTCGGGCGAGCCAAAGCTGTAGAGCTGTTCGAGCCAGCCGCCCGTCAGACCCGCCTTGCCCGCAAGGATGCGCTGCGCGGCGTCGTCGAGGCTCTCGTCGACACCGACAAAACCGCCGGGGAGCGCCCAGCCGCCCTTGTGCGGGCCGTCGCTGCGACGCTGGAGCAGAACGGCCAGCCGGCCGTCGCGCACCGTCATCAGAACGAGATCGACAGTGACCGCGAGCGGTGGAAAGTCGGCAGGGTCATAGGCTTGCGGCATGAGCGCAACTTATGTCTTGACTAGATATATGTCAAATGGATATAAGTGAGGCATCGTTACGCAATCGGATGGCAAATGATCCCGGGGAGTCCGGGGTCGGATATGGATCGAGGGAGTCTCGAGCGATGGGAAAAGCAGATTTCGGCGTCTTCATCGGACGCTTTCAGCCGCTGCATATCGGGCATGAACATGTGATCCGCCAGGCGCTGGAACAGGTCGGGCGGCTGATCGTCCTCGTCGGTTCGGCGAATGTCGCGCGCGATCCGCGCAATCCCTTCACCTTCGACGAGCGTGCGGCGATGCTCCGCGCGGCCTTTCGTCACGAAATGGCCGAGGAGCGGCTGATCGTCGAACCGCTCGACGATCATCTCTATTCGGATACCGCCTGGGTGACCGAGGTGCAGCGGCGCGTGAATCGCATCATTCTCGATGTCGGCAACGGGCACGGCTTCGGCAGCCACGGGATTGCCGACTTCAAGGTCGCGCTGACGGGCTATGGCAAGGATGCGTCATCCTATTATCTCCGCCTGTTTCCCGAATGGAGCAATATCCAGATCGACAGTCAGTACGGCACCTTCAGTTCGACCGATGTGCGGCGGCGCTATTTCCGGCGCATTCCCGAAGTGCCGGCGTCGATCCTGACCGCCGACGTCGCGGCCTGGCTCGACGCCTTCAAGTTGGGCGAGACGTTCCGCACCTTGCTCGAAGAGAGCGAATATCTCGCCGGCTATCCGGCCGAATGGGGGAGAGGGCCATTCGTCACCGCCGACGCGGTCGTCGTCCAGTCGGGGCATATCCTGCTCGTCGAACGCGGCCGATTGCCCGGCAAGGGCCTGCTCGCGCTGCCCGGCGGCTTCGTCGACGCCGGCGAGCGCATCCGCGACGCCGCGATCCGCGAACTGCGCGAGGAAACAGGGATCAGCGACGGCAAGGGGCAGATACCGCCCGCGATGCTCGCGAGCTTCATCGAGGATCATCGTACACGCGTGTTCGATGCCCCGAACCGCTCGCTGCGCGGCCGCGTCATCACCCACGCCTTCCTGTTCCGCCTGCCCGAACGGCGCAAGCTGTTCGCGGTCAGGGGCGGCGACGATGCGGCGCATGCGCGCTGGTACCGTCTCGGCGACCTTCGCCCCGAAATGTTCTTCGAAGACCATTGGTCGATCATCGAGGAAATGGCCGACCTGTAACCCCGCGGCAGGGGAGGCCTGCCGACACAAGCGAATGTGAGGAGTTCACATCATGAAAAACCTGATCCTGGCGACCGACAGCTACAAGCAGAGCCATTATCTGCAATATCCGCCCGAAGCGCGCGTGATTAGCGCCTATGTCGAGGCGCGGCCGAACCCCTTTTCCGACGAGATCGTCTTCCTCGGGCTGCAACCGTTGCTGGTCGACTATTTCAGCCAGCCGATCAGCGCCGCCGACATCGACGAGGCCGAAGCGATCTGCGCCCCGCACGGCGTGCCCTTCAACCGCGCGGGCTGGGAAGCGATCGTCGCCGATCACGGCGGTTACCTGCCACTCGAGATCAAGGCGCTGCCCGAAGGCGCGATCGTCCCCGCCGGCGTGCCGATGGTGCAGCTTGAAAACACCGACCCGCGCATGCCCTGGCTGACGACCTTCATCGAGACGGCGATGCTGCGCGCGATCTGGTACCCGACGACGGTCGCGACGCTGAGCTGGAAGTGCAAGCAGGTGATCCGCGCCGGGCTGGAACAGACCTCCGACGATGTCGAGGGGCAGCTCCCCTTCAAGCTCCACGATTTCGGCGCGCGCGGCGTGTCCTCCGCCGAGAGCGCGGGGCTGGGCGGGCTCGCGCATCTCGTCAATTTCCAGGGCACCGACACGATGGAGGCGCTGGTCGCGGCGCGGCGCTACTACGGCGCCGACATGGCGGGCTTTTCCATCCCCGCCGCCGAGCACAGCACGATGACGAGCTGGGGCCGCGAGCGCGAGGAGGATGCCTATCGCAACATGCTCGACCGGTTCGAGGGCGAAGGGCGAATCGTCGCGGTCGTCTCCGACAGCTATGATCTCGACGCCGCGGTCGCCGACATCTGGGGCGGCAGCCTGCGCGAGAAGATACTGGCGCGGCAGGGCACGCTGGTCGTGCGTCCCGACAGCGGCGATCCGATCGAGACGCCGCTCCGCACGGTGAAGGCATTGTGGGAGAAGTTCGGCGGCCATGTGAACGGCAAGGGCTATCGCGTCCTCGACCCCCATGTCCGCGTGATCCAAGGCGACGGGATGACCGTCGACAGCATCGCCCGGCTCGTCGCGCGGATGGTCGGGGAAGGCTTCGCGATCGACAATATCGCCTTCGGCATGGGCGGCGGGATGCTCCAGCACGTCAACCGCGACACGCTGCGCTTCGCGATGAAGGCGAATGCGATGCTGGGCAGCGACGGCGCATGGCACGACGTCTTCAAGATGCCGAGTACCGATCCGGGGAAGGCGAGCAAGGCCGGGCGGCAGGCGGTCGTGATGAAGGACGGCCGGATGACGGCGGCGAGGCTCGACGGTGTCGCGGCGAACGAGGATTTGCTCGTTCCCGTGTGGCGCAATGGCGAACTGCTGGTGCGCCACGACTTCGGCACCGTGCGTGCGCGATCGGAACGGCGGCGCTGACCGGAAGGACGCTGGCGGCGCCCCGCCGGGAGTGCCCGCCAGCGCATTATCGTTCCTGTTCGCACCATCGGGCGCCACGCTGAACGAAATCGGCAAAATCATACGCGATTACTATGCGCCCATGGTTTTCGGTCTCTCGAATTCAAACGCGACGCTCTCCTATTTGAGCCTCCGCAGACGACTCGCGCCGCTTCCCGTGGCCAGCGCCTTGCCGGAGCAACACCCATGCAGGATATTCTCTGGATCGGCATCATCCTCGCCCTCCTCGCCGCGAGCCTCGGTTACGCGCGGCTGTGCGACGACGCGTAAGGATCGATGCCATGCCTCTCGACCTGTGGCTCGCGGGCTTCACCGCGCTCGGCCTTCTTTTCTACCTCGTCGCCGTGCTCGCGCGGCCCGAACGCTTCTAGGGGAGGCGCGCCATGACCTTTCAGGGATGGCTCCTGATCGCCGCGTTCGCCGGCATCCTGCTGCTGCTTTGCAAGCCGATGGGCCAGTGGCTCTTCGCGCTCTATGAGGGGCGGCGAACGCCGCTCCACCGCCTGCTCGGTCCGGTCGAGACGGGCTTCTATCGCCTGTCGGGAATCGACCCGAACGAGGAGCAGGGCTGGCGCCGCTACGCGGTGCATATGCTGATCTTCAACGCGGCGCTTGCGCTCTTCACCTACGCGATCCTGCGCTTGCAGGGCGTATTGCCGCTCAATCCTCTCGGCTATGACGGGACGAGCGCGGATCTGGCGTTCAACACGACGATCAGCTTCACGGCGAACACCAACTGGCAAAGCTACGGCGGTGAATCGACCATGTCGAACCTGTCGCAGATGCTCGGCCTGACGATCCACAATTTCCTTTCGGCGGCGACCGGAATCGCACTCGCTTTCGCGCTGTTTCGTGGTTTCGCCCGACGCGAGTTGAAGACGATCGGCAACTTCTGGGCCGATATGACGCGAGTGACACTCTACCTGCTGCTGCCGCTCTGCATCGCCATCGCGATCTTCTATATCGCGAGCGGCGTGCCGCAGACGCTGGCGGCATCGGTCGACGTCACGACGCTCGAAGGAGCGAAGCAGACGCTCGCGCTCGGCCCCGTCGCGTCGCAGGAGGCGATCAAGCTGCTCGGCACCAACGGCGGCGGCTTCTTCAACGTGAACAGCGCGCATCCGTTCGAAAACCCCACTGCGCTGACCAATCTCGTCCAGATGCTCTCGATCTTCGCGATCGGCGTCGGCCTGACCTGGACCTTCGGCAAGGCGGTCGGAAACACGCGCCAGGGCTGGGCTATCCTCGCCGCGATGATGACGCTGTTTCTCGCCGGCGCCGCGATCACATACTGGCAGGAAGCGGCCGGCAATCCCGTCCTGCACGATCTTGGCGCCATGGGCGGCAATATGGAGGGCAAGGAGGTCCGCTTCGGCATCGCGCAATCGGCGCTGTTCGCGGTCGTCACCACCGCCGCATCATGCGGCGCGGTCAATGCGATGCATGACAGCTTCACTGCCATCGGCGGGCTGATCCCGCTGTTCAACATGCAACTCGGCGAAGTCGTGATCGGCGGCGTGGGCGCGGGCATATACGGCTTCCTGTTGTTCGCGATCCTCGCGATCTTCGTGGCCGGGCTGATGGTGGGACGCACCCCCGAATATGTCGGCAAGAAGATCGAGGCGCGCGAGGTCAAGCTCGCGGTGCTCGCGATCGCCGTGCTGCCGCTCGTCATCCTCGGCTTCACCGCAATCGCGTCGGTGACCGGGGCGGGGCTGGCGGGTCCGCTCAACAAGGGTCCGCACGGTTTTTCGGAGATTCTCTACGCCTTCACCAGCGCGGTCGCGAACAATGGTTCGGCTTTTGCGGGGCTCAGCGCCAACACGCCCTTCTATAACGGCATGCTGGGCGCGGCGATGTGGGTCGGTCGCTTCTTCATCATCGTCCCGATGCTGGCGATCGCGGGCGGTCTGGCGGCGAAGAAATATACGCCGGCGACGGCGGGCAGCTTCCCGACCACCGGGTTGCTGTGGACGGGGCTGTTGATCGGCATCGTGCTGATCGTCGGCGGCCTGACCTTCCTGCCCAGCCTCGCGCTCGGCCCCATCGCCGATCATCTCGCGATGATCAATGGCCAGCTTTTCTGAGGATCCACGCAAATGGCCCGGTCCGTACAAAAATCATTGTTCACGGCGCATCTGATCGTTCCGGCGATCGGCGACGCCTTCCGCAAGCTCAACCCGAAAGAACTCGTCCGCAACCCGGTGATGTTCACCACTGCGGTGGTCGCAACGCTGCTCACCGTGCTGCTCGTCGTCGGTCACGACGGCCTTGCGACGGGGTTCAAGTTGCAACTCGTGATCTGGCTCTGGCTTACGGTGCTCTTTGGCACCTTTGCCGAGGCGCTCGCCGAAGGGCGCGGCAAGGCGCAGGCCGCCTCGCTGCGCGCCACCAAGGCCGAACTGACCGCCAAGCGGGTGAAGGGCGACGGAAAAGCCCATGAAAGTGTTCCCGCCAGCGCGCTTCGGGTCGGCGACATCGTACTCGTCGAGACCGGCGACCTGATCCCCTCGGACGGCGAAGTCGTCGCGGGTGTCGCGTCGGTCAACGAGGCCGCGATCACCGGTGAAAGCGCACCGGTGATCCGCGAGGCGGGCGGCGACCGCAGCGCGGTGACGGCGGGGACGCGCGTCATCTCGGACGAAATCCGCGTCCAGGTGACGGTCAACCCGGGGCAGGGCTTCCTCGACCGCATGATCGCGCTCGTCGAAGGCGCCGAGCGGCAGAAGACGCCGAACGAGATCGCGCTGACCTTGCTGCTCGTCGGCCTGACGATCATCTTCCTGATCGCCGTCGGCACGATACCCGGCTTTGCATCCTACGCGGGTGGTTCGATTCCGGTCGCAATCCTTGCGGCGCTGTTGATCACGCTGATCCCGACCACGATCGCGGCCTTGCTCTCGGCGATCGGCATCGCGGGCATGGACCGCCTCGTGCGCTTCAACGTGCTCGCGAAATCGGGCCGCGCGGTCGAGGCGGCGGGCGACGTCGACGTGCTGCTGCTCGACAAGACCGGCACGATCACCGTCGGCGACCGGCAGGCGACCGAATTCCGCCCCGTCGGCGGCCGGTCGATAGCCGCCTTGGCGGAGGCCGCGCTGCTCGCGAGCCTCGCCGACGAAACCCCCGAAGGTCGTTCGATCGTTGCATTGGCGCGCGAGAAATTCGGCCAGACGATGGCCGAATTGCCGGAGGGCGCCGAAATCATCCCCTTCACCGCGCAGACGCGGATTTCAGGGGTCAGGGTCGGGGAAAGCGTGATCCGGAAGGGCGCGGTTGATTCCGTCCTGAAAGCCAATCCGGGCGCGGGTGCCACCGCCGCCGCGACCGAACTGCGCCGCATCACCGACGAGATCGCGCGCGCCGGCGGCACGCCGCTTGCGGTCGCGAAGGACGGCCAGTTGCTCGGCGCGATCTTCCTGAAGGACATCGTCAAGGCCGGCATCCGCGAACGCTTCGGCGAGCTGCGCGCGATGGGGATCCGCACGGTGATGATCACCGGCGACAACCCGCTCACCGCCGCGGCGATCGCCGCCGAGGCCGGGGTCGACGATTTCCTCGCGCAGGCGACGCCCGAGGACAAGCTCGAGCTGATCCGGAAGGAGCAGCAGGGCGGCCGGCTCGTCGCGATGTGCGGCGACGGCACCAACGACGCGCCTGCATTGGCGCAGGCCGACGTCGGCGTCGCGATGAACACCGGCACGCAGGCGGCGCGCGAGGCGGGCAATATGGTCGATCTTGACAGCGATCCGACCAAGCTGATCGAGGTCGTCGGGCTCGGCAAACAATTGCTCATGACGCGCGGCGCTTTGACGACCTTCTCGGTCGCCAACGACGTCGCCAAATATTTCGCGATCATCCCGGCGATGTTCATCGCGCTCTATCCGGCTCTCGGCGTGCTCAACGTGATGGGGCTGACCAGTCCCGAAAGCGCGATCCTGTCGGCGATCATCTTCAACGCGCTGATCATCCCGCTGCTCGTGCCGCTCGCGCTCAGGGGCGTGACCTATCGCCCGATGGGCGCGGGACCGCTGCTCGCGCGCAACCTCGCCGTCTACGGGCTTGGCGGCCTCGTCGCGCCCTTCGTCGGCATCAAGCTTATCGACCTCGCCGTCGGCGGCCTGGGTCTGGTCTGAGGAGGCCGAAATGAACAAGGATCTTATCAGCTCGCTGCGTCCGGCATTCGTCATGACGCTGCTTTTCGCCGCCCTGCTCGGGATTGCCTATCCGCTGGCGCTGACCGGCATCGGGCAGGCGCTTTTCCCGACGCAGGCGAACGGCAGCCTCGTGCGAGAGAGCGGCAGGGTCATCGGCTCGACGATCGTCGGTCAGGCCTTTGTCAGCGAGCGCTATTTCAACACGCGGCCGTCCGCTGCGGGCGAGGGTTACGACGGGCTCGCCTCATCGGGCTCGAACCTCGGGCCGGCGTCGCGGGCGCTCGCAACACGCGTGAAGGACGATGTCGCCAGACTTTCCGGAACCTCGCCGGGCCAACCCGTTCCAGCCGACCTGGTGACGACTTCCGCTTCGGGGCTCGACCCCCATATCAGCCCCGAAGCGGCTTTTTTCCAGGTCGATCGCGTGGCCCGCGTCCGCGGCCTCGATCCGGCGGCCGTACGGAGGCTGGTCGACCGGAACGTCGAGCGTCCGCTGATGGGTTTTCTCGGCGAGCCGCGCGTGAATGTGTTCAAGCTCAATCGACGACTCGATGCCTTTGGGGCTAAACCCGCCGCGTGATCGAAGCCGACCGACCATCACCCGAGGCCTTCCTGCGTCAGGCGGCGCAGGAAGGTCGTGGCCGTCTCAAGGTCTTCCTCGGCGCGGCGCCTGGCGTCGGCAAGACATGGGAAATGCTGACCGACGGCCGCCACCGGCGCGAAGCGGGGGTGGATGTGGTGATCGGCGTGGTGGAAACGCACGGCCGCCGCGAGACCGAAGCGCTGGTCGAGGGGCATGAAATCATTCCGCGGCGGCAGGTCGATCATCAGGGCCACAGCCTGGGCGAGATGGATATCGATGCGATCCTCGAACGCCGGCCACGGCTCGTGCTCGTCGATGAGCTCGCGCACAGCAATGCGCCGGGGAGTCGCCACCCCAAACGCTATCAGGATGTCGAGGAACTGCTGGGCGCCGGGATCGACGTCTATTCGACGCTCAACATCCAGCATGTCGAAAGTCTGAACGACGTCGTCGCATCCTTCACCCGCGTCCGCGTGCGCGAGACGGTGCCCGATTCCATCCTCGAAAATGCCGAGATCGAGGTCGTCGACATTCCGCCCGACGAGCTGATCGAGCGACTGAAGGACGGCAAGGTCTATATTCCGCAGGAAGCGACCCGCGCGCTCACCCATTTCTTCTCCAAGTCGAACCTTACGGCGCTGCGCGAACTGGCGCTTCGCCGCGCGGCGCAGGCGGTCGATGCACAGATGCTCGACCATGTTCGCAGCAACGCGCTCGCGGGCAGCTTCGCGGTCGGCGAACGGATCGTCGTCGCGGTAAGCGAGCTGCCCGTCGCGGCCGGACTGGTGCGCGCGGGCAAACGGCTCGCCGATGCGCTCAGGGCCCCGTGGACGGCGGTCTATATCGAAACGCGGCGCAGCCAGGCGATGACCGACGATGATCGCAAGCAGCTCGCCGACACGCTCGCGCTGGCCTCGCGGCTCGGCGCCTCGACCGCGACGGTGCCCGCGGCGAGCGTGGTCGAGGGGTTGCGCAGCTTCGCCCGCGACGCGCGCGCGACCCAGATCGTGATCGGCAAGTCGGCGCGCCCCTGGTGGTTCGAGCTGCGCCACGGCTCGGTCGTCGACCAGCTCGTGCGGACGATCGACGACGTCGCGGTCCACGTCCTGCCGGGCGAGCCCGACGCGAAGGCGGCGGCGCGTCCGAAGCTCGCCATCCCCGGGCGCTGGGGAAAGCCGGCGCATTACCTCTGGTCGCTGGCGATGGTCGCGGTGATGACCGCGCTCGGGCGCCTGCTGATCGAGATACTCGACCTCGGCAATATCTCGCTGCTCTATCTCGTGCCGGTGATGTTCGCCGCCGCGACCTTCGGGCTGCGCGCGGGGCTCTTCGCCGGCCTCGCGTCGAGCCTCGCCTATAATTTCTTCTTCCTGCCGCCGACGGGCACGCTGACCGTCAACAATCCCGAAAATGTCGTCAGCATATTGGTACTGCTCGGCGTTGCCGTCGTCACGAGCCAGTTCGCGGCGCGCGTGCGCGCGCAGGCCGACCTCGCGCAATCGAGCGCGCGCCAGAACGCCGCGCTCGCGAGCTTCTCGCGCCAGCTCACCGCCGCGCCCGATCAGGACGTGCTGATGCAGGCGATCTGCGCCGAGGTCGGCCGTTTGCTCGACGTGCGCGCCGTGCTCCTGCTGCCATCCGTCGACGGACCGACACTCCGCGCCGCGGTGCCGCCCGAGGACCGGCTCGAACAGATCGAGCGCGCGGCGGCGCAATGGGCGATGGACAATGAACAGCCCGCGGGACGCGGCTCGGCGACGCTCACCGCCTCCGACTGGCTCTTCCATCCGCTGCGCACGACGCGCGGGGTGCTCGGCGTGCTCGGCCTGACTCGCGACGATGCTCGCGAGCCGGTGCGTTCGGATCAGGTGCCGCTGCTCATGAGCCTGCTCGATCAGGCGTCGATCGCGCTCGACCGCATGGAACTGGAGGAGGCATCGCTGCGCGCGCGGCAGGTCGACGAGCGCGACCGGCTGCGCTCGGCCTTGCTCTCGTCGGTCAGCCACGACCTCCGGACGCCGCTCACCACGATCCTCTCGGCGGCGCAGGAAATGCGGCGCCATCCCACCGCCGAGATGGCCGGGACGATCGAGACCGAAGCGCTGCGCCTGAACCGCTTCGTCTCGAACCTGCTCGACATGGTGCGCGTCGAGGCGGGGGCGCTGCCCATGAAGGCCGAGGCGACCGAGCTGTTCGATGCCGCGGCCAGCGCGGCGCATGACACGCGTGCCTCGCTCGCCGGGCACGAGGTCCGGATCGACATCAATTCGGGCATCCCGCTCGTCCGCCTCGATCCGGTGCTGCTCCACCATTGCCTGATCAACCTGCTCGACAATGCCGGGCGCTACGCCGACCCCGGCACGCCGATCACGATCCGCGCGAGCCGCACCGCCGACGCGATCCTGCTGTCGGTGATCGATCAGGGCCCCGGCATCGCGCCCGGAAACGAGAAGCGCGTCTTCGAAACCTTCACCCGCCTCGAGGGCAGCGATCGTGCCAAGCATGGTACCGGGCTCGGCCTCGCGATCGTCAAGGGATTTGCCGAGGCGATGGGCCTGTCGGTCGAGGCGGGCAACGCCAGCGATCCGCACGGCGCACGTTTCACGATCCGCATCCCCGAAGCACTGATCGTCACGCATCCGGCCGACGAGGATATTTCATGAAAGTGCGCCACAAGATTCTGGTCGTCGATGACGAACTCCATATCCGCCGGCTGATCCGCGCGGCGCTCGAACGTGCGGACTATGCGATCGTCGAGGCCGAAAATGCGCGCGGGGCGGTCGATCTGCTGCGCAGCGAGCGGCCCGACATCACCTTGCTCGACCTCGGTCTCCCCGACCGCGACGGGCTCGAACTCGTGCCCTTGTTCAAGCAGCACTCCGACACGACCCTGATCGTCGTGTCGGCACGCGACGCGACCGAAGAGAAGGTCGCGGCGCTCGATCTGGGCGCCGACGACTATCTCACCAAACCCTTCGACACCGACGAATTGCTCGCGCGCGTGCGCGTCGCCTTGCGTAACCGCATGACCCGCGACGGCGGGATGCTCGCGGTGACCGCGGGCGATGTGACGATCGACCTCATCGCGCGCACCGTCGTCAAGGCGGGGCGCGAGGTTCATCTGACGCCAAAGGAATATGCGGTGCTGGCCCAGCTCGCGCGGCATCCGGGGCGCGTCATCACGCACAACCAGATCATGGCCGAAGTCTGGCCGCGCGAGGTCGAGCATCATGTCGAATATCTGCGTGTCCTCGTCCGCACGCTGCGACAGAAACTGGAGAGTGATCCGCAGCAGCCGCAGATCATCAGCAACGAACTCGGCATCGGTTATCGGTTGCGGTCGGTGAGCGAAGAAGCCGGGCAGGGGCAATAATCGCGCAAATTCTACGCCGATCATATGAAGTCGGGGCGGACCTGCTCTCGATTTAAAATGGCGTAAGCGCCTATCTAGTCCCCATGATAGGCGACGATTTCAAAAACCCGTCGGGTGCTTCGCGGCACGACCGGGTCATCGACTGGCTGGGCGCGCAAGGGCCCCTGATCCTCACAGTCTATATGTGCGCGACGGTAGC
>NZ_JAEMQX010000024.1 GCF_016463645.1 Sphingopyxis sp. | reverse complement strand
GAGCTTGATGGAGCAAGCGGAGCCGCAACACCCCCCCACCGTTCCCCCCGCCGCCTTGTCTGTCGCGGGACCGGCCGTCGCCATAGCTTCTTCCCCAACGAAGACACCGCACAGAACGGGGTCGAACGACGGGAGAGAAAGCGTGACCAACAAGGCTTTTCTGGCGACCTGCCTGTCCACCACCATGCTGATCGGCTGGCCCGCCGCCGCGCTGGCGCAGGAGGCGCCGCCCGCCGATAGCGGAACGTCTGACAGCGGCGGAATCGCCGAGATCGTCGTGACCGCGCAAAAGCGCGCGCAGAATCTGCAGGACGTTCCGGCGGCGGTCTCGGCGATCGGCGGCGATGCGCTCGAGGCACGCGGGATCAACGAGACCTCCGACCTGATGGGCGCGGTGCCGAGCCTGCAAATCTCGACCCCTTATGGCAAGACCCAGCCGAACTTCTCGCTGCGCGGGATTTCGGTCGCCAATGAATTTTCGGCCTCCACCGCATCGCCGGTCGGCGTCTATGTCGACGAAGTCTATCAGAGCTTCCGCGCCAGCCACGGCGGACAGCTCTACGACATCGACCGCGTCGAGGTGCTGCGCGGACCGCAGGGCACGCTTTATGGCCGCAACACCACCGGCGGCGCGATCAGCTTTTTCACCAGAAAGCCGTCACTGGCGGGAGACGAGGGCTATCTCACGCTCGGCTACGCCAATTACCACACCAAGACGGTCGAAGGCGGTTTCGACAAGACGATCATCCCCGACATACTGGGCATTCGCGTTGCGGGAACCGTCGCCAAGGGCGGCGGCTGGCAATATAATCCGGCGCAGGATCGCAAGGTCGGGACCACCGATTCGATCGCGGGCCGCGTTTCGCTGCGCTGGAGACCCGGCGACGCGCTCGACATCAATCTCAAACTCTATGCCGCCAAGGATAACCCGTGGGGCGCAAACGCCTATTCGATCGGCCAGCTCGGCGGTGGACAGGATGTCGTCGGCTATTCGCGCTTCGACGCCTCGCCGCTGAACGGCGGGCGCGCGCTCGGCAAGAACGAGGTGTCCGCCGACGCGGGCGGCAAGCGGCTCTCCTCTTCGAAGGGGGTCGCGCTGAACATCAGCTACGAACTCAACGACAATTTCACGCTCACGTCGATCACCGGCTACGACACCGGCAAATACAGCACCTCGCCCAATGATTGCGACGGTTCGCCGATCGATCTCTGCTCGATCCGTTTCAACAGCAGCAGCAAGAACTTCAATCAGGACCTGCGGCTGAACTATTCGGATGACAGCATCGATTTCGTCGGCGGCCTCTATTACGGCAAGGACAAGATCAAGACGCGCAACGAGCCCGACTTCTTCGGTGCCTTGCGGCCGATGCTGCTCGGGCTCGGCGTTCCCGGCGGGTACAACAACGCCGCGATCGGGACGCCCGATTCGATCCGGGTGTTACCCGCTTTCGCGCTCGACCCGACGCTCACGCCCGGCACCGCCGGCTTCTGCGATCCCGTCGTCGTCAATCCGAACGGATTTTTCGACGCGCGGACGCTCGTCGCGTACCAGACCGATATCGCGATCAACAATACGGGCAATTTCCCTGCCGGCGGCGCCTATTATCAGGGATGCCTCGCCGCGGGCGCGGGGCCGTTCGGCCCGATCCTCGGCAAGCAGGATTTCGACATCTCGCGCCCGTCGAAGGCGATCTACGGCGACCTGACGTGGAAGGCGACCGACCGGCTGACCGTCGCGGTGGGCCTGCGCTACACGATGGACAAGGTGAGATTCCTGAACGGCAGCACCTTTATCTACAGCCTCGACGGGACGACACCCGCAGTCAATCTGATTCCCTACGCCTTCCCCTACGACCCCGACCTGCCGAAGATGAATTTGCAGGAAAAGGCGAACCGACTGACCGGGCGCGTCAACGTCAGCTATGAGTTCGCCGACGATATCATGGGCTATGCGCAGTACAGCCGCGGCTATCGCAGCGGCAGCTACAACGGCCTCGCCTATCAGGGCACCAACCAAGTCTATTATATCAAGCCCGAGAAGGTGAATGCGTACGAGGCAGGGCTGAAGACGCAGTTCCTCGACCGCCGGGTGCAGCTCAACCTCGCCGGCTTCTATTATGACTATTCGAACCAGCAGACGACGCAGGTCGTCGGCGCCACGACCTTTACCCGCAGCGCCAACGGCCGGGTCTGGGGCGGCGAAGCCGAGCTGACCGTGCAGCCGATGGACGGTCTGCAGCTCAACACGGCCTTCGGCTATCTCAACAGCAAATATAAGGGCAATGTCGTCGACCCGGACGATCCCGCGACCCAGTTCACACGCAATGTGAACGGCAACCCGTTCCCCAATGCGCCGAAGGTCACGATCAACGCCGGGTTCGACTGGGAGATTTTCGAGAAGGGCGACAGCAAGCTGACGCTGCGCGGCGACGCGAGCTATATGGGCAAATATTATTTCGACGCCTTCGGCGACTACGGGCTCGACCCGTGCGACAGGCCCGGGGCACCGGGTGCCGCCCGCCCCGCCGGCGTGGCCTTCACCTGCGGCAATCCCGGATATTGGCTGCTGAACAGCCGGCTGACCTTTCAGGCGAACGAGAATCTGTCGGTCAGCGCGTGGGTCAAGAACCTGACCAACAAATATTACTACACCTACGGGCTCAACATCGACGTCTTCGGGCTCGATTATCTGAACCGCGGGACCCCGCGCACTTACGGCGTCGAGGCGACCTTCAAGTTCTGATCGCCCCACGCCACGGGGACCGGCGGGCGCCCCACCCTTGGCCCGCCGTCCCCGATTTGTTGCTGACCCATATTTCTGGAGCATGTCATGATGCGTTTTACCGGCAAGAGCGTGCTGATTACCGGCGCCGCGCGCGGCATCGGGCTCGCCGCCGCGCAGGAGTTCGCCCGCGAAGGGGCTTCGGTGACGATCACCGATATCGACGGCGACGAGGCCGAGGCGGCCGCAGTCGCGATCCGCGCCGAGGGGCTGAAAGCCGAAGCGAGGCGGCAGGATGTCGCCGACGAGGCGGAATGGGCCGTGCTGATCGCGGACGTCGTGGCGCGCGAGGGCAAGCTCGACATCCTCGTCAACAATGCGGGCATGGGCTTCCTGAAATCGGTCGTCGATACCGGCCTCGCCGAATGGCAGCGGCTGATGGCGGTCAATCTCGAGAGCGTCTTCCTCGGCGTTCGCGCCGGCATCGAGGCGATGAAGGAAAAGGGCGGGACAATCGTCAACGTCGCCTCGATCGCCGCGAACGTCGCCGAGCCGCTCTTCCCCGCCTACAACGCCAGCAAGGCGGGGGTCGCGATGCTGACCAAGGCGGTCGCCGTCGATTGCGCGCGCAAGGGCTGGCCGGTGCGGATCAACTCGCTCCACCCCGGTTATTGCGAGACCAAGCTGGTTGCCGATGCGGTCGGCGCGCTCGGCGACGAAGCTGCGGGTTTCGCCGCCGCGACCGCCGCCGCCATTCCCTTGGGCCGCATGGCGACGACGCGCGAGATCGCGCGTCCGCTGCTGTTCCTCGCCAGCGACGATGCCGCGTACATGTGCGGCAGCGAGCTGATCGTCGACGGCGGCTACACCGCGATCTGATCCACCAAACATCCGGAAAAACAGGAAAATCCAATGAGCAAGAAACCGGTCATCGTCTATGGCGCCTCGGGCTACACCGGCCGCCTCGTCTGCGAATATCTGCGCGAACTCGGCATTCCCTTCATCGCAGCGGGGCGCGATGCGAAGCGCGTGCAGGAGGTGATGGACAAGGTGCCCGGCATCGAGACCGCCGACTATGAAGTTGCCGAGGTCGAGCACAGCGTCGAGGCGCTGACCAGGTTGTTCAAGGGCGCGAAGGTCGTGTGCAACATGGTCGGCCCGTTCATCAAATATGGCCCCGAGACGGTCGAGGCGGCGCTTGCTGCCGGATGCCATTATCTCGACACCACCGGCGAGCAGGACTGGATGATGTCGGCGCAGGAGAAATGGGGCAACGCTTTCGCGAAGAAGGACCTGCTGCTCTCGCCCTGCGTTGCGCAGATGTACACGACGGGTGAGATCGCGGCGAATATCGCGCTCGATACCATGCCCGGTCTCGACACGCTCGACATGCTCGTGCTGTGGAAGGGCTTCCCGACCTATGCCTCGGTGCAGACGATCTTCACGATCCTGAAGGCCGACTGGTATTTCCTCGAGAACAACCAGTATGCGCAATGGCCGACGCTGACCGCAACCGAGTGCCATGTTCCCGGCCAGCACGCGACCGCGCTCACGCTGCCGTGGGGCGGCACCTCGCACCCGATCTGGTTCAAGCAGGACCCGCGCGTGTCGACGGTGAAGGTCTATGGCGGCGTGTTCGCGCGCGAGGTGATGGACAATGTCGTCAATATGACGAAGATGATCGACACCGACATCAAGCCGCTGCCGTTCGAGGAACAGGAAGCCGCGCTCGCCAAAATGGCGGAATCGGTACAGGGCGACATGCCGCCGCGCGAGAATCCGCGGCTCAACACAAGCATCGACTCGGTCCACGCCTCGGGCCCGCTCGGCCGCGCGCATGTGCTGGTCCACGGCAATTGCAATTACAAGCAGACGGGGCTGATGCAGGCATGGTGCGCCGCGAACCTGCTCCAGCAACCTCCGCGACGCACCGGCTTCGCCTCGGCGTGCCAAGCGTTCGGGTACCGCGAACTGCTCGGCACGCTGCGCCAGTTCGGGCTGGTGCTGAAACCGGTCGTCACGGTCCACGATTGAGGAGAGAGCGGCGATGCGGCTCGTTGACTGGCTGGACAAGGGCGCGTCGCTCGGGCCCGAGGCGCCGTGCCTGACGATGGACGGCAAGGGCCTGTCCTACGCCGAGGTACAGAAACTCACCCACCGCGTCGCGCGCGGGCTGAACGCATCGGGGATCACGCCGGGCAAGCATGTCGCGATCCTGTCGGGTAACGATCCCGTTGCCTTCGCCTGCGTCTTCGCCATCTCGCGCGCCGCTGCGGTGTGGTGCCCGATCAACCCGCGCAACGAAGCCGCCGAGAACGCCTATGTGCTCGACAATTTCGACTGCGCGGCGCTGTTCTTTCATTCGAAATTCGCCGAACTCGTCGCTGCGCTGCGAAAGGATCTGCCCAAGCTCGAGCAGCTCGTCTGCCTCGACGCCGGGCAGCCTTTCGCGCCGTCGCTCGACGAGTGGCTGGCGGGTGTTGCCGATGTCCCGTTCGCGGCAACGCCCGTCAGCGACCTTGCAATGTTGCCCGGCACGGGTGGCACGACGGGGCATCCCAAGGGGGTGATGCTGACCAACCGCAACCTCGAGGCGATGACCGCGCTGACCTTGATGGGCTATCCGTTCGAGGGGCGTCCGGTCTACCTCGCGATGGCGCCGCTGACCCATGCGGCGGGGGTGCTGGCCTTCCCGATCATGGCGCACGGCGGCGAGATCGTGATCATGCCCTACCCCGACGTTGGCGAATTCCTGGCGCTCGCGGCGCACCACCGCGCAACGCATACGTTCCTGCCGCCCACACTGATCTACATGCTGCTCGACCATCCGGCGCTCGCCGCGACCGACCTCTCGGCGATGCAATGCTTCTGGTACGGCGCGGCGCCGATCTCGCCCGCGCGGCTCGAAGAAGCGATCGGCAAGCTCGGTCCGGTAATGGCGCAGCTCTTCGGCCAGACCGAGGCGCCGATGATGATCTCGATGATGGCGCCGCAGGACCATTTCAATCCCGACGGGTCGATCGCGCGCCATCGCCTGTCGTCGGCGGGCAAGCCGGGGCCGCTGGTGCAGGTCGCGATCCTTGATGCGGAGGGCAATATGCTCGCGCGGGGCGAACGCGGCGAGATCGTTGTGCGCGGGTCGCTTGTGATGGACGGCTACTACAGGAATCCCGATGCGACCGCCGAGGCGACGCTGAACGGCTGGCACCGCACCGGCGACATCGGCTATCTCGATTCCGACAATTTCCTCTACATCGTCGACCGTGCCAGGGACATGATCATCACCGGCGGCTTCAATGTCTATTCGGCCGAAGTCGAGGCGGCGCTGCTCGCGCATCCCGCGGTCCAGGACGGTGCGGTGTTCGGCATGCCCGACGATAAATGGGGCGAGCGCGTCTGCGCCGTCGTCCAGCTTCGCACCGGACAGAGGGCCAGCGCTGACGAGATCATGGCGCACGTCAAGGCAGCGATCGGCAGTGTCAAGGCGCCGAAAGAACTCGAAATCCGGGACGATCTGCCTCGGTCGAAGGTAGGGAAGGTCCTGAAACGCGAGATCCGGGCGCAAAGATTGAGCAGCATTATCCGCGATGAACCATGAGCGCGCCCGGCGCGTGCGGAGAGGCGGCCGCACTGCCTGCCAGCATGGAGGGCGCGATCGGTGGCGTTCAAACAATGCGCCAAGGGCGAAGACCTTGAACGCAGTTGAGCAGGGTCGGGATCGGGAACGACGGGTTATGGGAAAATATCAATCCCGACGTTCCGCGCCCGGGTCGAATGTCGTCAATGCAGACCTTCCGCCGCGCAGGATTGCGGTGACGGCCCGGACGATCATCGCGCTTTCTGCAGATGGCGGTTCAGGAACTCCACCATGCGCTCGCTCACATCGGCAGCCTGGTCCAGCGACCAGTCGCCGATCGCGTGCCCCTGCCCCGGATAGACCACCAGTTGCGCCGGTTTCTTCAGACGCCGCAAGCCGACGAACAGCCGCGTCGACTGCTCGGGCGGAACCACATTATCCGCCTCGCCCGCAACGATCAGCATGGGCGTACGAATTCCGTCGAGCCGATAATAAGGCGAGTTCGAGATGTAGCGCAGCGGATTGTCCCAAGGCGTTTCGCCCATGCGACCCTGTCCCTTTTCCGCCCAATGGGTGGTGAAGCTGCTTCCCTGGGTATCCATGCCACCGTACATCGAACCGAGGTCGAATGTGCCGTTTATGGGGATGGCGGCGCGGAAGAGATTGGTGGTGCTGACGATCGCGGCGGTGCTGTATCCGCCGAAAGACTGGCCGCTGATCGCCAGGCGCCCGATGTCGATATGGCCGGCGTCGGCGAGAGCGTAGATTTGCGGCAACAGGATATCCGTCATGTCCCGCGCCGGATTGCCCGGCTGGCCCATCGGGGAAAGCCGGATATCCGCCATCACCACCGCAAAGCCGCGGCTCGTGAATATCTGGTTCGGGATCGTGTTCCCGCTGCCGCCGCCATAATAGGACGCGCTCGTCGACAGATCCGAACCCGAATAGATCATCACGATCGCCGGGAGCTTGTCGCCGGGCTTCGCCCCCGGCGGCAGCAGCAGCGTCGTGCGAACATTCGCGATGCGGCCATCGTGCAAGGGCGCGGCCGTCTCAATCACCCGGACGCCGCCAAGGCGGATACCGGTCAGGCGCGGTTCGATCGCGGAGATGCGGCCCTGCTGCGCAAGCCTCGCATCATAGCGATAGAGATCGGGCGGCGTGTCGACATCCTCGTATACAGCATAGAGGGTCCGGTGATCGCCCCCCGATACGAAATGCTGCAGCCGGTGCAGACCCGAAACCATCAGCCGCACCTCTCCCGATGCCAGCGCAATCCGGAAAAAAGCTTGTTCGCCGGTCGTGCGATGGCGCATCTGCACGGTCAGATAATGTGGGTCGGGCTGCCACAGCATATCCTCGTTCGCGCGAACGACATCGAGAAATGCCCATGAAGCCGGATCCGGCAGCGCCAATTCGACAGGCCCGGAGCCATCGAGCGGAATGGCGGCGAGCGCGGCGCGGGGTTCGCCCCTCTCGCCCTTCCGGTCGACCCGCGCGACGAGCGAGCGTCCATCCCGCGTGAACGAGAGGATGGAGTCTGCCAGATCGCCGAGCGATTCTCCGAGCCTTTGCGGCGCCCCGGGGCCCGACGGGCCAAAATCGACGCGCCAGGCGCGCTTTTCGTAAAGATAGACCAGCCGGTCTTCGCCGGGCTGCCAGCGGTATTGCGGATCGGTGCCGGCCGCCGAAAAACCTTTGACCAGAATCTGCGCGGCACCCCCGGAGCTCGGCAGAAAAGCGAGCTCCCTCGTCGCGGCGGCGGGCGTCCCCGCGGGTACCGACGCAGAGACGATCCAGCGGTCCGACGGTGACGGTTTCAACGTGCTGGGGCGAGGCTCGGCGCGGGCATCGACAAGAATACGGGTGGTCCCCGATCCGGCATCCACCGCCGCCAGCGTGGAATTATAGTTCGACAGCAGAAATCCGCTGAGATCGACGCTCCTCGCCGAGGAGCCTGCGGCTCCCCCCTCCCCTCCGCTGTAGAAGAGGCGGGGAGCCCCGGGCTCGCCTTCCGTACCCGAATCGAATCTGTTCAGAACCTCGGCGTCCGATGTTTCGAGCGGCGGATCGGGGCGCAGCGGGACATAGATCGTCCGGCCGTCGGCGGACCAGCGCGGCTGAAAGCCCATGAACAGGCTGGCACGGATCGTACCGTCGCCCAGTTGCCGGCAATCGCCGGCCGCCAGATCATGGACCCACAATTGCGGACGCCCGCCCTCGTCGGAATAGAAGGCCAGCGTTCGCCCGTCGGGCGACCAAACCGGGTTCCACTGATTGCCCCGCCCGCCGCAGATCGGCTCCGAGCCCGACGCTCGCGCGGAAACGGCGGAGACATGAACGCGCGCGCCGATCGCGGAGACCGGCGTGCCGTTGGGCAGGAAGCGCACCGATTGCGCCCGCGTGTCGGGCGGGGTGACGACGACATAGGCGAGGCGATGACCGTCGGGCGAAACCACTGGCGGATCGTCCCTGCGAAACTCGCGGCTTTGAAACGCGAGATCGTAGGGAAAGGCGCCCGGCGCATCGGGCACGGCTGCTTCGGCATCGGCGCCGGCGGATTGCGCGCGCGCGGGCATGGGAATGGCAGCCAGCATAAGGCCCGCCGTCATCATCAGGGCCGACGTCCGGCCTTTACCTTTCCTCACGGTACATCCTTCTGAAATATAGTTGGAAATTTCACCGCGCGCGCGCCGGATCACCAACTCTTGCTGATGGAAAAGCTCAGATGGCGTCCGATCGCCGAATAATTGGTCGAGTCATAATTGACGACGAAGTTTGCGAGCGGCGTGTAAAGCGGCGGCTTCTTGTTCAGGACGTTCTGCGCCGACAGCGACAGCTCCAGATTCGACCACAGCGAACTGCCGGGGCCCGTCCGATAACGGATCACCGCGTCCGCGGTCGTGAAGCTGCCGGTCCTTGTCTTCGTCACAAAACGATTGTCGACGACGCTCGCGACATGATTGACGAAGGCCGAAAGCGTCAGATGGTCGTCGCGCCATACGACACCGCCCCGCGCCCGGAATTTGGCCGGATTATAGACGATGCCGGCCGTGGGAAAAGTCGGCAGTCCTTCGGTCGCCTGCTGGTCGCCCTTCAGCCAGCTTGCCGATCCCCGGATCGCCGCGCGGCCGCCAGCAAGGTCGAATTGATAGGCGCCGGAGACATCGACGCCCCTCGCGCGCTGGCGCGCGACGTTCGAATAGCGATTGTCGACGATCGCGACGACCGTCGCCGGGTTGAGCGGTTCGGTGGTGCCGTTGATGATCTGGACCGCGGGGTCGACCGCATCGGCGATCTGCTGCGCGGTCGGGTCATAGGTCACGAAGCTCTGGAATGCGGGGTCGCTCAGCGCGGTCTGCATATTCGCGATCGGCAGAACGACGCGGCCGCGATAGTCGATATCGAAATAGCTGATGTCGAAGCTCAGCCCGGGAACGGCGCGTGGCTCGACTGCAAAGGTGGCCGACCAGGTCTGCGCCTTTTCGGGCTGGAGATCGCCGCCGCCGCCATAACGCATCAGCACCGTGGCGTTCGACGGGAAGCCGATCCCTCCCATCGCAGCCGCCGGCCGGATATAGAGGAGATAGTCCGAAAAGCGCTGGTTGAGCGTCGGCGCCTTGAACGACCGCCCCCACGAGCCCTTCAGCGTAATATCGCCGGTCGGCTGATAGATCAGCCCTAGCTTGGGAGTCGTGATGCTACCGAAAACACTGTAATTTTCGTGCCGGACCGCCGCGGTTGCATTGAGCCGATGCATGGCCGGCACGTTCATGTCGGGAGACACGACCGGAACGTAGATTTCGCCGAACGCATAGCGGCTCCCAACATCGCCTTTCGTCAGCGTCTGGCCCGTCGAATGGCGAACCGCTTCATATTCATTGTTGCGATATCCGCCGCCGACCGCCAGCCGTACCGCGCCGGCCGGCACATCGAACAGCGCTCCTTCGCCGCTGGCCTCCAGCGAATAGGCGGTGTTGCAGTAGCAAGTCCTGGATCCCGCGACGAGCGCGCCGGCGCTGTTGAAGCCCTGGTTGGTGACGACATTCTCTTCGACGCTGTATGTGCCGCCCAAGGTCAGCGTCCAGCCGGCGGGCAGCGACACATCCAGCGTTGGCGACACCGCATATACTTTGGAATCGGAAAGCGAGACGGACAATTGCGCCGGTTGCGCCGACGATGTGCGGAAGTGGCGGTCCGTATAGAGCGCGTCGACCTTGAACTCGGCGAAATCGGCCAGCTTCTGATGCAGGCTGACGAGGCCGTTGTGATTGCGGCGTTTTGGCAGCAAGGTCGACGGATCGAGCATATAATCGGTGTAGGATCGTTGATCGGAGAAGATCGGATCGGCATCGAGATAATTATAGGCCGCAATGAAGCCGCCGCTGCCCCAGTTCGTCCCCGCGGTCGCGCTGAGCTGGCGTTCGGTGCCGCCGCCGTCGGTCGCGAAACCGACCCGTCCGGCCATCGTCAGGCCATCGAAATCGCGCTTGAGGATGATGTTCGCGACGCCGGCAACCGCGTCCGACCCGTAAAGCGCCGAAGCCCCGTCGGTGATAATCTCGATCTGTTTCAGTGCCGCGACGGGCACGAGCGATGCGTCGACCGCCTGCTGAAAGCCGCCGTAGGAGAGCCGGCGACCGTTCAGCAGGGTCAGCGTCGCATCGGGACCAAGACCGCGAAGGTTGAAGGCCGATCCCCCGGTGAGGTTGGTGTTGTTGCCCGATCCCAAGGCCACGCCGGGATTCTGCCCCCCGCCGAAATTCTGGGGAATGCTCCGGATCACCTCCCCGACATCGCTGAAGCCCGCGTCGCGGATATCGGTCTCGGTCACGCGGAGCACCGGCGACGGCGTGTCCGCACCCTTGATCCGGGTGCCCGTGACGACAATGTCCCGATCCGCTCCGGCCAGTCCCGACGAAATATCACCGGCGCTTTGGTCGTTTCCCGCCCGGACGATCGCAACCGAGCCAGATGCGCCGCGAACCGCCGCAAAGCCCGTATTCGCCAGAATCGCCTTCAGCGCCTGTTCGGGAGTGGCGGACCCGCGATACCCCTGCGTGCGAACCCCGCGCACTTCTTCGGCCTTGTATATGATCGGCAGGCCCGACTGGCGACCATAGGCGGCCAATGCCGCGTCGAGCCCGCCTGCGGAAATATTGAAGGCACGCTGCTGGGCATAGGCCGGAGCCGAAAGCGCTACGATGCACGTGCTCGCGGCCAGCGCGGTTGCAATAGTCTTGATGCCCATTCTGTCCCCCCGATGTGGTCGGACGCTCGTTTGGCCGTCCGTCGGGGATTCAAGACAAGGGTGCGCCATAAAACTGTAATCGTCAGGACGAGATTTTCATTTCCCGGCCGGTTTCCTCGACCCGGAGACCATAGGCATCGCGGAGCAGGCGCACGAAATCGTCGGGCTTGGCGGCAGGAAACATCCCGCCGATGCGGATGTTCGACACCGTGGAATCCGTCACGACCATCTGCTTTTCATTGTAGCGGTTGAATTCCGCCGCGACGTCCGCGAGGCGGCTCTGGTCGAAGCTCAACATACCGGCACGCCACGCAAGCGCATCCTCGACGCGCGTGTCCGACCGCGCGGTAACGAGGGTCGCAGCGCCGCGCGCCAAGGCGATGTCGCCGCCCGAGATGATCGTCGAACGTACCGCATGCACATTGGCGACATCATCGACGCGTACGCGCCCTTCGAGAACCGAAACGATGACCTTGCCGCCGTCGCGCCGGACGGAGAATTTGGTGCCGAGCACCGTGACCGTTCGGCTTCCGGCATGAACCACGAAGGGGCGCCCCTCCTTGTGCGCGACCTCGAAATAGGCTTCGCCGCGGTCGAGCCATATTTCGCGCTTCGCCTTGCCCACTGCCGCGCGCACCGCCGAAGCCGTGTTGAGTTCGATGCGACTGCCGTCGGGAAGCCCGACCTTCCGGTGACCGCCGACCGGCGTGTCATATCGGACCTGCGCAATCGACTGCCGTTGGTCGGCCTGCCATGAACGATAGAAGCCGGCGCCTGCAACGAGGGTCAGAGATGCGGCGAGCGCGGCGGGCACCCACCATCGGCCGCGCGGCGACGGCTCCTGCCTGCGGCTCTCATTCCGGCCAAGCGCACCGATCCGGTCGGCCTCGCGCCAGCTATGGTCGAGCCGCCAATAGGCCGCCTTGTTCATATCCGACTCCGCCAGCCAGGCATCGAGCGCCGCCTGGTCGCTCTCGCTCCAGTCGTCCTGCTCGCGCGCGACGACCCACAGCGCAGCCCGGTCCCGTGCCTCCTGCGCGCAGCTCATGCCCCATCCTCCTTCGCCGCCCGCCCGGGATATTTCCGCCGCACGATACGGCCGGCACCGCCGAGCATGTGATCGGCGAGCGCTTTCATGCCCATCGCGAGCTGGTGGTTGACCGCATCCTTGCCGATGCCGAGCCGCTCGGCAGTCTCGTTTATGTTAAAGCCCTCCACCTTGCGAAGTGTCACGATTTCGCGGATGCGTGGGGAGAGTTTGTCGAGGCCCGCCTGGAACCGGCGCAGCGCCTCGCGCGCATCCAGATGCCGGTCGGTCTCGAACAAATCGACCTCGAGCGGCGCCGCCTCAAGATCCGCGACAAGCTCGAACGAGACGACGCGGGCGCGCTTGGCGCTGTTGATGAGATGGTTACGCGCCACCGTAAACAGATATTGCCGCGTATTGCGCGGCATTTCCCGTCGCGCGCCGGCAATTGCCAGTTCGTACACGTCGTGCGTCAGGTCCATCACATCATCGGCCACTCTCCAGTTTCGGCCGATAAAGCGCGCAAGCGACCGTTCGAGAGGGAGAACCTCCCGGCAAAACCAGTCCCTGATTGTCTCCTCGTCCACCATGCGTCGGCGGAATCCCCTATGCGTCCGAACCCGTCGTTACCTTTGACAAACGGCGGCAGAAAAAATGTAACATCTTTTTTCAGGCTTCGGCGCCGGCGATTCCCCAAGGGGTCCGGATATCGCCGGCTCGATCAGGGCGGGCTGCGAGCGAACCGGCCCGGCCCTTCCGCGATCGCGCGTCATGACTGCGCGAGCCCGCTTTCGGAAATCATCCAAGATGATTGAAATACATGGAGAAATGGCGCGCCCGGCATGAATATGATGGACACTCAAATCATTGGGAAATTTCCGTCACGCTAGACCGCTAGTGTCCGAAAAGGCGCCTCATCTCGGCCATTCGAACCTCGGTCGATCGACCCCAAAAGCGGAGTTTAAACCTGTGAGGAAAACAGCTCCTTGCCACTCGCCTTCGGTCATGTGGTGATTCTTTTTGGATTTACGTATGAAATGGCTGCTTCTCTTATGCTTCGCTTGCAGCCCCCGACATCCCAACGGGAGAGGGTCAAATGGTTGACCCGATGTTGACTCAGGCCCCGCGAGTATACGTTCAATATCAATTGACAATAGCGGCTGGCGAAGAGATATTTGACGAACGACCAATATGAGTTCGCTGAAACCAAACGGATATCCGGCGGGGCCGGGTGCGAAGAGATCGATGTGGATAGTCTGGCAGGCGATCATGTCGCCGGACTGGTTGAATGGTTGGACAGGGGCAGGCTCATGACGAATTTGGCACGGCCGTGCACGGCGGTTGCATTTGCGATATTGGCATTGGCTATAACTTACCCCGTCCAGGCAGCGGAGGAAGACGGGCGCGGTACGACCGTCCAGATTACGCCCTATGTCTGGGCAACGGGTTTCGGGGGGACGCTTCGGCCGGGGCCGGGCGCTCCCACGGTGCATGTCGACAAGAGCTTCGGCGAACTGATGGAGGATGTCGACGCGGCCTTCTTCGTCAGCGGGCTCGTCAAGCATGACCGGCTGGTCGTCGTCGCCGACCTCACCCACTCAGCCTCGTCGCGCGAGGGACTGGTGCCGACCGGCAATCCGGCGCTTCCCTTCGTTCCGGCCGAGGGCAAGCTGAGCCAGACGTCGGCGACTGCGCTCATCGGTTACCGGGCCGTCGAACAGGAAGGTGCGTCGCTCGACGTGCTGGTTGGCGGGCGGGCCTGGTGGATCCGGCCGAAGGCGGCGGTGCCGTTACTCAATGTTTCGGCGAGCGCAAAGGCGAGCTTCGTCGATCCGGTTTTTGCGACGCGCCTCAACATCAAGGCGTCGCCGCGCCTGTCGTTCCTGCTGTACGGCGACATCGGCGGCTTCGGCCCTGCATCGGAGGTGACGGGGCAGGCGGCCGCGACGGCGAACCTGCGCGTCGCGAAAAATATCTGGCTCTCGGGCGGCTACCGTTACCTCTATGTCGACTACAAGAGCGGCAATGTCCGGACGAGCGCCGCGCTCGCCGGTCCGCTTCTGGGCGCGACGGTCGCATTCTGATCGGCCGGAAGGCAGGCGCGGAGCTTCGATAGACACTTTCGAACTGGACAGGGGCAGGCGATGAACATGACGGCTTTGCGTTGGGGACTGGGTGTTGCGGCAGCGGTCCTCGTTTCTTCCTTCTCCGTCGGCGTACAGGCTCAGGATCCGGCGGCATCCGAAACGCTGTTCCGCAATGTCCGCGTGCTCGACGTCGTGAAGGGGCAGCTGGGCGCGCCGACCAATGTCTTGATCGAGGGTGGCCGTATCGCGAAGATCGGCGGTGACATCACGCCGCGCGGGCCCGCGAAAATCATTGAAGGCGGGGGCCGCACGTTGATGCCGGGCATGATCGACGTGCATGTCCATCTGACCTTCGGCGCGCTGACGATGCCGCAGATGCTGTCGCCCGACCTCACCCCCGAAAAGGCCGAGGATGCCGCCGGACGCCAGGCGCATGATATGTTGCTGCGCGGCTTTACTGCGGTGCGCGATGCGGGCGGTCCGATTTTCGGCCTCAAGCGCCGGATCGACGCCGGCAATATCGTCGGCCCTCGCATCTGGCCATCGGGGGCAGTCATCTCGCAGACCAGCGGGCATGGCGACTTCCGGCTGCCGACCGAGCGGTCGCGGAAATTCGGCGGGACCGTTTCGCGATCGGAACTGTTTGGCGCCAATTTCATTGCCGACGGAACCAGCGAAGTGCTGACCGCGACGCGCGAGAATCTGCGTTTCGGCGCCAGCCAGATCAAGCTGATGGCGGGTGGCGGAACCTCCTCGGATTACGATCCGATCGACGTTACCCAATATACGTTCGAGGAGATGAAGGCCGCCGCAGATGCGGCCGCGGACTGGAACACCTATGTGATGGTCCATGCCTATACGCCGCGTGCGGTCCGCCGGGCGATCGACGCGGGCGTGAAATGCATCGAACATGGTCAGCTTCTCGACGAGGCTACGCTTCGCTTGATGGCCGAAAAGGGCATCTGGCTTTCGACCCAGACGCTGGCCGACGACAATCCGAACATGGACCCCAATCGGCGCGAAAAGCGTCGCGAGATTCTCGCCAATAATGCGGCGCTTTGGCAGAATGCGAAGAAGCTCGGCGTGAAGCTTGCCTGGGGCACAGACTTCCTGTTCGAGCCCGACGTCAATGCCGAACAGAACGCCTATCTGATCAGATTGAAGTCGTGGTTCACCCCGGCCGAGATCGTCAAGCTCGTGACCTATGACAATGCGCAGCTTCTTGCGCTGTCTGGCCCCCGGACGCCCTATGCCGGGAAACTCGGCGTCGTCGAGGAAGGCGCGCTTGCCGATCTTATTCTCGTCGATGGCAACCCGCTCGCGAGCATCGACCTGCTCGGTGATCCGACAAAGAATTTTGACGTGATCATGAAGGACGGCAAATTCTACAAGGGCGGCCAGTGAGCAGTCCGGCGCTTCGTGCGCGGATACCGATAGCGTGAGCGCATCGCCCATCGGGAAGGTCCCGGCCTGGACCGCGGCCGTACCGATCCTCGCGCTTGTGCTGATAGCGGGCCTCAGCGCGCACGTCATAGGGGTCGGGAATGCGGGCATACTTGCGCTCGCGGCAGCGCTGCTCGGCGCGTCGGTCTTTGCGGCCGTACATCACGCCGAGATATTGGCTTTGCGGCTGGGTGAACCCTTCGGTTCGATCCTGCTGGCGGTCGCCGTCACGGTGATCGAGGTCGGGCTGATCGTATCATTCCTCCTGTCGGGCGCCGAGGGGGTCGAGACGGTCGCGCGCGATACGATCTTTTCGGCGGTGATGATCGCGGTCAACGGCGTGGTCGGCATCAGCCTTCTGGTCGGCGCGCGGCGGCATGGCGAGCTCGGATTCAAGCTCGATGGGGCGACCGCGGCGCTCGCGGTCCTCGGCACGCTGGCGGTGCTGAGCCTCGTCATGCCCCAATATACCTTGTCGGCTCCCGGCGCGGCCTATTCGTCCGTCCAGCTCCTGTTCGTGGCGTTCGCCTCGCTCCTGCTCTATGCTATTTTCATCCGCGTCCAGACGGTGAAGCACCGCGACTATTTTCTTTTCGGGACCGACGATGGCGAGGCGGAAAGCGAGATACTTCCCTCGCGCCACCTTGCGCTCGTCAGTCTTGCCTTGCTCGTCCTTTGCCTGATCGCCGTCGTCCTGCTGGCGAAGCAGCTTTCCTATCCGCTCGACAAGGCGATCGAAGGGGCGGGGCTTCCCCAAGCGTTCGTCGGGGTTATCGTCGCGATGATCGTCCTGCTTCCCGAGAGCATCGCCGCGATCAAGGCGGCGGTTCGCAACAAGTTGCAGGTGAGCCTCAATCTCGCACTCGGTTCGGCGATCGCGAGCATCGGGCTCACCATTCCCGCCGTGGCGATCGTTTCCCTCGTCGTCGCGCAGCCGCTCGATCTCGGGCTTCCGCCGGCGCAGATCGCGCTGCTTGGCCTGACCCTGCTCATTGGCGCACTGACCTTGGGCACCGGGCGCACAACGGTCTTACAGGGTGCGATCCATCTCGTCATTTGCGGCTTTTTCCTGTTGATATCCGCCGTACCCTAAGCTCGATGTCGTTCGGCTGACTGCGGCCGACAAGAGGAGTGCAAACCTATGTCGACCCTGGCCATGATGCTCCGTTTCGCAGGCGTCTTTTCGGTCATCTGCGGCGTTCTTGCCATTCTCAACCCGCTGGCTGCGACGATGGCGGCGGTCACGCTTGCCGCCATCGCGCTGGTCCTGTCGGGTGGGATCCAGCTGGCCGGTGCTTTTTTCGAGAAGGAATGGCGAACGCGCGCTCCGTCGCTGCTGACGGCGGGGGCCGCGCTCGCGCTTGGCCTGTCGATCCTGTTCCATCCGGTCGCCGGCGCCAAGGCGCTCACGATCCTGATGGGCATACTGCTGCTCGTTTCGGGGCTGGGCAAGCTCGTTTGGAGCTTCTCGCACCGTGAGGATTCGAGCTTCTGGCCGCTCCTCGTTTCGGGTGTCGTCTCGCTCCTGCTTGCGCTGCTGGTGTATCGCCACCTGCAGGGCGGGCGCTCGGCCATCCTTGGCACGTTCCTTGGCGTCGAACTGATGCTCAACGGTCTCGCGCTGCTCGCCGTCGCGGCACTCGGGCGCCGGGTTATCGCAGAGGTGCGGGGCTGATGCGACGCATCGCCGCCGCCGCGGCGATCATGCTGCTCGCGGGCGGCTGTGCCTCGTGGCCGAAGGACAGATATGCCTCCTGCCCAAATGCGTCCGAAACTCCGGTCATCACGCGTCTGGCGGACGGACGGCAGAGCACGACGCTCAGCGTCCTGATCTACAATGTCGAAGGCCTGCCATGGCCTGCCCGCAAGAAGCGCGGTCCCTCGCTCGACCGGATCGGGCAGACTCTCGCCGCCTTCCGGGCCGAGGGCCGGGCGCCCGATATCGTGCTGATGCAGGAGACCTTTACCAGCCGGGCGGCGCGGATAGGCGCGCATACGGGCTATGCGAATGCGATAGGCGGGCCGAAACGATCGGATATGGTGAAAGACCCCGCGGTCGCCGGCAAATTCGTCGCCGAACGCCGCCGCAAGAAGGGCGAGCGCGGGCCCAAGTTGATGCGAAGCGGTCTCTATGTACTCAGCGACTTTCCGGTCACCGAAATGGTCCGCGAAGGATATGCGCGCAATGCATGCGCGGGTTTCGACTGCCTTGCGGCCAAGGGGATGATGCTGGTGCGCGCCACGATACCCGGCGTGCCGTCGCCGATCGACATCTTCACGACGCATATGAACGCGGGCCGGGCAGCGCGCGTCTCGCTCGAACGCTCCGGCGAGGCACATCATTATCAGGCGCTCGAGGCGGCGCATTTTCTGGACGAATATCATGTGCCCGATAACCCGCTGATCATCGGAGGCGATTTCAACATGCGCCGGAACCCCGGGCGGTTCGATTTCTTCTCGACCGCGGTTCCCTACACGATCGTCCATCGCTGGTGCATCGAGAAACCCGCGGCCTGCGACGTCAAAATGTCATGGGATGGCGATGCGCCGTGGCTCGACACGCAGGATTTGCAGGCGTTCGACAATGGCAAGGCGGTGTCCGTCGAACCCATCCGCGTCGAAGCGATGTTCGACGGCTCTGACAATGGAGCGCGGTTGTCCGACCATGACGGTTTTCTCGTCACCTATCGCCTTTCGTGGCGAGAGGGCGCGCAAGGCGCAGTCGATGCGCAATGTCCGGTCGCGCCCGGACAGGCCGCGCGGCGCTTGCCCGGTTTTCACATGGGATAGGAGCCAGGCATGGTTTTCGATATTCGATCCTGGAAGAGAGTAACGGCGCTTTGCACGGCGGCGCTGGCGGGTGCGCCGATCGCCGCAGAGGCCTGCTCGCGCTTCGTTTATCTGGGCGACGAGGACCATGTTGTCACCGCGCGATCGATGGACTGGAAATATGACATCGGCACGAACCTCTATATACTGCCGCGCGGGATCGCGCGCAGCGGCGAGGCGGGACCGAATTCGTTCAAATGGACCGCGAAATACGGCTCGGTCGTCGCTACCGGCTATGATGTCTCGACGACCGACGGGGCCAATGAGGCGGGCTTGGTTGCCAATGTCCTCTGGCTCGCCGAAGCCGAATATCCGAAGTTTGAAAAGGGAAGCAAACCGGGGCTGACCATCGCCGCCTGGGCCCAGTATGTCCTCGACAGCTTTCCAACGGTCGACGCCGCCGTTGCGGCGCTGCGCAAGGAGCCCTTCACCATCGTGACCGACAATGTGCCGGGGCAGAACCGGCTGACCACGCTCCACCTGTCGCTTTCGGACGCAACGGGCGACAGCGCGATCATCGAATATATCGACGGGAAGCAGGTCATCCATCACGGCCGGCAGTATCAGGTGATGACCAATTCGCCGACCTATGACCAGCAGCTGGCGCTCAATGCCTATTGGCAATCGATTGGCGGCACGACGGTCCTCCCAGGCACAAACCGCGCCGCCGATCGCTTTGCGCGCGCGTCCTTCTATGTGAATGCGATTCCGAAAACAGGCGAACCGAACCGGATGCTCGCGAGCGTGTTCGGCGTCATCCGCAATGTGTCGGTTCCGCTCGGCATCTCGTCGCCCGACCAGCCCGAAATCTCTTCGACGCGGTGGCGCACCGTCTTCGACCACAAACGAAAGCTCTATTTCTTCGAATCCGCGACGACGCCCAACACTTTCTGGGTCGACCTTGGCAAGATCGATTTCACGAAAGGGACGAGCAAGGTCCGCAAGCTCGATCTCGGCGTCGATCAGGCGAATGTATTTTCGGGTGATGTCAGCGGGAAATTCGTCGAGGCGCCGGCGTTCCGTTTTCAGGGGATTTGATCGGGAACGAGATGGCTAAGGATTAAATGGACGTTCACCCTCCCACCCCGGAGGGTCGGTTTGCTTCCTTGAGCAGCCTGATCGTCTGCTCGCGCATCGCGAATTTCTGGACCTTGCCGGTGACCGTCATCGGGAAATCTTCGACGAAGAAGATGTGGCGCGGAATCTTGAAGTGGGCGATCCGGCCGCGACAATGCGCGCGGACTTCCTCTTCGTTCAACACTGCGCCGGCGCGCAGAATGATCCAGACGCACATTTCTTCGCCGTATTTTTCATCGGGAACGCCAATCCCCTGGACGTCGGTGATGTCGGGATGGGTAAGCAGGTATTCCTCGACCTCGCGCGGATAGATATTCTCGCCGCCGCGGATCACCATGTCCTTGATGCGGCCAACGACCCGGCAATAGCCGTCCTCGTCGAGCGTCGCGAGATCGCCGGTATGCATCCAGCCTTGGGCATCGATCGCCTCGGCGGTGCGCTCGGCATCATCCCAATAGCCTAGCATCACCGAATAGCCGCGCGTGCACAGCTCGCCGGTCTCGCCGCGCGCGACGACGTTGCCGCCAAGGTCGATGAGCTTCACCTCGAGGTGCGGCTGGACCCGCCCGACGGTCGACACGCGCAGGTCGAGCGGATCGTCGGTATCGCTCTGGAAGCTGACAGGGCTGGTCTCGGTCATGCCATAGGCGATCGTCACCTGCTCCATGTGCATCCGGTCAATGATCTCGCGCATCACTGCCATCGGACAGGGTGACCCCGCCATGATCCCTGTGCGGAGCGACGAGAGGTCGAAGCGGGCGAATTCGGGATGCGCCAGCGCCGCGATGAACATCGTCGGCACGCCATAGAGTGCGGTGCAGCGCTCGGTCTCGACCGCCTCCAGGACCGCCTGCGGGTCGAAGGTTTCGGCCGGATAGACCATCGTCGCGCCGTGGACCGCGCACGCCAGATTGCCCATCACCATCCCAAAGCAGTGATAGAGCGGCACCGGGATGCACAGCCGGTCGGCAGGGCTGAGCCCGATCCGTGCGCCCACAAAAGCGCCGTTGTTCAGGATGTTGCGATGCGACAGCGTCGCGCCCTTGGGGAAGCCGGTCGTGCCGCTGGTGAACTGGATGTTGACCGGCATGCCCGGACCTAGCCGGATGTCCGCCAGCGCGGCCGTGTCGTCGCTTGCGAGCGCCGCGAAGGGCAGGCAGCCGGGATGCTCGTCGTCGCCGAGCACCACGACCAGCCGAAGGTCGGGCAGGCGCGCCGCGCTCAACGCTCCCGGCGTTGACGATGAAAGCTCGGGCGCGAGTTCGCCGAGCATTGCGACATAGTCGCTCGTCTTGTGCGACGGTGCGAGGATCAGCGCCGCGCAGCCGACCTTGTTCAGCGCATAATCGAGTTCGGCGACGCGATAGGCGGGGTTGACGTTGACGAGGATCAGCCCCGCCTTGGCGGTGGCGAACTGCACTATCACCCATTCGGCGCAGTTGGGCGCCCAGATGCCGACCCGCTCGCCGGGCTTCAACCCGCGCGCGAGCAGCCCCGCCGCGACCGCGTCGACCCGCGTCTTGAGCTCGCGCCATGTCCAGCGGACGCCTTGGTGACGGACGACGAGCGCTTCACCGTCTGGATGAAACTGTGCGGTCCGGTCGAAGCATTCGCCGATCGTCATTTCGATCAGCGTGGCGCTCGTATCACCGCGAACGAAACTGTCGGTCATGCACTCACTTTCCTGAATTCCGCGTCGCGCAATTCCTTGCGCCTGATCTTGCCGCTGATCGTCTTGGGCAGGCTGCCGACAAACTCGATGCGGCGCGGATATTTATACGGCGCCGTGGTCGCCTTGACATGATCCTGCAACGCCTTTGCCAGCGCGTCCGACGCGCTATGCCCCGGGGCGAGGACGACGAACGCCTTCACCACCTCGCCGCGCGTCGGGTCGGGGCTCGCGACGACGGCGCTTTCGGCGACCGCCTCATGCTCGAACAGCACGCTTTCGACCTCGAACGGCCCGATGCGATAGCCCGACGAGAGGATCACGTCGTCGGCCCGCCCGACGAACCAGAAAAAGCCGTCGGCGTCGACCAGCGCGCGGTCGCCGGTCAGATACCAGCCGCCCCGGAATACGCTCGCCGTGCGATCGGGGTCGCCGCGATAGCCCAGGAACAGGCCCGGCGGACGGCGCTCGCCGACACGCAGCGCGATGTCGCCTTCCTCGTCCGGCGGCAGGACCGCGCCATCATGGTCGATAACCGCGAGGTCGATGCCCGGCGTCGGGCGGCCCATTGCCCCCTGCCGCGCAGCGCCCGCGCGATTGCAGCAGAGCAGCACCGTCTCGGTCTGGCCATAGCCGTCGTGGATATCGAGCCCCGTCGCCTTCTTCCATAGGTCGATGACCTCGGGGTTCAGCGGCTCGCCAGCGCTGACGCAGTGGCGCAGGTGCGGAAAGGACCGCCCTTCCAGATCGGCGCGCACGAACATGCGATAGGCGGTCGGCGGCGCGCACAGCGTCGTCACCGGAAAGCGTTCGAGCAGGTCCATCGCGGCGACCGGATCGAACCCCGACGCGTGATTGACGAAGATCGCGGCGCCCATCAGCCAGGGCGCGAACAGGCTGCTCCACGCCGCCTTCGCCCAGCCGGTGTCGGACATGTTCCAATGCAGGTCGCCGGGGCCGAGATCGAGCCAGAAGCGCCCGGTGATTTCGTGCGCCAGCGGATAGCCCGCGCCATGGATCGTCATCTTCGGCTGGCCCGTCGTCCCGCTGGTGAAATAGCAGAGCGCGGGATCATCGAACGCGGTGTCGGCGATGTCGGCCAGCGGCTCGGCCACCGCCTTGGCCGCGTCATAATCGGTCCAGCCGGGGCGGGGGCCGCCGATGTGGATCAGCGGGATCGCCGCATCGACCGGCGTTTCGTCGACGCGCGGCGCGACGTCGACCCCCGCGACGATGCAGCGCGCATCGGCCGCCTCGCAGCGATAGGCGATATCCTTCGGGGTCAGTTGCACCGTGCCGGGCGAGGCGATCGCGCCGAGCCGCAGACAAGCGAGCATCAGCTCCCACCATTCGATCTCGCGCGACATCAGGATGAGCACCGTGTCGCCGCGCCCGACCCCTGCTGCCTTCAGCACCGCAGCGGCGCGCGCGCTATGGTCGGCGAGTTCGGCGAAGCTGCGGTCTATCACGGCGCCCGCGCCGTCGGTCCATAGCAGCGCGCACGCGTCGGGGTGCTCCGCAGCGAGCCGGCCGATCGCATCGCGTGCGAAATTATAGTGCGTCGGCGGATTCCAGTCGAAAGCCTCGCTCATCCGCCGCGCGCCACATTGATCACCGACAATTGCGTATATTCGGCGAGCCCCTCTTCGGACTGCTCGACCCCGAGGCCGGAGGATTTAACCCCCGCCATCGGGATATGCGGGCCGATCGCGACATGCTGGTTGACCCACACCGATCCGCTCTCGATCCGGTTTGCGACAGACACCGCACGATCGACGTCGCGCGACCAAACCGAGGCGCCAAGGCCGTAAGGCGACGCATTGGCGCGTGCGACCACATCATCGATATCGGTGTAGCGTATGACGGGCAGGATCGGCCCGAACTGTTCCTCGTCGACGATTTCGTGCCCGTCGGTCACCTCGCGAACTATCGTCGGGCGGAGGAAATATCCGGCGCGGTCGATCACCTCGCCGCCCGCAACGATCGTGCCGTCGCGGCGCGCGCTTTCGAGGAAGGCCTTCACCTTTTCATATTGCGCCTTGTTCTGGATCGGCCCGATCTGCGCGCCCTGCGCCAGCCCGTCATCGACCACCGCCGCCTCGGCAAGCCGCGCGAGTTCGTCGCACATCGCGTCATAGATACTGTCATGGACATAGGCGCGCTTGATCGCGAGGCAGACCTGCCCGCAGTTGAGGAAGGCGGCGTTGAAGATGCCCTGCGCGGTTTCGCGGACGTCGACATCCTCAAGCACGATGCCGGGGTCATTGCCGCCGAGTTCGAGCGTCAGCCGCTTGAGCCCGGCGGCGGCGCTCGCCACGATCTTCTTGCCCGTCGCGGTCGATCCGGTGAAGCCGACCTTGGCGATGCGCGGGTCGGCGGTGAGATAGCCGCCAAGGTCATTGGCATCGGTGATGATGTTCACCACCCCGGCGGGGAAGATGTCGCGGCAGAGTTCGCCCAGCATCAGCGCCGTGACCGGCGTCGTCGGCGCGGGCTTCAGCACGATCGTGTTGCCCGCGATCACCGCCGGCCCGATTTTCCAGCAGGCGACGAGCAGCGGGAAATTCCATGCGATGATCCCCGCGACGACGCCGAGCGGCTTGCGGCGGACCCGGATTAGCCCGGCCGCGTCGTCCTGGATCGTCCGTTCGGCGATTTCGAGCGTCGCGTAATGGCGCAGATAGCCTTCGGCCCACGCGATTTCGCCCTGCGCCTCGGCGAGCGGCTTGCCCTGTTCCTGCGTCAACGCGCGCGCGAGCTTGTCGGCATTCGCCACGATCGCGTCGGCGAGCTGGCTGACCTTTGCCTGCCGCTCGGCCATCGGGGTTTCGGCCCATGCGGGAAAGGCGGTTGCCGCCGCTTCGATCGCTTCATCGGCCTGCCGTTCGGACGCGCGCGCAACGGTGGCGAACACTTCCTCGGTCGCGGGGTTGATCACGTCCATCGCGTGGTCGCCGTCCACCAGCCGGCCGCCGATCAGCATCTTGTAATCAGGCATTTTCTCTCTCCGATCAGAATTTCATGCCCACGGTCACGCCATAGGTCCGCGGAGTCCCGACATGGTTATAGTCGAAACCGAAGCCTGCGAGCAGGTCCACGCGCGACGTGAAGTAGAATTTGTTAGTCAGGTTCTTTCCCCAGACCGACGCGTTCCAGCGGCCGTCGGCCGATTCCCAGTCGATGTGCCCGGCAAGAAGCACATAGCTGTCCTGCTGCAGCCGGGGGATGTTGAGCACCTCGAAATACTGGCTCGCCGAATAGTTGATGTCGCCGTGCAGGCTTAGTTTCCCGTTGCCGCCATCCATCACCGTCGCATCGACCCCGCCGGTGAAGGTGAGCTTGGGCGCGTTCGACAGCCGGTTACCGCTGACATCGACGCCGCTCACCGTCCCGCGCTTGATTTTCGTGTCGAGCAGCCCGGCCCCGGCGCGCAGCGTCACCATGTCGGTCGCGCGTACGGTCAGCTCGGCCTCGCCGCCGAGGATCCGCGAGCGCGGGATGTTGAGCAAGGTCTGCGCTGCGGTGGCCGGATCGACGTTGATGAACTGCTGGTTGCTGTACGTATAGCGGAACGCCGCCATGTTGAGCGTGACGCGCCGGTCGGCGAACTGGCTCTTCAGTCCCAGCTCGAACGCGTCGATCTTCTCGGCCTTCGCCACCGACAGCTCCGACGGGTCAAAAAAGGCCTGCGCATTGAAGCTCGGGGCGCGATAGCCACGGCTGTAATTGCCATAGACCATCACATCGGGATTGATCTTGTAGTCGGCGCCGACCTTGCCCGACAGATTCTCCTGGCTGTAATCGAGCCGCGATGGCGGGATCAGGTTCATCACCAGCACGCCGTTCGGACCAAAGGCATTGGCTTCGAAATTGCTCTGTGTTCCCTTGTCGTGCGTGAAGCGGAGGCCGCCGCGCAGCGTGAGCTGGTCGGTCAGCTCGAAGCTGACGTCCGAATAGAGGGCATAGCTTTTCTTGAGCTGGTCGAAGCTGTTGCGGAACAGGCATCCCAAGGGGAAGCCAGCCGCGCAATCCGCATCGGTGACGCCGGGCAGACCATCGGAATCGATGTCCTTGCCGATCTCGAACGTCGTCTCGTTATAAACCTTCTCGCGGTTGAAATAGGCGCCGAGGATGAAGTTGAACGGACCGCCGAAGTCGCTCGTCAGGCGCAGGTCCTGCGCGAATTGCGTCGCCCGGTCGGTGTATGGAATTTCGAGCAGCCCGGTCGCGGTGCCGTCGGTATCCTCATAAAAACTCAGCCGACCCTTGTCCCACGAGGTCACGCTGGTGATCGCGAGCGTGTCGCTCAAATCGACGGTGCCGGTCAGCGACACCGACCAGGTCCGCGCACGGCGGCGGTCGGTGACATTGGCCTCGATCTCGCGACGCCCGAGCCCGGGCCGGTTGACCGCCTCGGGCTGGGCGTAAATGCCATAGTTGCGGGGGTTCTGGTAACTGGTCGAGGCGCGCAGGACAAAGCGCGCGCTGTCACTCGGTTCGAAGAGCAGACTGCCGCGCACGCCATATTCGCGCACGCTCGCGAGGTCGGGCTCGCCGGGGAGCTGGTTCTTGAACCAGCCGTCGGCGCGCGCGAAGGTGAAGGCGACGCGCGCCGCCAATGTCTCGCCAAATAGCCGAGGTTCAGATAGCCCTCGGTATCGCCCAGCACCGGTGTCCGGCTGATCAGGTTGACGGCGCCGCCAGTCGTGTTCTTGCCATAGAGTGTGCCCTGCGGGCCGCGCAGCACCTCGACGCGCTCGAGGTCGTACATCGCGACGCCGAGGAAGGCGAAATTGCCCTTGTACACCTCGTCATAATAGGTCGCGACAGGGCTCGCCTGATTGAGGCTGTAATCGGACATCGACACGCCGCGCAGCGCAAAGATCGGGGTGTTGTCGCCGACGGTCGAGGTGAGTTGGAGATTGACGATCTTGCTCGCCAGTTCGTCGGCCTGCGTCACCCGCTGGCGTTCGAGCGAGTCGCCGCCGAGCGCGCTGACCGCGATGGGGACGTCCTGAAGGCGTTCGGACCGCTTCTGCGCGGTGACCACGATGTCGGTGCCGTCGACCGTTTCGGCGGCGGCGACGGCTTCGGCAGCGGTTTCGGTCGCGGCCTCCTGTGCCAGCGCCGGAACGGAAACGCCTGCGAGAAGCAGGGCCAGCGCCGGGCGCGCGACGCGGCGCCCCGCTACCTTGGTCGTCATTACCTTGGTCATCGAAAATCCTCCCCTGTTCTTATTTCTGTTGTTTTGGTTCCGGAGCGAAGCGCGCGACCATGCCCGCCCGTATCGTCATCGCCTCCGTGCGCAGCGGCTTCAGCCGCAGGCGCGCGACTTCGGCGGCTGTGTAAGGTTTGAAATCCGCAGGCACATTCGCCGCGTCGAACCGCACGAGCGACCAGTTCACCACTTCGGCCAGATCGGCGTCGGACAGCGCGGCGGTCGCGACGCCCGGAACCTGCACCAGATATTCGCGGCCGCCCGGCACGTGCAGGAACTTCGCGACGAACCCCGCCATCGTCGGCGTGGTCTGCGGCGTCCCGGTTGCATCGGCGCGATGGCATCCCTGGCACGACAGCATCCAGTTCTGCTTCGCGCGCGCCGGATTGGCGACGCCCGGGATCGCTTCCGGACCGCTCCACGCCGGGGTTGTCACGGCCGCTCCGGTCGCCACGATCAGCGCGGATGCGGCCAGCCATTTCATTTGCCCGCGGCGGCCGGCTGGAGGCGCCCCACCGCGGCGGAATTGAGCGCCGCGCTACCTGCCCTATATCCGGCGATCTCGCGCGGAGTGAACGCTTTCGCCGATCCGCCGCGAACCACATGGTTCAGCACCGCCGCGACCTGCGCATCGTTGAGCCCGGCCTGCGCGGGCATCATCCCGCGATAGGGTTTTCCTTCGACCGTGATCGCCCCCGACACGCCGCGGATAACGACCAGCGCGAGATAGCGGCGCCCGGCAGGGGTTCCAGCCAGCGCACGCACGTCTGACTTCAGCGGCGGAAAGGCGCCCGGAACCCCCGCGCCGTTCGCCAGATGGCATGCGGCGCAGCGCTTGTAGATCGTCGCGCCGTCATCGGCGGCCATCGCGGGTCCGGTGGCCGCAAATCCGGTCACCGCCAGCAGGATCGCCCACCCCCGCATTACTGTTGCTCCAGCGCAACGCCGAGGATCACCGCGGTCGAGCAATTATAGATCGCGCTCGACGTGCCGAGACACCAGTTGATGTCGTTGTTCGCCTGCGGACGCACCATCGGCCGGTCGCGCTCGTTGCGGTTGCACAGGCAGCGCCCGCACGAGGATTTGCCGCAGCAGTCGTTATAGCTGACGATATAGGACCGGTTGTCGGCGGGGTTCAAGCAGGTGCCGATCCAGGTGATCGGCGACATTTCGGTCCCCGGCGGACAACTGCTCGCGGTGCCGCCGCAGCAACTGCAGAGGAAACCGTCGATCGCGCAATAGCGCCAGTAATCGCACTGCGTCTGGTCGCCCGGATCCTGCGGGTTGCCTGTCGTCTGCGGCGCGACCGGGTCGCCGCCGTGGCCGTGCCCCTGCGCCTGCGCGCGCGACACGGGCAGCACCGGGATCACCGCCGCGCCGGTCAGCGCACCGCCGATCAGCGTCAGCAGGCTGCGCCGCGAGGTCGCGCGCGCGACCCGCCGCGTCATCTTTTCCGAAAATTTGTCCAGTCCCGACATATTCGTCCCCTTCCTGTCGCGGCGTGCGGGATCAGCCGCGTGCGAGATATTCCTGAATCGATGCGACGCGGCGTTCCTTGGCCTCGAACAGGCTCTCCAGATGCTCGCGATTGTTGACGAGGCCGAGCGAGGCGATGTTGCCTTCCTCGTCGATCAGCACCGCGTAAGGCAGCTTCGATACGCCAAGCTTGCGGCCGAGATCTTCGGACAGGACATAGTCGAAACCCGCCAGTCCCTCGGCCATCACGAGCCGGCGGTGTGCGGCGGCGTCGCCGTCGCTCGCCAGCACCACGTCGAGCCAGCCGCGCTCGGCCCCGCTCGCCGAACGGACCACGGGAAGCAACGTCTTGCACACCGGGCAGTCGGGCGAGAGGAAGAAGATGAGCTGGCCGCGGCGATGGCGCTTGCCACCAATCGCAACTTCCTTGCCCTCGATCGTCGCGAGCGTCATTTCGGGCGCCCTGTCGCCGACATTCACCTTCTGGTGCAGCGTCAGCGCGCCGGCGGGGGCGATGCGTTCGTGGAGCACGCCGACCTGCCGCGCGAGCGCCGCGACGAGCACGCCGAGCACCGCGACGGCGATCCAGAGCAGGATTTGCGAGGCAAGGAAAAATCCGGTCATCGGGCGGCACTCCGGCTGGGGGCGGGAAGATGGGCGATTTCGCCGGCCGCAAAGAGCAGCGCGACAAAGGCGAGGGCGGCGAAGATCGACTGGATGTCGATCCCGCCGCCCCCTGCGGGAGAGAGACAAAGCGCGAGCGCCGCGGCGGCGAGCGCGAAGGCGCGGGCGATCGTGAAGCCGCCGATCCCGCTGCGCCGCGCGCCGAAATCGCAGCCGCAATCGAGGCCGCCATCGCCGCGCCGGCGCGCCGCGAGCAGCGCGGCGCCATATCCCGCCCACAACAAGGCTGCGAGCAGCGCCCCGACGGGCCGGGAGGCCGGAAAGAGCAGCGCCAGCGCGGCAGCGAACTCGATCGCCGCGGCCGCCATCGTCGCGGGCATCGCGAGCGCCGGAGCGAGGCGCAGCAGCCCCGCAGTCGCCCGCGTCAGCCGTGCGCGTTCGGCGAACTTGTGCGCTGCCGCCACCGCGAGGATGATCGCGAGCGCCAGCGCAAGGACGGACAGGACGGCGGTCATCAGCGCGCCGCCGTCATCGTCATCGGATCGTGCGCGACGCTCGCGACGGTCCGCACGAACGCACCGCTCGCGGCGTCATAGACGTCGAGCGAGCCGTCGGAGCGCGACGCGACGAGCAGCGGCTTTTCCTGCTGCGTCGCCTCGATCGACACGCTGTGGTTCTTGAGCGCGATGCGGCGGACGACCGTCTTCGCTTTCGGGTCGACGACCCACGCTTCGGTGCCGCCATCCTTGTGCGATCCTTCGATGCCCTTGGGGTTCATCAGGATGTAGAGCAGGCCCGCGCGGTCGGCCGATATCACCTGCCAGCCGCCGGGACGCCATTCGGGCTCGCCGCCCGCCTGTTTCGGGATCGCAAAACCGCCGAGGTCCCTGGCCGCCGCGCCCGCAAAATCGATCGCCCGCAGATTACCCTTGAAACTGACGAACCAGCCGGTGCGCCCGACCATTGCCGGCGTCATGAACAGCGGATCGTCGTCGATCGTGTTGAACGCCTCGCTGGTAACCGCCGGCCCCGCCTTCCCCGTCGCGTCGAGCGCGATACTCGTCATCGTCCCGTCGGCGCAGAGCGAGGTGAAACCGCGCGGACCGGTGGGGTAGACGAGCGAGCAGCCCGGCAGGTCGATATCCGACAATATCTTGCGACCGTCGAGGTCGACCACGGTCACCGAAGACCCCGGCGTGAAGTTGAACACCAGCGCCCATTTCTCGTCATTGGTCAGTTGCAGGCTGTTGCGCAGCGTCACGAACAGTCCGCGCTTGCCACCGGGCAGGACGATCTCGTCCTTCGGCGCCAGCGTCTTCGTGTCCCAGATCGTGATGACATCGGTGCGTTCGCCGCGCGTCAGCCGCGAATAAAAGGTTTCGCCGACATAGATTTCGCCGCGCGTCGTCGACGGCAGGATGTTGCCGAATTGCGCGACGGGGATCTGCCCGCGCAGATTGTTGTTTTCGGCACCGACGTCGACGATCGCGGCGCGTCCGTCGGGCAAGCTGTTGAAATGCAGGTCGTGCACGAAGACCCAGCTGTCGGGATAGCGCTCGGGCAATTCGGTGACGGTCGACACCGGCTCCTCGGGCAGCGGTTGCGGAAAATCCGCGGCACCCGCCGCACCTGCCGACAGCAGCAACATGGCAAAAGTCGCCATTCGATAGACGCGCGCCATCTCGGCCTCCCTGTTGTTCATCAATGGGCTCTGACGGCCCGCGCGTTAAAAATTATGCGTTCGACTAACTTTAGTCAAGTGAGTAAAGTAGGACACTTGTCCGGTAGCGCGAAACGGGCTAGTCGCAGCGCAGGAGGCCATGAAAAATTGTCGGATTTCATCGTTCCAGACCTGAAGATCACCCCGCGAACAGGTGGATATGCGCGGGGCCAGGATGGCTTTGAGCAGATACTTCGGTCGTCGCTGGCGTTGCTGGTGAATCACGGCGCGTCGGCTTTGACGCTTCGCCGGATCGCCGCCGAGTCGGGCATGAATGTCGGCAGCCTCAACTATTATTTCAAATCGAAGGAAGACCTGATTCGCGAGCTGCTGAACGCGGTGATCAGCAGCTACGAGGAATCGTTCGACGAGATCATGCACGAACCGGGCGCGAGCGCGGAGGCGCGGCTGGAAAATCTGGTGTCGTTGATTCTTGAGGACATCACGACCAAGAAGACGACGCGCTTTTTTCCCGAACTATGGGCGATGGCGAACCACGACAGCTTCGTCTACGACCGGATGAATGAGCTTTACCAGCGTGCGCGGGTATCGCTCAACGAGTTGATCGCAGAGATCAATCCCCGCCTGTCCGCCGATCAACGCGAAATATTGGCGCTGTTCATCTCGGCGTCGATGGAAGGCATGACCGTTTTTGCAGGCTATCAGAAGCCATGGGTCGATCGCATGCCGGTGCTGAAGCTTCTGGCACGCAAATCTTTCGTCCAGCTTGTAACGTCGCTCGGACCTTCGGACTTCGATGGGCTCTAGCTCAGGGTTTCAGCTCGAGCTTGCTGGCTGAAAGGGTGCCGTCCACACCGGGTTTTGCCGATTTCACGAATTCGAGGAAGCAGCGGCACGCGGTTGCCTGCAACTGCGGCATCGCATCCTGCCAATATTTGCCGTAGCCGGCGAACACGCCGATCCCCTCGATCGAGGACAGGATGAAGGTGGACAGAATGGAGCGGTCGTCCGCCGACAGGGCGGGGTTCAGCTCGCCAATGATTTCGTCGAAACGTCGATGCTCGCGAAGATAGAGTTCGTCGACGCACTGTTTCGCAAATGGGTCATGGTTCGCGAGCGACCATAGCTCGGGGAACAGGTAGCTGGTCTGACGCGTCGTGCCATCCTGAAGAATGAAGGAGATGAGCTGGGTCAGCTTGCTCTCCGGGTCAGCGCCGGCACCGGCGGTCGCTTCGCTAATCGCTGCCTCGTAACTGCCCGATATCGCCTGGAGAAGCGCACGGACGAGGTCGTCCTTTGACTTGAAATAATAGGAGATATTGCCCGCCTTCATGCCGCACTCCTTGGCGATACGACGGAGCGTCATGTCTTTGTAGCCATGCTCGACGAGAACCGAGACGGCGGTCTTCAGAATCAGCTCGAAGCCTTCCTGGCCGCGTGCATATCCGCCTTCGCGCGGGACGAATCTCAAAACCGAAAAATTGAGGTCGGGCACCCCGATACCTTTCTTCCAGCCCAACTTCGGGCGTGAACCACTACCTCCGGACCTTCCGGCCGGTAAACCGGTAAAGCCGTTCGCGTCATCAAATGCAATTCTTGACATATGTCAAAAATATAGAGAGCCTTCTTGATGGTAGGAAAGGCGATCGTTGCCGTTCCCCAATCGCTGAAGGAACGCAAAATGGATATGACCCGAACCTCCGCTCCGCCTAAGCTTGTGGAGCTCGATTCCGCCGTGCCGATCGATGGCTTGCACCCGTTGCCCGGTCCGGAAGGGAGCGTGGTGCAAGGCGGAGCGCGCTCATTCTACCGGAGCGCCGATGGGCGGATCGATGTCGGTGTCTGGCAAGGGTCGGCCGGCCGCGTGACCATTGCAGCCTATCCGAGCGACGAACTCTGGCACATCGTCTCGGGTAAGGTTGATTTCGTGAGCAAGACCGGCGAGGCGCAGTCGTTTGGCGTCGGCGACTGCTTCGTTCTGCCGAAAGGCTATTCGGGAACGGCCGAATTCAGCGACGATTTTCGTAAAGTTTACGCCATGTCCCCAGCTCTCGGAACAACCTGACCGAATCTGAAAAGGAACCCGGCGCAATTCTTTGAAAATGCGCCGGGCTAGGTCAGGGAGTGCTACCCTGTTCAGATGCTACGGGATCTCGCCCTATGGCGTCCGGATTCTAGAAGCGCCCGTTGATGCTCACGCCAAAGGTGCGCGGGGGCGAATAGCCGCTCAGCGAATTGTCGAGGAATGTGACCGGATTGCGTCGCAGCACCCGAAACTGGTCGAGGACATTCTGGACGAAGAAGGTGATCCCATATCGTTCGTCGGCGTCCTGCAGCGTCAGCCGGAGATTGAGATTGATGAAATCATCGGTTTTTCGCGCGAGGCTGAGCTGCGGGGCCTTCACGTCATTGCCGGTCGAATAATAGGACCCTTGTACGAAGTTGAAGTCGATCTGCGGTGAGACCAGCGCCGCGTCGTTCGCTACCGGCAGATCCAGTCGCACCAATCCGTTGACGGTCCAGTTGCCGGTACCCGGAACGGTGTTCCCCGAACGGTCGACGGGGCCCGAGCCGGTCGGTTCGATGAAGCGCTTATACCTGCCCTTCTGCCATCCGGCACCAAGCTTCGCTGTCAATATATCGACCGGACGCGCGGTGGCTTCGAATTCGAAACCGTAGAACTCGACCTTGTCGGCGCTGCTCAGGAATTCGCGGGCGAACTGGTCGACTACCTTTTGATGATAATTGTCGACGTCGTAATAGAAAGCCGCGAGGTTGGTTTGCAGGCGCCGGTCCGCCAGCGTCAGCTTGACGCCGGCTTCATAAGCGAGAACGGTTTCCGGACCGATGGAATTCGCCTCGGAAATATCGACCAGCGCCGCTGTGTTGAAAGCCCCGCTTTTCACGCCGCGCGACAGGCTCGCATAGAGCAAGGCGTCGGGCGACGGCTGGTAGTCGATAGCGAGCCGGCCGCTCCAGTTCGTCCAGTCCAGCTTTTGCTGCGTGCGGTCGAGCCCGGACAGGTCGGTGACGTCCGAGAACTTCGGGTGAAGCGGATCGACCGTCGCGCCGTTCACGAAGGTTGTCGCGCCGTCATAGTTGGCGAACGTCAGATCGAGCGAGCGCCTGTCCCAGGAAACGCGGCCGCCCAGCGTCAGTTTGAGCTTGTCGGTGAATTTATAGTCCCATTGCGAGAAGAGCGCGAACGACGACAGATTCTGCTTGTAGATGCTGTAGGTCAGGAAGGCCGCAGGGTCGGTCCCGAAATAGCCGAAGGCCCCCGAATCGTCGCCGGCGAAAAACCAGATGCTCCCGTCGAGCTTTTCCTTGAGATAATAGGCTCCGAGGATGAACGACAGCGGTCCGTCGGTCTGCGACGTGAGCCGGGCCTCCTGCGAAAACTGCTTGCTGTGCGCGGTGCCGCCCTGGACGCCGTAAAGCGCGGTCTGCACAGGACCGGCGCCATAGCCGAGATCGAGGAGGCCGATCTGTGTGCCGTCGAAGAAGTTGGTCGAAAGACCCGATTTGATATCGAGATAGCCCGTAATGAGATCGAGCCCTACCGGGCCCAGATCGACCTTTAGGCGCGAAGACAGTTCGCCATATTCGACATTCTCATACTGCGCGAGTTCCTGGCGGATTTCGCGCTTCCCGCCCAATGTTTCGCCGGTCAGATTGTTGACATCCTGCTCGGTGGGCCGGATCGCCGGGTCGCCGTTATACTTGCCATATTGGGCCTTGATCAGGACGCTGGCGTTCGTTGCGAGGTCGACGTCGAGCAGCCCGCGAACGGCCCAGCGATTATCCTTCCCGATCCGCTCGCCATTGTTGATGTTGATGAAATCGCCGTCATCGCGGCGACCGAAAAAGGCGATCCGGCCGCGGACGCTGTCGCCGACCAGCGGACCGCCGACGGCCAGGTTGAGCGTCCGCTCGCCATGCCCCGCGATCGACGCCGATCCCGATCCTTCGAGACTGTCTGTCGGGCGCCGGGAGATGAACTGGATGGCGCCGGCCGAAGAGTTATAGCCGAACAATGTGCCCTGTGGCCCCTTGAGCGCTTCGACCCGCTGGAGGTCGAACAGCGCGAACCCCTGACCGGTAACGTTGTTGATCAGGATGTCGTCGCTGTAGATCGGGACGGGCGTATTCGACGACGGGTTGAAATCGGCGTTGCTCATACCCCGCACCGAAAAGAGCGGCGCGCTTGCTCCCAGCGTATTGGTCGCGCTCATGTTGGGGATTTGCTGGACGATCTGGGTCGCGTCGTTGAACCGGAAGCGCTCGAGACTGTCGCCGCTGATGGCGGTGATCGCAATCGGGACGTCGTTGATCCCCTCTTCGCGGCGCTGCGCGGTCACGACGATGTCGTCGCCTCCCGATCGTGCGGCGTCTTCGGTCGGCTGCTGCTGGGCCGCGGCCGGCACCGCGAGGGTAGCTGCGCACGCCGTGGAGAGCAAAAACAGACTAGTCTTCTTCATTCCGGGTCCCCTTCCAAATGGGCGGCCGGAGAGCGTCTGTCGCGCTCCGCATGTCCGGCTGCATTTAAATATTAGATAAATGTCCAAAATTGGTCAATCGTCTTAAATGTTATTTTAAATAGATGAATATATTCAATATTATTCTGGTTCGACGGGATCCGGTGTCGGGCACGCGCCATGGTTCGCTTTGCCCTTGGCGCGAGTCGAAACGAGAGTCATAGAAAGTTTGACATACGTCAAATATTGTGTTCGGAGGGCCATCCGGACAGAATTGGAAGAGGGCATCAGCAATGAGTGACGATCGATCGCAGAATAGTTTTCCGTCGCGCCGGGCGGTGTTGGCCACGGCAGCGGCGGGCGTCATGACATCCTCAATCGCGCAGGCGCGCCCCGCCAGCGGTGGAAAGGACAAGGGCGACTATGACGCGATCATCGTCGGGGCCGGCTTCGCCGGGCTGACGGCCGCGCGCGAGCTTAAGCGGTACGGCTACAAGGTGTTGATCCTCGAGGCGCGCGACCGGATCGGAGGCCGAACCTATACCGCCGAGTTCGATGGCAAGCCCAACGACATGGGGGGCACATGGGTGCATTGGTTCCAGCCGCATGTCTGGGCGGAAATCAACCGCTACGGCGTAGAGCTGGAGGAATCTCCAGGGAATTTTGCCGATGACGTCATCTATCTCGACGAGAATGGGGGGCGTCACCAAGCCAAAATGTCGGAGCGGGGAAGCGAATTTTACGGACCCGTCCAGACGATGTTCGCGGATGCGCGTACGATCATGCCGCGGCCGGCGGAGCCGTTCGCGGATGCGGGCTGGATTGCGGCGGATACGATTTCCGTCGCGGACAAGATTGCAGCGTCTTCGCTGACTCCCGAGGGGCGCATTCTGGCGGCGACGATTTTTGCGGCGAGCAGCGGCGGCGCGGCGGCGAATGTTTCGTGGGTCGATATCGTCCGGCTGGTCGCGCTCAGCGGCTATAGTCTCGAGCTCGAGTCCGATGTCGTAAGCCGTTTCAAGCTCAAAGGTGGAATGCGCTCGCTATATTCCGCGCTGGCGGACGATTGCGGGGCAACCATCGAGTTGAACAGCCCGGTGGCCATGATCGAAACGACGGGCGACGGCGTGCGCATCGTCGGCACGAACGGCAAGACCTGGTCGGCCCGGGCCGCGATTTCCACCTTGCCGCTGAACACACTCAAGGACGTCGGTTTCCGTCCGCCGCTTCCCAGGCAGAAGCTCGACGTCTCGGTCGAAGGCCATGCGGGCAAGGCGAACAAGATCCATATCCTGATCGAGGGCGAACGGCCGATCTTTACGGCTTGGGCGCCAGGGACCGGCCCCAGTCCGATCAACCATATGTTTTGGGATGGCGCTGCGAACGGGCGTACGCATCTTATCGCATTCGGCTCGGGCGATCACCCGCTCCGGATCATGGACAAGGGCGAGGTGCAGAAAGTGGTCAGGCAATTCCTGCCCGACGCGGTTGTGGTCGACGTCAAGGCGCACGACTGGAACAACGACCCCTATTCGAGGGGCGCTTGGTGTATCTCGCGGCCGGGACAGATTTCGAAGGCGCTCAAGGATTTGCAGGCGCCTCACGGCCGAATCTTCTTCGCCAGCGGCGATTGGGCCAGCGCTTGGCGCAGCGCGATCGACGGCGCGATCGAGCAGGGTATTACGACATCGCGCGCCTTGCACCGGCTTCTGACCGAGGGATAGGAAAATGGCCGTTCCGGTTACACGCTTCGACGCGATCGTGGTCGGCGCAGGGCTCTCGGGTCTCAAGGCCGCGCTCGAGTTGAAGCGGGCGGGAAAGACGGTGCGGGTGCTCGAAGCGCGCGATCGCGTCGGCGGACGCGCGATGCGGGGCGAGATTTGCGGTCAGGTCGTGGACTTCGGCGGGCAATGGGTCGGACCGCAGCAGATTTTTCTGCTGGCCCAGGCGCGCGAACTGGGGGTCGAAATCTATCCGCAATATGTCGCCGGTGCGAATCTGATGAGCCGGAACGGCCGCGTGGTGCGTTATGGGGAGACGCCGAAACTTCCCGTCGCGTCGCTGGTCGAGCTGGGCCTGATCGCGAGGCGCTGGCGGCGCGACATGAACGCGCTGCCGGCCGAGACGCCGTGGACGGCGCTGCGCGCGCATGAATGGGATGCCCATTCGCTCGAAAGTTGGGCATCCCGACATGTTCGCACGTCCGCAGCGCGCTATTTTGTGCGGACGGTCGCGGCGGGGCTGCTTTGCACCGATGCCAGTCAGGCCTCTTACCTGTTCTTTCTCGACATGCTCCGGCGCTGCGGCGGATTGGAAACGATGATCGGCGTCGCAGGCGGCGCGCAGCAGGACAAATTCGTTGGCGGTGCCTGGCAGCTTCCCGAGCGGATGTCGCATAGCCTCGACGGCGACGTGGAGCTGAACAGTCCGGTGCTCGCGGTCGAACAGGATTCGAAGGGCGTGCGTGTGATCAGCTCCCACGGCACCTATTCCGCCGACCATGTCATCGTGGCGGTGCCCCCGATTCTCGCGTCGCATATCCATTTCACGCCGGCACTGCCTGTGAAACGGTCCGGCTTGCTAAGCCGCATGCCGATGGGAGCGGTGATAAAGGTTCATGTTGCCTACGAAACGCCTTTCTGGCGCCATCGCGGCCTCACGGGCTCGGCGATCAGCGGCGACCGTCACCTGGGGGCCGTCTTCGATCAGTCGCTTGGCGACGACGGTGTGGGAATACTCGTCGGGTTGATCGAGGCGCGCCATGCGCTGGCAATGAGTGCCCTCGATCCGGAGGCGCGGCGCAAAGCGGTGGTTGCCGATCTCGTGCACTATTTCGGCGTCCAAGCTTCGCAACCCCTGGATTATGTCGAGCAGAACTGGCTGGACGAGCGATGGTCGCTTGGGGGGTATGCCGCGCATCTGCCTCCCGGTGTTTTGACCGGTTATGGCCACCCATGGCACGAGCCGTGCGGGCGTATCCACTGGGCCGGGACCGAAACTGCAACCGAATTTCCCGGCTACCTCGAGGGGGCTTTGCGAGCGGGCGCGCGCGCTGCGGGCGCAGTCCGGCGAGCGGGCTGAAATTGGCGGGCAACAGCCCCTTTGGCATCAGATTCAAACGCTGGCGCGCAATGTCCGTTTCTTATAGCTAACTATCCATAGCTGCCTGTCTCTAACCGGCCAGAATTGTTCAGCGGGCGCCCGGAATTCCGGCTAGTTCGGCTGGCGTGACGACGGGCTCCTTCCGATCCTTGCGTTCCGAATAGCGGTCGACGAGCTGGTCCGCATGACCGCGTGTCAGGACGGTGAAGCGCACCAACTCCTCTGCGACGTCAACGATACGGTCATAGTAGCTCGAGGGCAGCATCCGGCCGGCCTCGTCGAACTCCTGATAGGCCTTCGCGACGCTCGACTGGTTGGGAATGGTGATCATCCGCATCCAGCGACCGAGGATGCGGAGCGTGTTGACGCTGTTGAAGGACTGGGAGCCCGCAGAAACCTGCATCACCGCAAGCGTGCGCCCCTGCGTCGGACGGAGGCCTTTGTACGCGAGCGGAAGATGATCGACCTGGGCCTTTATGATGCCGGTGATCTGTCCATGGCGCTCGGGGCTACACCAGACCTGGCCTTCGGACCAGATCGAATGCTGTCGGAGTTCTTCCACCGCGGGATGATCGTCGTTGGCGATCTGGTCGGGAAGCGGGAGGTCGGACGGGTCGAAGATGCGCGTCTCGCAGCCGAAGAGCTGGAGCAGGCGCGCCGCCTCTTCGACGACGAGGCGCGAATAGGAGCGCTCGCGCAAGGATCCGTAGAGCAGCAGGATGCGCGGGGCGGGATCGAGCGGGCCGAGCCCGAGCGCGGGCTGCGCGTGAAGATATTCGGGGCTGAGCGCCGGGAGGTGGTCCGGGTCGGTGAGCGTGCGAAGGCGCGTATAGGTCAATTCTGTCATGATACTCAGGCTTGTGCAGGCGTGGTTGCCGGGAACCATCGGCGTCCGAGGCGAAAAGCGACGCCGACGAGCAGAATGAGGACGGGGACCTCGACGAGCGGGCCGATGACGGCCGCGAAGGCAACCGGCGAAGCGAGGCCGAAAGCGGCGATTGCGACCGCGATCGCCAGCTCGAAATTATTGCCCGCCGCGGTGAAGGCGACCGCGGTCGTGCGCGGGTATAGCGGACTGTCTCCAACCCGCCACTCCTAGCTTCTGAACGTCGACATTATCGGCTCTTGGCGAAGAACATTCATACGGGCAGTCCACTACATGTTCGCTGTTCGTCATGTTTCTGGTTGATTGGCAACGGCCTGCCGCCAGAAGACTTCTTTCTCCTCAGTATCCATCGTGTGGACGTCATATTCCCGGTAAAGCTCCGCGAGCTCAGGATTGACATGCTCAGGCTTGGTGCCCGCTTGCTGGACGATTTCCAATACCGGGTCGGGGGTGACTGTCTGGAAATAGGGTGCGGCCTGCGGATCGGTCAATGTCTGTCCGTAGAGTGCCTCGGTGATCACTCCGAGAAACCATCCGCTCTGAGCGATCACCGGTGCGCCGCTGAAGCCGCCGCGTGGTATGCCCGAGATGATGAAGGCGGGCCTCCCGGTATCGTAGCGGTTAATGACGGCGCTGAGGCGGAACTCATGTGCGACCAGTGCCGGCTCGGCCGAAAAAGGGATCGAAGGATAGCCGAGCACGACCCCCTGAAGCATCAACAAATCATCGCTGAGTTCGTCTTCCATGGGTGGACCGAGGTGAATCCGGTCATATAGGTGCGCCGGAACCGGACGCTGACTGGTTCTGCATCTTTCGATATCGTTTGCCGCGAAGACATGGCTCCGAAACAGCGCGATATCATGTCATGGAATGCCAATGTCGCTCGGCTGGCCCCATCGAGTACATGAGCGGCGGTGATCATATAGCCGTTCCCGATGTGAAATCCGGTGCCGATGCCCTGGCCACGGTCATTCCACACCTCGATTGCACCCACGGCCGCCTTGAACGCCCGGCAAAGATTATGGAGGTCATTGAGGTTGTCGACGCAATTCTCGTCCCTGGCGTCGGATCGAGTCACTGTCTCGCTCCTTGTGAAGTTTCCGGTCACGTTAGTGGTCTGCACTCCACATGAACAGCGAAACGGAGATCGAATCCGCTTCTGCGATATTCCGAAGCGCCATTTCCGCTTTGAGGCGGGTGCCAAGGACCGATTAATGACTGGATTGTTGGCGAAAACGGCCGTGTCGATGCGCTGATCACGGCAGGTCCTCGGCGATTCTACGCCACAGCGCGATTTGTTTTGGTGAGTTTAGCTTTTTTGCAAGCCTCTCCAAAAATAGAATAAGCTATTGATTTTATTGGCGCACCCGAAGGGATTCGAACCCCTGGCCTCTGCCTTCGGAGGGCAGCGCTCTATCCAGCTGAGCTACGGGTGCGCACAGAGCGCGGCCTCTAGCAAGCCCGCGGCCCGCCAGCAATGGCCTATCGACCGCAAGGCGCCGATGTGCGAAGCGCGCCGCATGGGCACAGGGCAAATCGCGTGAAAATATCCGAACAGGGCTGGCCGATGGCCGCCGATCTCTATGGCGAAATGCAGCTTGAGGCGCATCCCCCCGCCCGGCGGCGCTGGCAGGCCTATTTTCCCGGCATGCTCGTGACCGCGATCGCCGCGCTCGCGGCGGGGTGGCTCGCCGATCATTATGCCGTGCCGATCGTGTTGATGGGGCTGCTGATCGGCCTCGCCCTTTCCTTCCTGTCGCAGGACGCGCGAACGCATGCCGGGCTCGACCTGATGTCGCAGACCGCGCTCCGCATCGGCATCGTCCTCATCGGCGCGCGGATCACGGCGCAGCAGCTCGCCGACCTCGGTCCCCTGCCCTTTGCCTTGCTGGTGCTGATCATGATCGCGGTCATCCTGATCACGGTCGCCAGCGCGAAGCTGTTCGGACAAAGCCGCGACGCGGGCCTGCTCGCGGGCGGCGCGACCGCGATCTGCGGCGCCAGCGCCGCGCTCGCGCTCTATTCGCTGATCGGCGATCGCCGCGTCGATCAGGCGCGTTTCACGCTGACGCTCGTCGGCATCACCGTCGCAAGTGCGCTCGCGATGACGCTCTATCCGGTGCTTGCAGCCGAATTCGGCCTGTCCGATGCGCAGGCGGGGTTCCTGATCGGGGCGGCGATTCACGATGTCGCACAAGCGATCGGCGGCGGATTTTCCTACTCACCCGCCGCAGGCGAGGTGGCAACGATCGTCAAGCTGACGCGCGTCACCCTGCTGGCGCCGATGCTGATGCTCGTCGCGCTGTGGCTGGGCCGGAGCGGAGAGGCAGGAACCAGGACCCGTATTCCGCTGCGCCTGCCTTGGTTCATCCTCGGCTTTCTTGTCGTCGCCGCGATCAATTCGCTGGTCGCCGTTCCAAAGCCGGTCGACGAAGCGGCGGCCACCGCCGCCTCGACCCTGCTCCTCCTCGCCATCGTCGCGACCGCGATGAAGGCACGGCTGCACCTGCTGCTCGATCAGGGATGGCAAAGCTTCGCGCCGATCATCGTCGCGACGCTGACCAGCTTCCTCCTGTCGCTGGCGGCCGCGCTCTGCCTGTGACGCTGTGACGCCATGACGCCGTGGCAATGCTTCGGGATTCAGCCTTTCGGCAGCGCCCAGCTCACCGTCAGCTGCGTCGCGCGGCGCGGAATGTCGAGCTTGGCCTCGCTGAAATTGACCTTCTCGTTCGGCGGCAGCATCCGCACCGGCGGCTTGATCGTCCAGCTGTAGACGATCGTGCCCTGCGCATCGCGCAGTTCGGCGAGGATCGGCGGCACGCGCTGTTCGCGGTCGGTCGGGTTGATGATTACCCCCGACGCGGCGAAATAGATCGTCCCGTCGGCCAGCTCGCGGTGATCCTGGTTCGGCGGCAATTCGATGACGAGGTCGGGCTCGTCGACCCCGCCCGGCAGGCCAAGCCCCTGCGCCCAGCCCGGCAGGCCGAAATAGGCGAGCGCACCGGTTGCGGCGATCATCAGTACGGCGGCGCTCGCGGCGATGATCGTCCAGCGTTTTGCCGGAT
>NZ_JAEMQX010000223.1:1663-2832 GCF_016463645.1 Sphingopyxis sp. | reverse complement strand
GTTTCCTGAACACCCCCACCGGACTTTCCACAGCCGACAGCGACGGCGGCTGCGAAGGGCGAGCTGCGTCTGATTTTTCGGGCGTCAACGCGGGCCGTCTGGGGGCACCTCATCATCCCGCGAAGCTCGTCAACGTCGTGTTTTCCCAAACGGCAGCCGACCGCGCGCGGACCATTCCTCGCCCTTTCGCGGCGCCGTTCGATGTTTCGTCCTTCCATTCTTTGGGGTTAGCCGATGCCTGACAACCAAGTCTGTCCGAATAAGATCGTTTCGAAGGCACGTCTGTCCGCTGCCCTTGGCGCCGCTTGGGGCCGGGTATCGAATGATATCGGTCGCGGCACCTTTGCCGATCGTATGGAGGTCGACACCAAGACGATCGCGCGCGGCATTGCTGGGCCTTCCCTGCCCGATGCCGAGAACCTGCTGAATAGCCTTGCCGCCGATCCGACGGCGCTGGCGGAAGTTTTGGCACTCTATGGCTTGCAGGTTGTGCCCATCGGCTTCGACGCTGCGCTCGATTTCGAGATCATCGCCGACGCCGCAGCCCTGACGGCCGAACACACCGGAGCAATGCGCGACGGAAAGCGCGACCATATCGAGACGCTCCGCGTTGCCGACAAAGCCCGCCCCGTCGTTGCCCGCTACTCGGCCATCATCGCCGAGGCTGACCGTATTAGGGGGCAGTGATGATGGAGCCCGTCACCATAGGCCGCGCCACGCTCTACCTAGGCGATTGCCGGGATATCTTGCCAACGCTCGGCAAGGTCGATGCGGTGGTGACTGATCCGCCGTATGGGATTGGGGCTGACAAGGGCGCATCTGTGGGCGGCACAGACGCCTCTGGGCGCTACGTGCGGCGGCCCAAGCAGTACGACGGGGGGTGGGACGGCGATCGTCCTGATGGCGCGCTTCTCGCGGCAGTGGTGACCACTGGTAAGGCAGCTATCGTTTGGGGTGGAAACTACTTCGCTGATGTCCTGCCGCGCGGTGGCCGTTGGCTATTCTGGGATAAACTGAACTCCATGCCGTCCTATTCGGACGGTGAGATCGCATGGACGAACATTCCCGGCGCGGCGGTCAAGAAAATCACGCAATGCAACAACGGGATGGCGTCCATGCAGGACGGCGGCAGATGGCATCCAACTCAGAAGCCCGAGCGCGTGATGCGC
>NZ_JAEMQX010000223.1:0-1653 GCF_016463645.1 Sphingopyxis sp. | reverse complement strand
TCGACCCCTTCATGGGCAGCGGAACAACCGGCGTTGCTGCCGTGCAGATGGGCCGCGACTTCATCGGGATCGAACGGGAACCCAAGTACTTCGACATCGCCTGCAAGCGCATCGAGGATGCTCAGCGTCAGGGTGATTTGTTCCTTCAAGGAGCCTTGACGTCGGACTCCGCTGCTGTGCGAGAGTGCGCATGACCACCGACCAACTCTTCGCCCGAACCCAAGCCCGATACGAACGCTGGGACGCCGACTGCGCCCGCAATGCCGATATCCGGCGCCGCGTTAGGTCGGGTCAGCCGGTCGAGCAGGTCGCGCGCCACTACAACCTGTCGGATGAATTCGTCGGGCGGATTGCAGGGGCGTTTGGGGTATGATCCACCTCCGCCCCTACCAACAAACACTCCTCGACGGCGCCCGCGATGGTTTCCGAGACAAAATCCGCGCGATCCTGCTCCAGCTCGCGACCGGCGGCGGCAAGACCGTCTCTGGTTCCTACATGATCCACGGCGCCGCCCAGAAAGGTAAAGTCTGTTGGTGGCTGACACATCGCCGCGAACTGATCGGCCAGACGTCACGCACCTTTTCGTCAATGGGCATCGTCCACGGCATTATCCAGGGCGGCCACTCGACCGACCCGCATAAGCTGGTGCAGATCGGCTCGATCCAGACGGTCGCGCGCCGCCTAGATAAGCTGACCCCGCCCGACCTGATCATCTTCGACGAATGCCATCACCTCGGCGCCGGTCAGTGGCAGGCGGTATTCGACGCGTTCCCCGATGCCAAGATCATCGGCCTTACCGCAACACCGTGGCGGCTCGATGGTGTCGGTCTTGGTCGCTGGTTCGGGCGCATGATCAACGGGCCGACGGTCAAGCAATTGATCGAGGCTGGCGCGCTCTCGAAATATCGCCTGTTCGCGCCGCACGTTCCCGACCTGTCATCGGTTGGCACACAGGCTGGCGACCTGAAGCGCGACGATCTCGCCGAGGTGATGGATAAGCCGTCAATCGTTGGCGATGCGGTGAAGCATTATCATAAGCTCTGCCCCGGCAAGCGCGCCGTCGCGTTCGCGGTCAACATCGAGCATTCGCGCCATATCGTTCAGCAGTTTCAGTTGGCGGGTATCGCCGCCGAACATGTCGATGGCACGATGGACACGACGACGCGTGATGCAGCGATCCAGCGCTTCATCACCGGCGAAACGCTCGTCCTTTCGAACTGTGAGCTCTTCGGGGAGGGTTTTGACGTTCCGGCGATCGAGGCCGTCATTCTGCTGCGCCCGACGAAATCCCTGTCTCTCTACCTGCAGCAGGTCGGCCGCGCTTTGAGGCCTGCGCCGGGGAAAGATTATGCGATCATCCTCGACCATGCGGGCAATTCACTCCCACGCGAATTGAACGGGCAGGGCCACGGCTTCCCCGACGATGATCGCACATGGTCGCTCGACGACCGCGAGAAGCGCAAGGCCGGCGAGAAGTCCGAAGTCGCGATCCGCACCTGTCCCGAATGCTTCGCCGTATTCCGCCCCGTGCCCGAATGCCCGAACTGCGGCCATGTCTATGTCGCGCAGGTCCGCGAGATCGAGCAGGTCGAGGGCGACCTGAAAGAGATCGACGTCGAGGCTTTGCGCCGGGCGGAGATGCAGAACCGGAAG
>NZ_JAEMQX010000222.1 GCF_016463645.1 Sphingopyxis sp. | reverse complement strand
CGAGAAAGAAAAGCCGCGCCTCGAACAGCCAGTGCGCGATGCGGTGCATGCCGACCGCGAGCAGCCCCGGATAGAGCAGAATTTCCCAGCGCGACCGCGGCGCCGGATCGCGCGCCTTGATCGAATCGAGATAGGCGACCAGCCCGTTGAACATCGCATTGTCCCCTGCGACCCCGTTTGTTGCGGTGAAGATAGAGGCTTGGAGGCCGCATTTCCACCCCCGGCGCGTTTTTAGTCGTCAACGGCCCACGAGACCGATGCGCAGCAACAGCAATCCCTCGCGGCGCAAATCGCGCTCGCCATCACGTCGGGCAATCGCCGCCGCCCAGCGGTCGAGCATCAACAGCGGCCGGTTTCCGGTGAAGAGACGGCGCGGCGGCGCGTCAGGGGCTTTCGCCTGCCGGAGCAGTTCGTGCGCCGCACGCTCGTCTTCCTCGACCCCGGCGCCCCAGACGAGGCCCCAGCGTTTTCCGCCCGCCTCCGCTCCGCCCGACAGCCCGAACAGATGTTCGCCGAAGCCTTCCGATGCGGCGCGCCGCTCGGCGTCGTGCCCGGCGAGCAGCATCGCCTCCGCCGCCTCGACAAGCGCATCGAGCCCATCCCGCCCTGCCCAGCTCGCCCGCAGCTCGGCGAGCAGCGGCTCGCCTTTCGGCAACGCCGCGGGATCGTTCGCGATCATCGCGGCCATGTCGCGCCACCAGGCGAGCTTGATCTGGCCGATCAGCGGTTCGCGCGCGTCGAGCAGCAGCTTGGTCAGCCGCGCGGTCAGTCCCCACAGCGCCGCCATGGCCGCGCGCCGCGACTGCGGCACGGCGACCATGACGCGCGGATCGCGCATGTCGGGATAGAAAGCCGTCGCCGGATCGTCAGGCGCGATTGAGGACCGCCTTCACCGCGCCCACGACGCGCGGCGTGTCGACGAGCGCGGCCTTTTCGAGATTGTGCGCGTAGGGCAGCGGCACGTCCTCGTTGCACACGCGCATGACGGGCGCGTCGAGATCGTCGAAGCCATGCTCCATCGCGACCATCGCGAGTTCGCTGGCGATCGAGCAGGTCGGCCAGCCCTCCTCGACGACGACGAGATGGTTCGTCTTCCTGAGGCTGGCGAGCACCGTCGCGGTATCGAGCGGGCGGAGCGTGCGCAGGTCGATGACCTCCGCGTCGATCCCCTCGCCCGCAAGCTGGTCGGCGGCTTCAAGCGCGAGCCCGACGCCGATCGAATAGCTGACGATGGTGACGTCGCTGCCCTGGCGCATGATCCGTGCCTTGCCGATCGGCAGGACGAAATCCTCGACCTCGGGTACGTCGAAGCTGCGACCGTAAAGCAGTTCGTTTTCGAGGAAGACGACCGGGTCCTCGGTGCGGATCGCGGCCTTGAGCAGTCCCTTGGCGTCCGCCGCATCATAGGGCGCGATCACGATCAGGCCAGGGACGCTGGCGTACCATGGACCATAGTTCTGGCTGTGCTGCGCGCCGACGCGCGCCGCGGCGCCGTTCGGACCGCGGAACACGATCGGACAGCGCATCTGGCCGCCCGACATATAGTTGGTCTTCGCGGCCGAGTTGATGATGTGGTCGATGGCCTGCATCGCGAAGTTGAACGTCATGAATTCGATGACCGGCCGCAGCCCGCCCATCGCCGCGCCCGCGCCGAGACCGGCGAAACCATATTCGGTGATCGGCGTATCGACGACACGCTGGGCGCCGAATTCCTGCAGCAGGCCCTGCGTGACCTTGTAGGCGCCCTGATATTCGGCGACTTCCTCGCCCATCACGAACACGCGGTCGTCCTTGCGCATTTCCTCGGCCATCGCGTCGCGCAGCGCTTCGCGAACGGTCAGGCGGGTCATGGCGGTGCCTTCGGGGATCGCGGGGTCCGACGCGCGCTCGGCGGCAGCGGGAGCCGCAGCCGGGGCGGCGGCGGGCGCCGGGGCGGGTGCCGGAGCTTCGGCCTTCGGTTCAGGCGCAGCGGCGGGTGCGGGTGCGGCAGCCTCCTCGCCCTCGCCCGTGATCGTCGCGATCACGGTGCCGACCTTCACATTGTCTGTGCCCTCGGCAACGAGGATCTGACCGATCGTGCCTTCGTCGATCGCTTCGAATTCCATCGTCGCCTTGTCGGTTTCGATCTCGGCGAGAATGTCGCCCGACTTCACCGTGTCGCCTTCCTTGACGAGCCACTTGGCGAGCGTGCCCTCTTCCATCGTCGGCGACAGTGCCGGCATTTTCAATTCGATGGCCATCTCAATATTGCTCCACCAGCACGTCGGTATAAAGTTCATGAAGTTCGGGTTCGGGCGCGCTTTCCGCGAAGTCGGCGGACTCGGCCACGATCTGGCGGATTTCCTTGTCGATATCCTTGAACTTGTCTTCGGGAATGCCCGCGTCGGTCATCAGCTTCTTCAGATGCTCGATCGCATCGCTCTTGTCGCGCACAGCCTGCACTTCCTCGCGACTGCGATATTTGGCGGGGTCGGACATCGAGTGACCGCGATAGCGATAGGTCTTGAGTTCCATCAGGACCGGCCCCTTGCCCGCGCGCACCCATTCGAGCGCCGCCTCGGCCGCGCCGCGCACCGCGAGCACGTCCATGCCGTCGACCTGCATGCCCGGAATGCGGAAGCTCTCGCCGCGGCGATAGAGCTGATCCTCGGCCGACGCGCGGTTGACCGACGTGCCCATCGCATACTGGTTGTTCTCGATCACGAAGATGATCGGCAGCTTCCACAGCTCGGCCATGTTGAAGCTTTCGTAGACCTGGCCCTGGTTGGCGGCGCCGTCACCGAAATAGGCCATCGCCACGCCGCCGTCGCCGCGATATTTGTGCGCGAAGGCAAG
>NZ_JAEMQX010000221.1 GCF_016463645.1 Sphingopyxis sp. | reverse complement strand
AAGCCGCAGGTCGCGCCATATTCGGGCGCCATATTGGCGAGCGTCGCGCGGTCGGCGAGCGACAGCGAGGCGAGGCCGGGGCCGAAATATTCGACGAAGCGGCCGACGACGCCCTTGGCGCGCAGCATCTGCGTCGCGGTGAGCACGAGGTCGGTCGCGGTGACGCCTTCCTTGAGCTGGCCGGTGAATTTGAAGCCGACGACTTCGGGGATCAGCATCGACACGGGCTGGCCGAGCATCGCGGCCTCGGCCTCGATCCCGCCGACGCCCCAGCCGAGCACGCCGAGCCCGTTGATCATCGTCGTGTGGCTGTCGGTGCCGACGCAGGTGTCGGGATAGGCGACGGTTTCACCCGAGCCGTCCTCGCTCGACCACACCGCCTGCGCGATATGTTCGAGATTGACCTGGTGGCAGATGCCGGTGCCCGGGGGCACCGCCTTGAAGTTCGACAGCGACTTCGAACCCCATTTCAGGAAGTCGTAGCGTTCGCCGTTGCGATAATATTCGATCTCGACATTCTGTTCGAACGCCTTGGGGTGGCCGAATTCGTCGACCATCACCGAGTGGTCGATGACGAGGTGGACGGGAACGAGCGGGTTGATCTTCGACGTGTCGCCGCCGAGCGTCGCGATCGCGTCGCGCATCGCGGCCAAGTCGACGACGCAGGGAACGCCGGTGAAATCCTGCAGCAGCACGCGCGCGGGGCGATACTGGATCTCGCGGTTCGAATGCGGGTCCTTCTGCCAGTCGACCAGCGCCTGCACGTCATCCTTCGACACGGTGAAGCCGCCATCCTCGAAGCGCAGCAGGTTTTCGAGCAGCACCTTCATCGAGAAGGGCAGGCGCGACACGTCGCCGAGCTTCGCCGCGGCCTTGTCGAGCGAATAGTACGCATATTTTTTATCGCCGACGCTCAGCGTCGAGCGGGTGCCCAGCGTGTCGTTACCCGTGGTGGTCATAGGATTGCAGTCCCCATGTTGGCGCGGCGGGGAATGACGGCCGGGGCCCGTTCGGGAGAGCGGGGCCACGCGGAGTCGCACGCGCAGGTTTATGTCCGCGCCGCCTTACGCCCAGGCCAAGGAAATGCAAGGGGTGGACAACAAGTCATTGCCTCTGCGGACTCGCTCAAGAGTGGGCGAGAAACGCTTTCGCTCGCGCGATTTCGGGGCGCTCGGCGGACATTCCCTTCTGGGTCAGCAGGCGGCCGTAATAACCCCTGGCCTTCCCCGGATATCCGGAGCGCTCCGCCGCTGCGGCCGCGCCGCAGATCAGCCGGAAACGATTGGGGTCATTGGTCAGCGCCTGTTCGAAAGCGGCGAGTGCTTTCCCGGGCTGCTTCAGATCGAGGAGCAGTTCGCCGAGCATCTCGCGCACCGGAATCACGCGGCCGGGCATCATGATATGCTCCTCGGTCCTGTCCTCCCGGTCGGCCGTTTCGCGCATGAGCCGCAATGCATCGTCGTTGCGCCCTTCCGCGCGTGCGATCCACGCCGCGATCACGCTGGTCTGGATGTCGGCCTGTTCGATCCAATAGTCCTTCTTCTGCGCGACCATCGCGCCCCGCAATGCGGCAAGCCTTGCGACTTCGACCGTTGCAGCCCGAACGTCACCGTGCCGCGCCGCGCCAAGGCCACGCGCATAGGCGTTGACCGCCTCTCCCTCGGGAAAGCGGCTCCAGTCGAATTGCTCGCGCGCGGGGCGCAGCGGGAGCCCGGCCGCCGCTGCCCAGTCCCCGCGTTCGAGGGCGTAGCGCGCCGGGACGGCTGCTGCAGCATAGGCGATCTGGCGCGCATCCTCATCGGGCTTCGGCGCTGCATTGACGAACTCGACCCATTTCAGCGCCTCGGCGTCGCGTGCGAGCTGGAGCGAGGCGTAAACCAGATAATCCATCGCATGATAGGCATCGCGGTCGGTTTTCGACGCGGCATGGGAGCGGACATTGGTATCGATCGAATCCTGCCATTGTCCGGTCCGCGAGAAGATGTGCGAGGGCATATGCAGCGCGTGCGGGGAATCGGGGGCGATCGCCGCATAGCGCCGCGCGGCATCGAGCCCATGCCCGGCGATCGGCGGAAAGTCGTAGGCATGGATGATGAAATGCGCGACGCCCGGATGGTTCGGCTGCTCGGCGAAGATCTTTTCCAGGATTTTCGCGCTTTTGAGCTGCTGCGAATAGGTCTGGTCGTTGCGGTCGGCCGTGACCTGTAGCCAGAAACCATAGAGGACCGCCGCCTCCGGATCTTCGGGATAGCGCCGATGGATTTGTTCGAGCGCCTTCTCATGGATTTTGGCGCGCTGCGGGAAGGGAACGCTCGCCCGATCCCTGAACAGGCTTTCGACGGCCGCGATATAGTCGCGCTCGCGCGGTGTCTTGCCGCCGCCCAGCCGATGCGCCGCCAGCACCGCCGCCCAGCCTTGCTCCTCCTGCTTCGGGGTCGGTGGTGATCCGAGCGTATTGTCGATACTCGCCACCGCCTTTGCCCAATAGGCCATGGCGCAGGTCGGGTCGGCGGCGAGCACATCATCCACGGCGGCGTCGATCTTCTCCCAGTAGAAGGAATAGAGCAGGGCCGCGACCGTGTTGAATTTCGCCTGCGCGTCGGGCGTACAGGACACCGGGAAGTTCACCTGTCCCAAGGCGGACCGATGGTCGTGATGCTCCTGTCCATTGGCCGGAGGGACGGCAAGGCTGACGCCAAGCCATAGCAGCATCGCAGCGAACGATCGAAACCCGACAGACATCGCGATCCCCACCTCCGAAGACCCGTCGAGAGGAATCTTCGGCCAATCGACATGCGCGTGCAAGCCTTTTTGCGGTGACCGATCGCGCCGTCTTGCGCGGGGGTGGGAAATGCAAGGG
>NZ_JAEMQX010000220.1 GCF_016463645.1 Sphingopyxis sp. | reverse complement strand
CCTCGCCGCCGATCGCTCCCGGGAGCGATCCCGAATCGGCGATTCGTCACTAAGCTGCCCCGGTTCAGGGCAATTCGCCCCAAATTCGTCGCAAAATCGACGTTTTGGGGCGTTTTTCTCCCTTTTTTGCTTTGACAAGCCGGGGTCAATCATCGTTAGTGACGCGCCATGGCTTCGGGCCATGAGAATCACTTAACCAACCATAATGCAGGGGTTCCTTAGGCATGAACAAACAAGACCTGATCGCCGCCGTCGCTGACTCGAGCGGCCTGACCAAGGGTGACGCGAGCAAGGCCGTCGAGGCCGTGTTCGACGCGATCACCGGTTCGCTGAAGAAGGGCGGCGAAGTCCGTCTCGTCGGCTTCGGCACCTTCGCGGTCAGCAAGCGCAAGGCATCGACCGGTCGCAACCCGCGCACCGGCGAAACGATGACCATCGCGGCGTCGAACCAGCCGAAGTTCAAGGCCGGCAAGGCCCTCAAGGACGCCGTCAACTAAGTTGGCCGCCGCCTTTTGGTAAAAACATCTCGGGCCGTGGCGAAAGCTGCGGCCCGATTTGCATTTACGGGCGAAATTTCGGGCAAATGGGCGTTGCATTCGCCGCGTCAGCGGCTATGGACGTCCGGCTTTCGGAAGCGCCGGTCATCGGCCGGTACCGGAACGGGCGCGTAGCTCAGCGGTAGAGCACACCCTTCACACGGGTGGGGTCACAGGTTCAATCCCTGTCGCGCCCACCATGGCCCCGGTGCCATGGACTGAACCGAAACCGCGGCTGACATGCCCATTCATCGCCTATTCAATGCTTTCGCGTTAGAGAAACGGCCATGATCCGGACCCTGACCCTCTCCCTCGTTTCCGCGCTGCTGCTGTCGGCAGGCGTGCCGGCGGCCGCGCGCGGCGACCGCGACCAGGACAATCTGCGCGAAGCCGCGGCGCAGGGGCAGGTGATCCCGCTCAACCGGCTGATCGCCGACATCCGTTCGCGCCCGCCCTACAGCGACATGACCTATCTCGGCGGGCCGCAATTCGACGCGAGGCGGATGATCTATGCCCTCAAATTCATGGACGGCAGCCAGGTGGTCGTCGTCTATGTCGATGCCCGTACCGGCCGGATCGTCGGCCGCAAACCCTGACATCCAGCAGGCCGGCGGTCCGTCGCAACGAGATTTTGCGATGATCGTCCGGACTTGATACACAGACGAGAAATGTGGCCGGTTTTGCCCGGTACGCAAAGGAAAGGCGCCTGAATGCGGATTTTGATTGTCGAAGACGAACCCACGCTGGGCCCGCAGCTCAAGGCGACGCTGGAGGGGGCGGGCTATGCCGTCGATCTCGCGACCGACGGCGAAGACGGGCATTTCCTCGGCTCGACCGAAAATTACGACGCCGCGATCCTCGACCTCGGTCTGCCCGAAATCGACGGGCTTACCGTGCTCGACCGCTGGCGCCGCGAAAAGCGCAATTTCCCGGTCCTCGTTCTCACCGCGCGCGACAGCTGGTCGGACAAGGTGGCGGGGCTCGATGCGGGCGCCGACGATTATCTCGCCAAGCCGTTCCAGACCGAGGAACTGATCGCGCGCCTCCGCGCGCTGATCCGCCGCGCGGCGGGCAACGCGTCGAGCGAGCTGATCGCCGGCGATGTCCGTCTCGACACGCGCTCGGGCCGGGTGACGCTCGCCGGCGAACCGGTGAAGCTGACCGCGCAGGAATACAAGCTCCTCTCCTATCTGCTCCACCACAAGGGCAAGGTCGTGTCGCGCACCGAACTGATCGAGCACATCTATGATCAGGATTTCGACCGCGATTCGAACACGATCGAAGTGTTCGTGACGCGCATCCGCAAGAAACTGGGTGCCGACATCATCACGACCATCCGCGGCCTCGGGTACCAGCTCGACGATCCGCAGGGCTGAACCGGCCGGGCATGGCCGACCCCGAACCCGACCAGTCCGACGTGACCGAAGCGGACGCGGCGACAAGGTCCGTCGCGCTGTCGAGCCGGATTACCGGCTCGCTCGCGCGGCGGATGATCGCGATCGCGGCAATCTGGATTTCGGTCCTGCTGATCGGCGGCGGCTTCGCGCTAGATCGCGTGCTGACCAGCGCGATCACGCGCAATTTCGATTCGAGCCTCGAATATGTGCTGATCGCGATGATCCGCTCGTCGGAGATCGGGCCCGACGGCGAGGTGCGGCTGGTCGAACCGCTCGGCGACCAGCGCTTCCTCGAACCCTATAGCGGCCTCTATTGGCAGATCAGCGGCGGCGGGCAGGAGCCCTATCGCTCGCGTTCGCTCTGGGAGCGGACGCTGAAGTCGCCCGCGCCGCACGTCGACAACCAGATCCACACCTATGACAGCAACCAGTTCCCAGAGGAGGAGCTGCGCATCCTCGAACGCAACGTCATCCTGCCGGGCAGTTCGACCAACTGGCGATTCCAGATCGCCCAGTCGCGCGAAGCGCTCGATACGCAGAATCGCGCGGTGCGCGCGACGCTGATCCCCAGCCTCGGGCTGCTCGGTCTCGGTCTGATCATCCTCGCGGCGCTCCAGACCTTCTACGGCCTCTGGCCGCTCCGCCATATCCGGCGCGCGATCGCGGCGATGCGCGGCGGGCAGAACCGGCGCGTCGACGCGCCGCTGCCGCTCGAAGTGCAGCCGATGGTCGACGAACTCAACGCGCTGCTCGCACACAACGAGAAGCAGGCCGAGGAAGCGCGCCTCCACGCCGGCAATCTCGCGCATGCGCTCAAGACCCCGCTCACCGTTCTCGTCAACAGCGCGACCAGCTCGGATTCGGAGCTGGCCGAGACGGTGCGGCGCGAGGCGGCGACGATGCAGCGGCAGGTCGACCATCACCTTGCGCGCGCGCG
>NZ_JAEMQX010000118.1 GCF_016463645.1 Sphingopyxis sp. | reverse complement strand
AGCACGATGCGATAGCGGCGGATGTCGGGGGTGCGGACCTTGAGCAGATAATCGAAGCTGCTCGCGATCATATGGCATTCCTCGACCTCGGGAATCTGCCGCACCGCTGTGTTGAACTGCTTGAGTGCTTCCTCGCGCGTGTCCGACAGCTTCACTTCGGTGAAAGCGACATGGTCGAGCCCGACCTTGGCCGGATCGACGATCGCGCGGAAGCCGACGATCAGCCCGCTGTCGACAAGGCGCTTCACTCGCTGCTGGCACGGCGTTTTCGACAGACCGACCTGCAACGCAAGCTCGGTAAAGGTGATCCGTCCATCGCGGCCCAGAATCGCGAGAATCTTGCGATCGAACTCATCCAGTTCGACTGTGGAAGGAGCATTTTTCATCCATATAGACTAGAATCAATCAAAAACTTGGTCAATTCATATATGAAACTTGCCAAAACAAGTCGGATCGACTTACGCCAATATGATATCAGGCGGCATGATCCAAAGCCCCGACCGCGCGCCCATCCGCGCCCTCGCCCGCCGCAGCGAATCCGACATCGTCGTCGAGTTGCGCAGCGCCCTCGCCACCTCGACCGCCAGCGTCGACGCCGTGACGCGGCGCGGGCTCGAACTGATCCGCAAGGCGAAGGCCGAGGGCGAGCGCGAGACGCTCGTCGCGCAGCTGATGAACCGCTATCGCCTGTCGACCGAAGAAGGCGTCGTGCTGATGTGCCTCGCCGAGGCGTTGCTGCGCGTTCCCGACAATGCGACCGCCAATGCGCTGATCCGCGACAAGATCGCCGGACGCCACTGGAAGGACGGCGAGGACGAGGACAGTCCGCTGATCGTCGCGCTCTCGTCGCGCGGCCTCTCGCTCGGATCGGCGACGCTGATGCTCGACGCGATGGGCAGCAAGGCGAACCCGCTGACGCTGCTGAAGTCGATGGTCCGCCGTTCGGGCGAACCGGTGATTCGCCAGGCAGCGCTCGCGGCGATGAAGCTGCTCGGCCAGCAGTTCGTGATGGGCGAGACGATCGACGCCGCCGTCAAGCGCGCCGACAAGGAGAAGTCCGAGCTTGCGAGCTTCGACATGCTCGGCGAAGCGGCGCGCACCGCGGAAGACGCGCAGCGCTATCACGAAAGCTATGCAAACGCGATCGCACGCATCGGCAAGGGTGCGAAGCCGGGCGACCCGCATGCCAACCACGGGATTTCGATCAAGCTGTCGGCGCTTCACCCGCGTTATGAATATCTGCAGCCGTCGCGTGTCCGCGACGAGTTGATCCCGAACGTCATTGCACTCGCCAAAGCCGCGCGCGCGGTAAACATTCCGCTGATGATCGACGCCGAGGAAAGCGATCGGCTCGAACCCCATATGGATGTGTTCGCGGCGCTGATCGACGCCGGCATCGCCGACGGCTGGACCGGGCTTGGCATCGTGATCCAGGCGTATCAGAAGCGCGCGCCGGCGGTGATCGACTGGCTTGCGAACCGCGCACGCACGCGCGGGGTCAAGCTGTCGATGCGCCTCGTCAAGGGCGCCTATTGGGATACCGAGATCAAGCGCGCGCAGACGATGGGGCTCGGTGATTTCCCGGTGTTCACGGCAAAGCTCCACACCGACCTCAACTATATGCGCTGCGCGCAGCTGCTCCGCGACTGCCAGGATTGCATCTATCCCGCCTTTGCGAGCCACAATGCGATGACGCTCGCCTTCGTGTCCGAGCTGTTCTCGGGCGCCGATTACGAGCTGCAGCGGCTGCATGGCATGGGCGAGGGGGCGCACGACGCCTTGGTCGCGCTCTTCCCGCCGCCCCGGCCGGTGCGCGTCTATGCGCCGGTCGGCACGCACCGCGACCTGCTCGCCTATCTCGTCCGTCGCCTGCTCGAAAATGGTGCGAACTCCAGCTTCGTCCACCAGTTCTCCGACCCCGGCGTCACCGCCGAACAGCTTGCGGTCGATCCGCGCAGCGTCGCGAGCGCTGCGGCGTCGAATATCGCGACCGGCCTCGGCCTCTTCGATCCGGTGCGGCGCAACTCGCGCGGCTATGATCTCGGCGATCCCGGCGTGCCCGAGGCGCTGGTCTCGGCGATCGGTGCCGCTCGTCGCGGCGACCTCGTCGCGGCTCCGCTCGTCGGCGGCATCGCACAGATCGGTAAGGCCGAGCCGGTGCGCAATCCCGCGACGGGTGCCGTCGTCGGGCAGGTGATCGAGGCCGACGCCGCGATGGTCGCCGATGCCGTCGTCGCGGCGCGCATGGCGCAGGACGACTGGAGCCTTGCCGGCGGCGCCTTCCGCGCCGAGCGGCTCGAACGCGCCGCCGACCTGCTCGAAGAACGCGATGCGCTCTTCCTCGGGCTCGCGATCGATGAAGCCGGCAAGACGCTCGTCGACGCCGTTGCCGAAGTGCGCGAGGCGGTCGATTTCCTGCGCTATTATGCGGCGCAAGCGCGCGCCGACTTCACCTGGCCGGTCGCGCTGCCCGGCCCGACGGGCGAACGCAACGAGCTGATGCTCGAGGGCAAGGGCGTCTTCGTCTGCATCAGCCCGTGGAACTTCCCGCTCGCGATTTTCCTGGGGCAAGTGTCGGCCGCGCTCGCCGCGGGCAACAGCGTGCTCGCGAAGCCCGCCGAGCAGACTCCGCTGATCGCCCACGCCGCGGTCGAGCTGCTGCTCGAAGCGGGGATTCCCGGCGACGTGCTCCACTATCTCCCCGGCCGTGGCGAGACCGTTGGTGCGGCGTTGACGAGCCAAGACGACATCATCGGCGTCGCCTTCACCGGCTCGACCGAGGTCGCGCGGATGATCAATCGCAGCCTCGCCGGTCGCGACGGTCCGATCGCGACGCTGATCGCCGAAACCGGCGGCGCCAATGCCATGATCGTCGATTCGACCGCGCTCCCCGAACAGGTCGCGCGCGATGCCGTTGCCTCGGCGTTCCAGTCCGCGGGGCAGCGCTGTTCGGCGCTGCGCCTGCTCTGCGTGCAGGAAGATGTCGCCGACACGATGATCGAGATGGTCGCGGGCGCGATGGCCGAACTCAACGTAGGCGATCCGTCGATCCTCGCGACCGACGTGGGCCCGATCATCGACGAAGAGGCGCGCGCGAATATCGCCGCCTATGTCGCCGAAGCGCGCGCCGCGGGCCGCGTGATCGCCGAAGCGGGGCGAACCACCCTGCCAGATGGCGGCCATTTTGTGGCTCCGGTCGCGATTCGTCTCGACCATGTGACCGATCTCAAGCGCGAAATCTTCGGGCCCGTGCTGCATGTCGCGACGTGGAAGGGCGGCGAACTCGACCAGCTCATCGATGCGATCAACACTTCGGGCTATGGCCTGACGCTCGGCGTCCATACGCGTATCGACGGCGTCGCCGCGCATATCGCGGCGCGCGCGGCGGTTGGCAACGTCTATGTCAACCGCAACCAGATCGGCGCGATCGTCGGATCGCAGCCGTTCGGCGGGCGCGGCCTGTCGGGCACCGGGCCCAAGGCCGGCGGCCCGCATTATCTGCACCGATTTGCCGAGGAAAAGTCGATCTCGACCGACATCACCGCAGCCGGCGGCAATGCGGCGCTGATGGCGGGATGAACTTCGAGGGGGTGTGATTTTCGGCGGCCCAGGCTTCAGCTGGAAACCACGAGGCCCGATACAGAGTGGACGGCTGTCCCGGGCAAATACGTCCGAAATCGTCTCGCGGCAATTTGCCGCGGCGACCTTATCATTATTGGCGCCCCCCGCAGCCCCTATGGCGTACCGCTTTGCCGGCGTCACGCCAATGGGTAATTTTACACCCCCGGCACGCCGAGCAACTGCGCCTGCGCTTTCAGTCGTCCCGCCGCGCCCGGGTTCGCCGCGATCCCGTCTTTCAATGCCTGTGCGGCCTTGGCCGTTTCGCCCAGCGTCATGCGGCTGCGCATCAGCATGATCCAGCGGTCGACGTCGGCCGGGTTGGCCTCGAGCTTGGCTTCGAGCCCGCTCACCATGCCCTCGATCATCTGGTCCTGCTGACCCTTCGGCAGCTGCGACGCGGCTTCCATATCGGCGCGGCTCGGGCCGGGAATTGCGCGTGCCGCGATGGGCATTTCATCGGCGGTCAGCGGCCGTGGGCTCGTGCTTGCTAGCCGCCCGGCGACGTCGATCTTGTGGATTTGCCCGACCTGCTCGATCGTCCGGCGCAAATCGGCCTCCCATGGTGCACCCTGCGGCGTGTCGGCGAGCAGCGCGAACCAGTCCTCGATCGCGCCCCCGTGATCGCCGCCGATGTCCTTTTTCACAGCGAGGAAATAGCGCGCACGCGGATCCTTGGCATCGAGCGCGATTGCCTTGTCGAAGGCTTGCAAAGCGGCGGCCGGCATCGGGTCGCTATCGCTCCCCATCACCCGCGCTTCGCCGAGCGCCGACCAGAGTCCGGCCGATTCGGGCGATAGCGCAACTGCCTTTTCATAAGCTGCGGTCGCGCCCGCAAAATCGCCGAGGTCGAATTTCGCGGCGCCGAGCGCGGTCCACGCGTCGGCGCTGCCGGGCTCGCGCCGCGTCCGTGCTTCGAGTCCGGCGAGCTGGTCGGAGGGTGCTCCGGCCGCCTCGGGGACCGGAGCCGCATCCGAAGAGCCGGAATCACGCCAGATCGCATAGCCGATCGTGGCGGCAAGGAGGATGAAGGCGGCAACCAGTATCGCGCGGTTGGTGCCGGTCATCCCACCTGTCTTGCCGCCCCCCAAATCCTTGCTCTCGCTCATTTTGCCCCCTCGTGCGACGCGCGAAAAAAATACCGGCTGTGCGCGCGGTCATATTGCCTTTGCTTGGTGATTGTGTAGCCTTTGATCCACGAGGTCGGTCAACGATAAAAATCGTCAGGGGTCGCACCGGCTTTCCCAGTCATCAGGGGAGGGGTGCATGGCAGTTTCGGATCACGTCGACTTTGCGACGTTCATGGAAGGCGTAAAACGGCGTAACCCGGGGCAACCCGAGTTCGTCCAGGCGGTGCAGGAGGTGTCCGAGGACATTTTCGATTTCATCGCCGACAAGGAAGAATATCACGCGCAGCAGATCTTGCGGCGCATCGCCGAGCCCGACCGGGTCGTGTCCTTCCGCGTCTGCTGGGAGGACGACAACGGCAACATCCGCGTTCAGCGCGGCTGGCGCGTCCAGAACAACAACGCCATCGGCCCCTATAAGGGCGGCATCCGTTTCCACCCGAGCGTCACTGAAAGCGTGCTCAAATTCCTCGCGTTCGAACAGACATTCAAGAATGCGTTGACCGGCCTGCCGATGGGCGGCGGCAAGGGCGGGTCGAACTTCAACCCCAAGGGCAAGAGCGTGCGCGAGATCATGCGCTTCTGCCAGAGCTTCATGACCGAGCTCTATCGCCACATCGGCGCGGATATCGATGTGCCCGCGGGCGATATCGGCGTTGGCGGGCGCGAGATCGGCTTCATGTTCGGCCAGTATAAACGCATCACCAACGAATTCACCGGCGTGCTCACCGGCAAGGGCCTCGAATGGGGCGGCTCGCTGATCCGCACCGAGGCGACGGGTTATGGCGCGGTATATTTCCTTGCGAACATGCTCGCGGCGAAGGGGCAGGATCTCGTCGGCAAAAGTGCGGTGATCTCGGGCTCCGGCAATGTCGCGACGCACGCCGCCGAAAAGATCGTCCAGCTGGGCGGCAAGGTGCTGACGCTGTCCGATTCGGGAGGCTTCATCCATGATCCAGACGGCATCACGCAGGAAAAGATCGACTGGGTGAAGGCGCACAAGACGCATCGTCGCGGCCGGATCGAGGAATATTGCGAAGAGTACAGGAGCGCGACCTTCACGCCGGGCAAGACTCCATGGGGCGTTCCCTGCGACGTCGCACTGCCCTGCGCGACGCAGAACGAGCTGCTTGGCGAGGATGCAAGGGAGCTGGTCGGCAATGGTTGCATCGCGGTCAGCGAGGGCGCGAACATGCCGACCAATCTCGAAGGCGTGCATCATTTCAGGGATGCGAAGATCATGTTCGCACCGGGCAAGGCGGCGAACGCCGGCGGCGTCGCGGTCTCCGGCCTCGAAATGAGCCAGAACAGCGGTCGCCGCGCGTGGAGCGAGGGCGAATTGCAGCAGATGCTCAAGGACATCATGGACGGTATCCACACGAGCTGCCTGACCTATGGCGATCAGGGCAATGGCTATATCGATTATGTGAAAGGCGCCAATATCGCGGGATTCAAGAAGGTTGCTGACGCGATGCTGGCATTCGGGGTGGTGTAATTCGGCTCAGGGCGTAAAAGCGCCGGGTTGGGGAAAAAGGGGTACTGCGGATGACGGCGCACGCTGGGAAGGAGCGCGGCGATCGGCCTTGGACGGCGTTTGCCGCCTTGGTGCTGATGCTGCTCGCGCTCGCCGTCGCGGCGTTCGTCTTCGCGCCGCCCGCCCGGTCGCAGGGTGAAAGCGGCGCGCGCTATACCGGCGTCGCCTCGTGCGCGGGCTCGACCTGTCACGGCCGGATGGAAGGCGACGGCACGGTTGTCCGTCAGGACGAGCTGATGAAATGGCAGGAGCCATCGACCCCCGGCGGCGCGCATAGCCGCGCCTGGGCGGTACTCAACAACAACCGCAGCCAGTTCATCGCGCGCAATCTGGGCATCGGCGATCCGGCGAAGGCGCAGATGTGTCTCGGTTGCCACAGCACCGCGGGTACGGCGCGCGCGGTTCCCGCCGAGGACGGCGTCGGCTGCGAATCATGCCACGGCCCCGCCGGTGGCTGGCTCGCGAGCCACTATGCCGGGGTCGGGACCAACGCCGATCCCGACCGCGAAATGCGCGACAAGCATCTCGCGAACCTGTCGGCGGGGCTGAAAAAGCTTGAGGATCCGGTGGTGCGCGCGGGCGTGTGCGTCGATTGCCATTTCGGGTCGGCGGCCGACGGGCAATTCGTCACCCACCGGATCATGGCGGCGGGGCATCCGCGCATCTCGTTCGAACTCGACCTCTTTTCGTCGCTGCAGGCGCATCATCAGGAGGATGCCGACTATGGCCGGCGCAAATTCGGCGCCGCGGGCCAGCGCACCGACCATGTCCGGATGTGGGCGGTCGGACAGGCGACCGCGATCGAACGCAGCCTCGCGCTGTTCCAGACGCGGCGCGGGACCGAGGGCATATTCCCCGAATTCTATTTTCTCGACTGCCACAGCTGCCACCGCCGCATCTTCGATCAGGCGAAGCCCGTGCGCACGGGACTCGACAATCCGGGACGCAACCTTCCCGAAGGCATGCCGGCCTATAATGACGAGAATCTGATCATGCTCGCCGCCGCCGCGCGCATGGCGTCGCCGTCGCTCGCCGACCAGCTCGCAGTGCGCACCGCGGCATTCCACAAGGCAATGGCAAGCGATCGCGCGAGCGCGGTACAGGCGGCGGCGCAGCTGTCGCAGACCGTCGCGGCGCTCAGGAGCGCCTTCGCCTCGCGCAGCTTCTCGGGCGCCGACGCCTTCGCGATGGTCGATGCGATCTCGGCGAAGGCGATCAGCGACCGCTACACCGATTATTCGGGATCGCAGCAGGCGGTGATGGGCGTCGACACGCTGCTCAACGCGATGGTGTCGTCGGGCCGCATCACCGTGGGCGCAGCAGCGGGCATCCGCGGCGACATCGACCGCGCCTATGCGGCGGTGAAGGATCCCAACGCCTACAAGCCGTCAGAATTCCAGGCATCGTTCGGCAGTGCCGTGCGCGCGATCGGGGCACTGCGGTAAGATCATGCGAAGCAAGAGCCATCTTTTCCGTTCGGCCGCCTTTGCCGCGATGGGCGCGCTGCTGCTGGCGTCGTGTGGCGGTGGCGGGGGTGGCGGCAGCACGCCGACGCCGACGCCCACACCGACCCCGACACCCACGCCGACGGGCGGTCTCTACACCCCGCCTGCCGCCGAGGCGCTGACCACGACCGACGTCGAACGCGTGCTCGCACAGGCGATATCGGAAGCGCAGGCGCGCGGCCTGCCGTCGGTGATCGCGGTGACCGACCGCGTTGGCAATGTCCTTGGCGTTTTTCGCATGAACGGCGCCCGCGCGACCGCGACCACCGCCCCGGCCCCAAACGGCATCAATATCGACGCGCAAAATGTGACCTTCCCTGCCGAGGGCGGCGCGATCGCAAAAGCGATAACCGGCGCATATCTTTCAAGCGGCGGCAACGCCTTCTCGACCCGCACCGCGAGCCAGATCGTGCAGGAACATTTTCCGCCCGCGCCCGGGGTGACCGCCGGGCTTGAAAGCGGCCCCCTGTTCGGCGTGCAGTTCAGCCAGCTGCCGTGCAGCGATCTCTCGACCCGCTTCGGTGCGGCGGGGGCGGCCGCGCTGATCGGACCGAAGCGTTCGCCGCTCGGTCTCGCCGCCGATCCCGGCGGCCTCCCGCTATACAAGAATGGCGTGCTCGTCGGCGGCGTCGGCGTGATGGGCGATGGCGTCTATGGCAGCGACGGCGACACCCGCGACGTCGACAACGACCCCGAGGAGTTCATCGCACTTGCCGGCACGCGCGGGTTCGAAGCGCCCTCGACGATCACCGCCGACAAGATCACCGTCGACGGAACGAGCCTGCGCTTTTCGGATGCAACCTTCGCCGGGGTGATGTCGAGTGGCAGCGCGAGTTTCGCGAGCCTCAACGGCGCCGCAGGCAATCTCGTCCCGGTCACCGGCTATGCCAATGCCGCGGTGACGGCGGGGATCGCCTATGGGACCGAGGCCTCGGGCATTCGCGCCTCGACCGCCGCCGAATTCTCGAACCGCGATGCCTTCGTCCTGACCGACGGCAGCGGCGCCAACCGTTACCCGATCCGCGCCGGCACCGATGGCGCGAGCAACAGCGCGCCGCTGACGCAGGCCGAAGCCCGCGCGGTGCTGGAGGACGCCTTCGCGGTGATGAGCCGCGCGCGCGCGCAGATCCGCCGTCCGCTGGACAGCCGGGCACAGGTGACGATCAGCATCGTCGATACGAACGGCGCGGTGCTCGGCATCGTGCGTTCACCCGACGCGCCGATCTTTGGCACCGACGTCAGTCTGCAAAAGGCGCGCACCGCCGCCTTCTTCTCGGGCGCGCAGGCGGGCGCCGAGCTCAATGCCAATGCGAGCGCCGACGTGCGCCAGTTCGTCGGTGCGACGCGGACGTTCCTGAACGATCCGGCCGCGCTGACGGGGACGATCGCCTTTGCCGATCGTTCGGGGGGCAATCTGTCGCGCCCCTATTTCCCCGATGGCGAGGTCGGTCGTCCGCATGGTCCGCTGTCGCGCCCGATCGCGCAATTCAATCCCTTCTCGACCGGTTTGCAGTCGGCGCTGATCATCGGCAATCTCGGCGCACACCTCGGCTTCGTTTCGGGCGCCAGTCCGACCGACACGCCGCAGCGCTGCACGACCCTGCCCGACGTCGCGCCGGGGCAGAACCGGCTGCAGAACGGTATCCAGATCTTTCCGGGTTCGGTCCCCATCTATCGTGGCAATCAACTGGTCGGTGCGATCGGTGTGTCGGGCGACGGCATCGATCAGGACGATATGATCAGCTTCCTTGGTGCGCATAACGGCGGTGCGCGCGTCGGCGGCATCGGCAATGCGCCCAAGGCTATTCGCGCGGATACGATTGTCGTGAACGTCGGTGCGGGGGTTCGCCTGCGCTATATCAGCTGCCCGTTCGCCCCCTTCCTCGACACGGCGAACCAGAATGTCTGCAACGGGCTATAGGCGATGATGACGGGGGGCAGCCTTTGGCCGGTCATCGCGACACTCGCGGCGCAGGGCGCGCCGGGGGGCGAGGCGTTGCCGCCGTCGCCCGCGCCCGAGGGCCCGCCGGTTGCTGGTGACGTCGCACCCGCCGAACAGCCCGCTGAAGAGCTGATCCCGCCACCACCGCCGGTCGACTGGCAGGAGATAGTCAAGGACGATCTCGTCACCGGGATTATCGAAGGCCGCCGCCGCCCCGGCTATCGCCCCGACCTCCCCGATGCGCTGACGCAGGACAATGTCGGCGCGCTGCGCCCGCCCCCGCCGCAGGCCTTTCCGGGGATGGAGGACCAGCTTCCGGTCCCCGACCGCTGGCGCCTGATCGAGACGCTCGGCGTGGTCAAGGAGCGCTGGTTCGACCCCTATCACCAGAACACCTACAAGGGCGACCGCGCGATCGATCGCAGCAAGGTCAAATGGCTGCCGATCGAGGGCGACGACTGGTTTTTCGTCGCCAATGCGGTCTCGGACACGGTTTTCGAACCGCGTACCTTCCCGATCCCCGTTGGTGTACAGACGACCGAGCGGCCCGGCAGCCTCGACGTGTTCGGCAAGGATCGCAGCTTCGTCTTTGCGCAGACTTTCATCACGGGCGCCGCGCTGATCAAGGGATCGACCGCGTTCAAGCCGCCCGACGTCGAATATCGCGTCACCCTTGCGTACCAGGCGAACTACGTCGACGTGCCCGAACGGCGCGTGCTCGACGTGCGCCCGTCGAAGGCAAGCCATCGCTATGACTCGTTCCTCGGCGTGCAGGAGCTGTTCGTCGACAAGCATCTTGGCAACACGTCCGACCGCTATGACTTTTATTCGGTCCGCCTCGGCATCCAGCCGTTCCAGAGCGATTTTCGCGGTTTCCTGTTCAACGACAGCCAGCTCGGCATCCGTCTGTTCGGCAACCGCGACAACAACCGCTTTCAATATAATCTCGCGGCCTTCTGGCGACTTGAAAAGGATACCAATAGCGGCCTCAACGACATCACCCAGACGCCGCGCAGCGATTTCGTCTTCACCGGCAATCTCTATCGACAGGATTTCCCGGTCGTCGGGCTGACCAGCCAGGTCAGCGTGACATACAATATGAACCGCGAAAAGAATGACGTGCAGATCGACCACAACGGCTTCCCGGTGCGGCCGGCGCTGCTCGGCGATCTGCGCGGACGCGAATATGACGTCGTCTATCTGGGCTACAGCGCCGACGGGCGCATCGGGCGGATCAACGTGACGGCGAGTTTCTATGCCGCGCTGGGCAAAGACCGGAACAGCTTCTTCACCAGCAAGCCTGCCGAGATTCGCGCGGGTTTCGGCGCGGTCGAGCTCAGCTACGATCATGACTGGATGCGCTTCCGCCTGTCGGGGCTTTACGCGACGGGTGATGGCGATCCGTATAACAAGACCGAAGGCGGCTTCGACGCGATCTTCGAGAATCCGATCTTCGGCGGCGCGGACACCAGCTACTGGATCCGCCAGACGATCCCGTTCGCGGGCGGCGGACGCGTGATTTCGATCAGCGGCCGCAACGGCATATTGAATTCGCTCCGCTCGTCGAAGGAAGAAGGGCAGTCGAATTTCAACAACCCCGGCACCGTCTTCATCGGCGCGGGCGCCGATTTCGACCTGACCCCCGAATTTCGCGTCAGCACCAATTTCAACCAT
>NZ_JAEMQX010000117.1 GCF_016463645.1 Sphingopyxis sp. | reverse complement strand
GCTGGTCGCGCGCGATCTGGCCCGCCGACACGCCGCGCACCGACACCTGGCTCTGCCCGGGACCGAGATTCTGGACCGTGAGGCCCGCGACGTTGCGCGAGAGATCCTCGATCGTGCCGGCATTGGCGCGCTCGATCGCCGCTTCGGTCTGGGCGTTGATGGAAAAGGGAACGTCCTGAAGGCTGGCGTCGCGCTTCGTTGCGGTGACGATGATTGCGTTGCCGTCGTAACTTTCGTCGGCGGGCGCCTCCTGCGCCCGCGCGGGGGCGGCGGTGGCGAGCGCGAGCAGCGACAAGCCGCCCAGCATGTGGGAACGTGCAGACATCCTTTTTCTCCTCCTGAAAGCCGGCTCTTTGACCGGTCTGGCAGAGGAGTGCGCACCCGCTGCGAAAGTTGCACGAAACGGCCCGCGTCGAAAATATCGCGGCGGCTGTTGCATTGCGGCCACAGTAAAAAAAGGCCGGGACGTCAGTCCCGGCCGAGTGGTTCGCAGGAGGAACCTGGTGAGGACCCCGCCGCCGCCGTTTGAAAGGAGAGAGAGCGTGCGGCGACGGGTATCCTGTCTCGTCAGTAGTTATAGGCGCGTTCCCCATGTTCGCCGAGGTCGAGGCCTTCGCGTTCGACCTCTTCGGAGACGCGCAGGCCGGTGAGCAGCTTGGCGGCATAGATGGCGATCACCGTGCCGGCCGCTGCCCAGGCGATGGCGACGAGGACCGCAACGATCTGTGTCGCGACCTGCGGGCCCATCGCAAAGTCTTCGCCACCGGGGCCGCCGAGGCCGGGCGCATAGACGATACCGGTGCCGATCGCGCCGACAATCCCGCCGATGCCGTGAATGCCGAAAGCGTCGAGCGAGTCGTCATAGCCGAGCTTCGGCTTGAGCACCGTCACCGCGTAGAAGGCGATCAGCGAAGCGACCGCGCCGAGGACGATGGCGCCGAACGGTCCCGAATTGCCTGCCGCCGGGGTGACCGCGACGAGGCCGGCGATGATGCCCGAGCAGAAGCCGAGCGCCGATGGCTTGTGGCCCGCAAGCTTTTCCGCAAGCATCCAGAACAGGCCCGCCGAGGCGGTAGCGACGAAGGTGTTGATCATCGCGAGCGCGGCCGAGCCATTGGCCTCGAGCGCCGATCCGGCGTTGAAGCCGAACCAGCCTACCCAGAGCATGCCGGTGCCGACCATCGTGAGGGTCAGCGAGTGCGGCGCCATGATTTCCTTCTGATAACCGATGCGCTTTCCGAGGATCAGCGCGGCGACGAGCGCCGAGACACCCGCGTTGATGTGTACGACGGTACCGCCTGCGAAGTCGAGCGCGGCGGGCAGAGCGCTGCCGAACATGCCGCCTTCGAACAGGAAGCCGCCTGCCGCCCACACCATGTGCGCGATCGGGAAATAGACGATCGTCAGCCAGATCGCGCCGAACACCATCACCGCCGAGAATTTTATGCGCTCAACGACCGATCCGAGAACCAGCGCGAGGGTGATCGCGGCAAAGGTCATCTGGAAGCTGATGAACACATATTCGGGCAGCTTGAAGCCGTCGCTGAACGTGTCGGCGAGGCTGTCGGGGGTCACGCCCGCGAGGAAGAACTTGCCCCACGCGATGAAGGCATTGCCTTCGGGCCCGAAGGCGAGGCCGTAGCCGTAAACGACCCAGATGATCATCGCGAGGCACGCGGCGGCGCCGATCTGCGTCATCGTCGACAGCATGTTCTTCGTGCGGGTAAGGCCGCCGTAGAAGAGCGCGAGACCCGGCAGGATCATCAGCAGGACGAGTACGGTCGAGGTCATCATCCACGCCGTGTCGCCCTTGTCGACAACCGGCGCGGGTGCGGCGGCGGCTTCCTGCGCCCATGCGGGCAGCGCGGCGAACAGCGCGAGGCCCGCGGCCCCGGCGCCCGCCGCAATCTTGTTTGCGAACTTCATTGCTTCCCCCTTTATCATTACAGAGCCGCCTCGCCGGTTTCGCCCGTGCGGATGCGCACGGCCTGACCGACGTCGAGGACGAAAATCTTGCCGTCGCCGATCGAACCGGTGCCGGCGCTTTGCTGGAGTGTTTCGACGACCCTTGCGGCGAGCGCGTCGTCGCAGACGAGTTCGATCTTCACCTTCGGCACCATGTTGGTCGCATATTCGGCGCCGCGGTAGATTTCGGTCTGCCCCTTTTGCCGGCCGAAGCCCTTCACTTCCGTCACGGTCATGCCGGCGATGCCGAGACCGGTGAGCGCCTCGCGCACCTCGTCGAGCTTGAATGGTTTGATGATGGCCAGGATCAGCTTCATGACGCCCCCTTTTGCTAATGGCACCATGTTGCACTGCAACGGGCGTGCCAGATTGCGCCGGCGGGGCGAAAGTTAACATTTTGTGACGGTTCGGGAGTCGCCGACGCACCGGATCGTGCGTTCGGTGGGCAGGCGAGGCACGGTGTTGCCTAAATTTTGGGCAACAGACCTCGCCTTGCCTTTGCGCGCCCGCTTTCTAGTCGGCCGCCCTGAAGCGCGCCCAGATCGGCAGATGGTCCGACGCGCGCGAAGCGAGCGCGCTGCGGTGGACGCCCGCGTCGACCGCTTCGAGGTCGGGCGAGGCGAAGATGCGGTCGAGCTTCGCGACGGGGCGGCGGCTGTGGAAGCTGTGGCCGGTATCGACGAGCCGGTGGTGCACGCCGAAATCGGAAAGGCAGCCGCCCGTCGCGCGCCATTCGTTGCAGTCGCCCATCAGGATCGTCGGCAATTCCTCGCCCTCGGCGACATGGTGCAGGATTGCGCGCGCCTGCTGGCGGCGGCGCAGCCCCGAAATGTCGAGGTGCATGCCGACGGCGCGGAGCCGCGTGTCGCCGATACGAAGCGTCGCCGCGACGGCGCCCCGGGGTTCGAGCGTCGGCAGGTGGAGCGCGTGGCTTTCCTCGACCTCGATCCCCTTGCGCACGAGCAGCGCGTTGCCGTGCCAGCCGATCGCATAGGGGCGGCCGCTCAAAAGGTCGACGGGGACATAGTCGCTATGCTCTTCGAACATGCGCGGCGGGATCGCGCTCGCGCGCGTGCCGAAGCGGCGGTCGGCCTCCTGCAGTGCGACGATGTCGGCGTCGAGCTCGCCGAGCACCGACAGCACGCGGCCGGGGTCGCGGCGGCGGTCGAGCCCGATGCCCTTGCGCATATTGTAACTGGCGACCTTGATCATGTGATTTTCAAGCGCTCAGGCCGCGTTTCCGTTCCCGCCGCCCTCGAACTCGGCCATCAACGCTTGCGCTTCATCGATATCCTCGTCGAGCACCATCACGCGCACCGGGATGAGGAGTCCGACGCTTTCGGCGATGTTCATGCCCGCATCGAAGCAGACCGCATGGACGCCGGCGCTTTCGAGCCGGCCGCGCAGCAATTCGGCTTCGGCGCCGTTGGGAAGGCGGACGAGTTCGACGAGCGGCATCAGGCATCGCCCGCGATGAAGCGGTCGGTCGGGCGCGTCGGCAGGCCATCGATGCTTTTCGTGCGGCCCCTGAATTTTTCGACCCACAGGTCGCGGTCGGCCTGGCGGTGATATTTCCGCAGCGTGTCGCGTTCATGCTGCAATTCCATCATCGGAACGCCCCAGCCGCAGCTCGTCTGCACGCTTTCGACGTCGATCACGAAAATCTGGCGCGTGCCCGGGATGAGGGTGAAGTTGGCGGCGAGCGCCTCCCATTCGGCGTCCTGCGGCAGCACCGGACGCCCCCGGCCGTAGATGCGCAGGATCAGGGCGGTGCGATCGAAGGCGCAGAACATGATCGTGATCCGCCCGTCGGCGGCGAGATGCGCGTGGGTTTCGTTCCCCGACCCGCCGAGATCGAGGTAGGCGACCCGGCTTTCGGAAAGGATGCGGAAGCTGTCGGCATAGCCCTTCGGCGACAGGTTGATGCGTGCATCGGCGGCGGCGGTCGCGGTGAAATAGACCGGCTGCCTTTCGATGAAGGCGATATGCTTGTCGGTCAGCGTATCGGTGAATTCGGCCATGGCTGCTCTCCGTCTCGCGCCCGCCCTATCACCAATTCCTGCCCTCTTCTATCGCGGCTTCCTCGTCGGCGCGCGTCGCGCGGCCGAGGGCTTCGTTGCGGTGCGGGAAGCGGCCGAAGCGGTCGACGACGTCGAAATGCTTCCGCGCATAATCCTGGAACATCGGATCGTCGAACGCCGCGAACAGGCGGAGCGATTCGCGCTGATCGCCGATATTCTCGCTGTGCTGGAAGGGCAGGCAGGCGAACTGGCGCCGCTCGTCGGGCCAGCTCTCGTGCCAGCCGCGCGCGACGATGCCGCGCGCGATCGCGCGGGCGAGGCTGTCGGTCGCGAAGGCGTCGGCGTGACCGCGGTGGATGTTGCGCGGGACCTGATCGAAAAGGATCGTCGCCGCGAGCGCGGTATCTGGATCGGTGAGGAAGGTTTCGGCGGGTTGCGAGCGGAGCGCTTCGTGCCACTCGCCCGCGAGATCGCGCACGGCTTCGTCGAAGTCGGGCCCGCCGCCGTACCAGTCGTCCATGCCATGGTCGTCGAACCAGAAGGCGAGGAGTTGCCGGGCCCAGTCGGCGGGGGGAGGGGAGATCATGTCTTCAGCCAAGATAGCGGTTCCCTTTGCGAGATCCCGGCGAAGGCGGGGATCTCGCCATCGCGTCAAGCCGCAACGGCGAAATCCCGGCCTTCGCCGGGATGACGATATATAGGATTCGGAACTGGCTGCTCAATCCGCCTTGGCGCGGCGATAGGGAACGAATTCGCCGAGCGACACGAAGCCGCTGTACATATGGCTCGTGCGGTCGCGCAGTTCGAGGGTGTCGATGCTGCAAAGCTGGCTTCCCGACGTCTTGAGGACGAGAATATCGTCGTCGTCGAGCGATTCGGCACCGCCCTTGGGCCGGTTGACCCAATAGGTGCTGCCGATCTTGTACACGATCGCCGTCTTGTCGATGATCTGCGAGCTTCGCGAGGTCGATAGCGGGATGCATTTCTGCGGTTCGCCCGCGACACGGCCTTCGAGCAGCTTGGCCAGCCGGGCTTCGGGCTCGAGCTTTTCGCGCGCGATCGCGGCGGGTGCTGCCGCCACGGCGGCGGCGGCAAGGAGCGTCGGTATCAGGTGACGCATGGTTCGACTCCTGTCTTCATCATACCCTACCCGCGACCTTCCTACGCCACCGCGCGTTAACGGGGGCTGACTCACCGTCGCTTCAGCACGCCCCGTCGGGGAGCGGGATACCGAGCGGACCCTTGCACTTCTTCTTTTTCGCGGGCTCGGCCGGGGTGCTGCCGCCGGTCGACCCTCCCGCCATGCCGCCGAAATCGGCGCCGATCAGCAGCATCGTGTGCGAGCGGAAACGGACCTTCGCGGTCCAGTCGATATTCCACACCGCATTGCCCGCGGGCTTGGGCGGGTAAGAGAAATTGGCCTCGGGCCCGAAAGCGTTCAGATTGCCCATCAGCATCTCCCCCGAGGCCTTCTTGACCTCGGCGGGGATCTGGCAGCTCGTCTGGCTGGGCGGCATCACGATCTTCTTCGCGATCAGGTTCGCGACGACCGACGGGGGCAGCCAGTCCCACAGGCCGCCGCCGAATTCCTTCGAGGCGCTGCTCGTCCACCAGACGATATCGCCCATGTCGTTCTTGCCGCTGCCATTGCCCATGCCGCCGATCGTCCAGGCGACATAGCCCGTCGCACCGGGCACCGGGTTCCAGCGCACCATCACCGACTGGTCGCCCTGGATCGCGGTCGAGGCGCTGAGCCCCTGCATATAATCCTGTGCGAGCGTGAAATTGATGTCGGCGCCGATATTGCTCGCGACGCGGTGCGCGCCGAGCAGCGACGAGCCCGATCCGGGTTGCCGGCCGCCCTTCTTGTTGGGCCAGTCGATATAGGAGCGGCTGTTCGCCTTGCTGACTTCGCGGATTACGGGCACCGCGCTCGAAAAGAGGTTCGGCGGCATCTGGCCTGCCGCGACCTTCGCGAAGTCGATCGCCACCGGCTGGCCGGGCCCCGCCTTCGCGCCGCAGCCCCAATAGAGCAATAGCCGGCCCTTCGGGCGCTCGAACGGTGTCGTTCCGGTCTCTTCCTTGCCCTCTTCCCAATAGAGCGGGACCGACTTGCCCATTTTTGCCTGCGGCTGAAAGAAATGGTCGCCCTTCGGCGGCGGTGCGGTGGCCGCGTCGTTCGAGCCGAGGCGAAGGAGAAGCTGGTGCGCGACCTTGCTCGACGGATCGCCGCCGAACATCATCCCCATCGCGCCGCCGAGGCCGCCTTTGCCGCCGCCCGCCATCGCGGCGAAGCCGGACATCGTCGCGACGTCCATTTCATAGCGTTCCCTGGGGCCGGTGGTCTTTTGCGCCGAACCGGGAACGGCGGCGAGTGTCGCGGCGACGGCCGCCACGGAAACGAAACGCAGACTCGAACGCATGCTATCCTCCCTGTTGCAGGGGATCCCCCCACGGATGATGCGACCCGATTCTTCTTCTGTTTGTGATTTCTATATGCGCGCGAGGGGCTGACGCCAAGTGAGGGCGATCACAGGGCCAGACCATCATCGTCACCCCGACCTGATCCGGAGGCCGGAGCAACGGGCGGAGTCACGGATGCCGGATCAAGTCCGGCATGACGAAGGAGGGGGACAGCCTTACGCCGTGCCGCCCACCGTCAGCCCGCTGACCAGCAGGGTCGGCTGGCCGACGCCGGCGGGGACGCTCTGTCCCGCCTTGCCGCAGATGCCGATGCCTTCGTCGATCGCCATGTCGTTGCCGATGCCGGTGACCTTGGTGAGCACGCTCGGGCCGTCGCCGATCAAGGTTGCGCCCTTGATCGAATCGCCCAGCTTGCCATTCTCGATCTTGTACGCCTCGGTGCAGGAAAAGACGAACTTGCCGGATACGATATCGACCTGGCCGCCGCCGAAGCTTTTGGCGAAAATGCCGTTCCTGACGCGCGACAGAAGCTCGGCGGGATCGTCGTTGCCACCCTTCATGAAGGTGTTGGTCATCCGCGGCATCGGCGCGTGCGCGAAACTCTCGCGCCGCCCGTTGCCGGTGGGCTCGACGCCCATCAGCCGCGCGTTGAGGCGGTCCTGCATATAGCCCTTCAGAATGCCGTCCTCGATCAGGATCGTTTCGCCCGTGGGGGTGCCCTCGTCGTCGATCGAGAGCGAGCCGCGGCGGCCGCCACCGACCGGGCTTTCCATCGCGCCGTCGTCGACCACCGTGACGCCCGGCGCCGCGACGCGTTCGCCGATGCGGCCCGAGAAGGCGCTTGTGCCCTTGCGGTTGAAATCGCCCTCGAGCCCGTGGCCCACCGCCTCGTGCAGCAGTACACCGGGCCAGCCGGGGCCGAGCAGAACGGTGAACTCGCCCGCGGGGGCGTCGACCGCGCGCAAATTGACGAGCGCCTGGTTCAGCGCCTCGTCGATCGCGCGGTTCCACTGCGCGTCCTCGAACAGATGATCGTACATGTAACGGCCGCCGAGGCCGAAATAGCCGCTTTCGCGGCGCCCGTTCTCCTCGACGACGATCGAGACGTTGAGGCGGACGAGCGGGCGGATGTCGGTCGCGAGGAAACCGTCGGCGCGGACGATCTCGACCACCGACCAGCTGCCCGCAAGCGCGACCGACACCTGTACGACGCGCGGATCGCGCGCCCGCGCGGCGGCGTCGACCTTTTGGCAGAGCTCGACCTTCTTCGCGAAGGGGATGAGGTCGAGCGGGTTCGCTTCGTCATAGAGATGGCGGTTGGTGCGCGGCGGCGGGCCGGCGGGGGCCTGCTTTGCGGGGTCGAGCAAGGCAAGCGTCTCGGCGGCGCGGCGGATCGCGCCGGCGCTGACGTCGCTTGCGTGCGCGAAGCCCGTCATCTCGCCAGACACGGCGCGGAGGCCGAAGCCCGCGTCGGTCGAATAGTCGGCGGTCTTGAGGCGGCCGTCGTCGAAGCCGAAGCTCTCGGTCGCGCGATACTGCAGGTAAAGCTCGCCGTCGTCGGCCTTGGCGAGCGCTTCGCGCGCGAGCTTCTGCGCGAGATCGGGGTCGAGCGCATCGGCGCGGTAGAGGAAACGGCGGGGGTCGGTCGGGCTTGTCATTGAGCCGATATAGGCACGCGCGTTCCCCGACGCCAGCGGTCAGAGATAATTGACGGTGAGCGTGAAGGTGCCGCTATAGTCGCCCGCGGGCTGGTTCGCGGGGACGGTGAGCGTGCCGCCGATATAATAGGTCTGCACCCCGCTCGGCAGCAGCGTGCCGCCGAGCAGCGCGATGCCGCCGCCGCTCGTGCTCGCGGCGCGGACAAGGCTCGCGGTCATCGTCGGCGCGCCGCCACCGGCGCGGGTGAGGGTGACCGAGGTGCTGCCCGAAACGGTGATCAGCAGGATACCGCCGGTACCCTGGAATACCGCGCGCCGGGCCGCGGTGCCCACCGGGGTCACGCCGCCGCTGGTCGTGCGCGCATCGGTGACGGGGTTGATCGTGGCGGTGCCGCCCGTGGTGCCGCTGATAAGCGTTCCGAAATCGAGATCGTCGGTCTTGATCAGCGTGTTCGGGCGAACGACCGCGGCATTGGCGATGCCGTTCATGTCGGCCGCCTGCGCGGCGGGAGCGCACAGCGCCGCGATCGCCGCCGCCACGGCGACGGTCAGGGTGCGAGCAGCTCCCCGACAGTGTCTGGTCCCTCGAATCCCCACAGATTCTGCTCCTGTCTGGCACATCTTGTGCCGGACGGACTTCAATTATCGATGCATGGGGTTGGTAAAGGCGGCGTTTACCTGCTGCCCTCGTTCAGCCCTTGTCGGCGATCCCGCCGATGAGAATGAACCGCCGGTCGCAATAGCCGCAGTCGGCGAATCCCTCGTCGGTGTCGATTTCGAGCCAAACGCGCGGGTGGCCGAGCGCCGCATTGGCGAGGCCGTCGCCGGTGCCGTCGCAGGCGATGCGGGTCTTGGGCGTGCGGATCGTTTCGGGTGCGGGCTGGGTCATCGACCGCGCCCATAGCAAGGCCGCGAAGGCTCGGCAATCGGGTCTGCGCACGAAGGAGGGGCCGTGACGGCACCGGCGCGAGCGCCCGCCCGGGCGCACGTGGTCCCCCGGTGCCGTCTTCCCCCCACAGGAAGCCCTAGAGATAGTTCAATGTGATCGTGAACGTGCCGCTGTAATCGCCCGGAGCCTGGTTCGCGCCGACTTCAAGCGTGCCGCCGACCGGGAAGTTGTAGTTGCCGAGCGTCGAGGTGATGCGAAAGCGCGTCGGCGCGGTCGACAGGACCGCGGTCGGCGTGCTGCCGATCTGGAAATCGCGCACGCGCATGCGTACCCCCGGACCGGTGATCCAGATCATGTTCGATCCGAGCGAAATATTGACCTGGCGGTTGAAGCTGCCGAGCCCCGCGAAACGCGCGGGCTCGCCGCCATTGCCGGCGAGCGTGACGCCTCCGGTACGGCGGCGCGACCCGTCGGGTTCGATCGTCACCGTCCCCGCGCTCGCCGACGGGATGATGTCGCCGAAATCGAGATCGTTGACCTTGAAGAAGGAAAGCGGGCGAAGCACGATCGCTTCGGCCTGGGCCTGCGTACTGCCTTGCGCCGTTGCCGGCAAAGCGGCGACGGATGCGATCAGGAGCGCAAAGGCGGCTGGGCCGCGCTGCATCGGCAGCGGGCAGGAGATGTGGCTGGTCCTCACCAGCCCGGTTCTAGCGGCGAGTTTCCAATTTAGCGTTAATGCCGCTCTCACGAAAAATTAGCGGGCTTTCGCATGCCTTGGTGCGCGGCTATGGAGGCGCCATGAGTGAAGCCGCCATCCGCATCGACGCCGTCTCCAAACTCTATGCCGGTGGCAAGCAGGCGCTCGACAATGTCAGTTTCGATGTGCCGCGAGGGACGATCTTCGGGCTGCTCGGGCCGAACGGCGCGGGCAAGTCGACATTGATCAATATCCTCGCCGGGCTGGTTAACAAGACCGGCGGATCGGCGAGCATCTGGGGCTTCGATATCGACGCCGACCCCCGGAACGCCAAATATTCGATCGGCATCGTGCCGCAGGAGATCGTCTTCGATCCTTTCTTCACGCCGTATGAGACGCTCGAGAATCAGGCTGGGCTCTACGGCGTGCCGAAGGACAAACGGATTTCGGACGAGCTGCTCGCCGCCGTGCATCTCGGCGACAAGCGCGACGCCTATGCGCGCACCCTGTCGGGCGGCATGAAACGCCGGCTGCTCGTGGCGAAGGCGATGGTGCATTCGCCGCCGATCATCGTGCTCGACGAGCCGACCGCGGGGGTCGATATCGAACTGCGCCAGCAGCTTTGGGAATATGTGCAGTCCCTGAACGATCGCGGCGTCACCGTGGTGCTGACGACACATTATCTGGAAGAAGCCGAGGAGCTTTGCGACCGGATCGCGATCATCAACCATGGCAAGCTGATCGCGAACAAGCCGACGCGCGAACTGGTCGACATGGCGCGCGAGAAGATCGTCGTCGTGACGCTCGACGCCGACGTCACGGTATTGCCGACGCACCCGGCGTTCGAGAAGGTCGAGCGCGAGGGCGAGCGCGGGCTGGCGATCAGCTATAACAAGGACCGGATGAACGCCGGCGAGGTGCTCGCGGCGGTGAATGCGATGGGCCACGGCATCGTAGACGTGTCGACCCGCGAGGCCGATCTGGAAGATGTGTTCCTGAATTTGACGCGCGCGGCGAATGGCTGAGCCGGTCGCCCACGACGTCATCATCGTCGGCTCGGGCGCGGCCGGGCTGACCGCCGCTATCGCGCTCGCCGATCATTGCCGCGTGCTCGTGCTTGCGAAGGGCGAACTTACCGGCGGATCGACAGCGTGGGCGCAGGGCGGGATCGCCGCGGTGCTCGATGCGGGCGACACCTTCGAGAATCATATCGAGGATACAATGGTCGCGGGCGCCGGGCTCAACCGGCGCGAGACGGTGGAGTTCGTCGTCGAGAATGCGCCGCACGCGATCGAGCGGCTCGTCGAGATGGGCGTGCCCTTCAACAAGGAGGCGCAAGCGCTGCACCTGACGCGCGAGGGCGGCCATTCGCACCGCCGCATCGTCCACGTCGACGATGCGACCGGCTGGGCGGTTCAGGCGGCGCTCCTGAAGACCGCCGAGGCGCACCCGAACATCACTTTGTTGCCCGGGCAGGCGTGCATCGACCTGATCACCGGGCGGCACGAGGAGCGCTATTCGGGATCGGGACGCGTCTGGGGCGTCTATGCGCTCGACGAGAAGAGCGGCAAGGTGCGCGCGCATGTCGGTCGCGCGACGATCCTTGCGAGCGGCGGCGCGGGGCGCGTCTACCAGTTCTCGACGGCGCCGAGGGGCGCGACCGGCGACGGCATCGCGATGGCGTGGCGCGCCGGCTGCCGCGTCTCGAACATGGAGATGATGCAGTTCCACCCGACATGCCTCTACAATCTCGACGTCAAGAATTTCCTGATCACCGAGGCGGTGCG
>NZ_JAEMQX010000023.1 GCF_016463645.1 Sphingopyxis sp. | reverse complement strand
GGATTTTCCTCGAGCCATTCGGTCATCCGGTCGGCCATCAGGCTTTCGAGCGGCTGGCGCACTTCGGAGGAGACGAGCTTGTCCTTGGTCTGCGAGCTGAACTTGGGATCGGGCAGCTTGACCGAGACGATCGCGGTCAGGCCTTCGCGCATGTCCTCGCCGGTCAGCGACACCTTTTCCTTTTTCAGCATCCCCGACTTTTCGCCATAGCCGTTCAATGTGCGCGTCAGCGCGGCGCGGAACGCCGCAAGATGGGTGCCGCCGTCGCGCTGCGGGATGTTGTTCGTGAAGCAGAGGACATTTTCATAATAGCTGTCGTTCCACTCGAGCGCGACGTCGATGCCGATGCCGTCGCGCTCGCTGCTGATCGCGATCGGATCGGGCAGCAGCGCATTCTTGTTGCGGTCGAGATATTTGACGAACGCCGCGATTCCTCCTTCGTAGAAGAGGTCGTGCGTCTCATGTTCGGCGTGGCGCGCATCGACGAGCTTGATGCGCACGCCCGAATTGAGGAAGGCGAGCTCGCGGTAACGATGCTCAAGCTTCTCGAAATCGAATTCGGTGACGTTCTTGAACGTCTCGGTCGACGCCTGGAAGGTCACGCGCGTGCCCTTCTTGCCCGCAGGCGCGGGGCCGTTGACCTTCAGCGGCGCGACCGAATCGCCATGTTCGAAGCGCATCCAATGCTCTTCGCCATCGCGCCAGATCGTCAGTTCGAGCCATTCACTGAGCGCGTTGACGACCGAGACGCCGACGCCGTGCAGGCCGCCCGATACCTTGTATGCATTGTCGTCGCTGGTGTTCTCGAACTTACCACCCGCGTGGAGCTGGGTCATGATGACCTCGGCCGCCGAAATCCCTTCCTCGGCATGGATGCCCGTCGGGATGCCGCGGCCATTGTCCTCGACGCTGACCGATCCGTCGCTGTTCAGCGTGATCAGGACGAGGTCGCAATGTCCCGCGAGCGCCTCGTCGATCGCATTGTCCGAAACCTCGAATACCATGTGATGCAGGCCCGACCCGTCGTCGGTGTCGCCGATATACATGCCCGGCCGTTTGCGCACGGCGTCGAGGCCCTTCAGAACCTTGATCGAATCGGCGCCATAGGCATTTGCGTTGGGTTGTTTCGGGGCGCTTTCGGGCGCGCTGTTCTCGGGGGTGTCTGTCATAGCGATTATATAGGGTCGGAGGCGGTAAAACCCAAGCGAAAATGCGGCTCTTGCACCTGTGGTGACGAGCGTTGCGCGGGGGCGCCGCGACGGCTAGTTTCGCATTCATGAAACAACGTCTCGCCTCACCCCTCGCCGCCGTCCTCACCCTTTCGCTCGCCGCGTGCAGCCAGCCGGCGCCGCCAGCCGAAAACGCCCCTGTCGTTGCGGGTGAACCGCTCGCGACGCGCGCCGTGATGATCGGGACCGAGGGGCCGAGCCTGCCCGCCTGTTCGAGCATCAGCCGCGTCAAGGCGGGTGGCACCGACGTCTATTGGGCGCCGGACGAGACGCGCGCGGTCAAGGCGAAGCTCGCCGGCGGCGCGAATGTCTCGCTGTGCGAGGCGGCGGAGAATGACAGCTGGTTCGGCATCGTGTTCGCCGCGCCCGGCACCGATGCCGACATGTGCGGCGTCGGCAAATCGGTGCAGAACGCCCGCGAATATCAGGGGCCTTGCCGCTGGGGCTGGATCAGGGGCGGAACGGTGCAGCTCGGCGGTTAAAGCCACAAAAGCCCCGCATGCGCGCATCGGATTTGTGTCCTTTGTGGCCTTAAGGCGACAAAAGATGGATGGGCGCGCGAGTGATGATCGACGATCCAAAGAGCCAGCGGTCAGGCTGACACAGCCGGATAATGTAGGAAAGCGATCTTTCGGATCCTCCCCGTGCCTGCGAGACAGGGAGGAGTTTAGCGGCAATCCTCGATTACCCGCCCGATCTCCGATTGCACCGGCAGCGTCAGCGCGCCACCGCCCGGTGTTTCGAGCGCGAAGCGGCCGCGGCTGAAGGCGATGCGGTCGAGCCGGGGATCACGACTGCCGAGGTTGGCGCTACCGCCGTCGAAGCGGATCTGGTCGGTCCCGGCGCTGGTGCGCAAGCTGACATTGCCCGCGAGCGTCGAGGTCATGCGAATGCCGTTCCCGACGCACGTCATACTGAGCAGCGGGCTGGCGCCGTCCGCCGGAAGGAACGCCGCGGTGCGGCTGCCGCTGTCGTAACGCCATGCGCCGGCGTCGACCGTGCGATCCTCCCAACCGGCGCTCGGAGTCGGCAGGGGTGCGGGCGTCGGGGCCGGCGCGACCGGTTGTGGTGCGGGCGGCGGTGCTGCGGGCTGGGGGATCGCGGTGCAGCCCGCGACGACAAGCATCAGCGCGCCCGCGATGGCGTAGCGAAAACCCGACTGCTTGCTGATCATCGTCAAAATCCCTGCCAATCAATCACTTCGCCCAGCGGCGCGCGCGGCACCGGCCACCGGTTCACTGCCGCGTCGGTATCGGCATAGCCGATCGCGAGCCCGGTGAACAAAATCTGCCCGTCGTCCAGCCCGAGCGTGCGGCGGATCGTCGCGCCGTACATGGCCCAGCATTCCTGCGGGCAGCTGGCGAGGCCATGTTCGACGAGCAGCAGCATCACCGATTGCAGCCACATGCCCATGTCCGACCATTGCGGTGGCCCCATGATGCGCGAGCAATGGAGGAAAAGCATCACCGGTGCGCCGAAGCCCCGGTAATTGTCCATGAACCGAGCGAGCCGCCCCGCCTTGTCCTCGCGAGGGATCCCAAGCGATGCATAGAGCGCCTCGCCGACCCCGAAGCGCCGGTCGGTCCAGGGCGCGGTGAGCGCGCGGGGATAGATATCATATTCGGGCTCCTGCCCGTCGCGCCCCATCGCGATGCGCGCCGCGACCGCGTCCTTGACCGCCGCCCACGGTTCGCCGGTGAGCACCGTCGCCTGCCACGGCTGGAGATTGCCGCCCGATGGCGCGCGCTGCGCCGCGGTGAAAATCTCCCTGAGCAGCGCGGGATCGACGGGCTTGTCGGTAAAGGCGCGCACCGAGCGGCGCGCGTGGAGCGCGTCGGTAACGCCGATATCAGTCGCTGGCATATTTATCCTCTCGACGCTTGCCGAACAGCAATTTGCGTTCGAGCCGGGCTTTCAGCTGGCGGTAATAGGAAAGGAGGAAGACGTCATCCTCTTCGGCGACGGGGCGGCCGATCTTCGCCCGGATCGCGTCGGCGACCTCGCGCATCGCGCGCGGATCGCGACCGCGCAGGACACGCTCGAGCTCCTGCAGCTCGAAAATGCCGTAGACGGCGAGTTCGGTCTCGGTGAACGTCATCGCGGTGCCTGCTGCGTCGGTCGCGATATCGGCGTCGAGCTTCGCACGCTCGGCCATCACGACCCAGGTGCCCGCGATCAAATCGCCCATGCGCATGCGGTCGCGGTTGAACAGCAGAAAGAGGCTCAGGGTCAGTGCCCAGAGCAGGCCGGCGAGCATGGTCCATCCCGACACCATGTCCCCGGCGGCGCCCGCGCCGAGCATCATCAGCGGCAGGAACAGTTCGAGCTCGCGGATCAGATTGCGCGCCACCACCGCGTCTGCGGTCAGGCGCCCGCCATCGCGCGCGACGACGCGAATGCCCATCAGCCTTTTGCCCGGTGTCGCGGCGCGCGAACCAAGCTCGAAGCCGATGAACCAGAAGGTGCGAAGCAGAAACGCTCCGAGCATCCATACGACCTCGGTAACGTCGGATCGCGAGGCAAAGCCGATCCACTGCATCAGCAACCAGAAAAGCAGCAGCGCAAGCTGGATCAATATCATGTCGACGAGCAGCGCGCCGAAGCGCAGCCCCGCGCTCGCGATCCTGAGCTCGAGATCGACGCCCTCGGGCGTCACGAACTGACGGATTTTCTTTGCCTTTGCGGCACGCTGCTTCGCGTTGGCGGCCGCCGCGGTCATGTCACATCCTCGCGACGCGGAATGTAATAATAGCCGAGCCAGAAGAGCAGCATCAGCGTACCGATCGCATAGCGCAGCATCGTGTCGGTGATCAGCTGGCGCCCGAAGCCTTCGAGCAGCCCCGCCGCGAACAGCATCAGGATCACGCCGACCATGACCTTGCCCGCGGTGCGCCCCGCCTGTGCCGCGGCCTGCAATCGCCCGCGCGCGCCGGGAAAGACAACTGCGGTCCCGATCCGAAGGCCCGCCGCGCCAGACAGGGCAGCAGCGAACAGTTCGGTGGTGCCGTGGATGAACAGCCAGCCGCCGAAATCGAACCCCAGCCCCTTGGCGGAAAACACCGCCATCATCGCACCGAGCCCGATGCCCTGATAATATTCGAGCATCATGGTCGGGATGCCGAAAGCGAAACCCAGCGCGAAGGACAGGATCGATACCTGGCTGTTGTGGGTGAACAGATAGGTTGCGAAGACGTGCAGCCCGCTTTCGTCCTTTTCCGCCGCCGCCTTGCCATGCCCCAGCGTCGTTTGCAGGAATTCGGCGGTGGCGCGCGGATCGCGTCCGCCGGACATCTCCTCGTCGACGAAGTTGAAATACCATTCGGGGTTGCTCGATACGAGCGAATAGCTGGTCAGTGCGCCGAGCAGGATGATCAGCGAAATGACCAGCGTCTCCTTCCACACCGACCGTACCGCAGCGGGCCAGTCATAGAGGAAGAAGCGGCGGAGGCGGTTCCAGCGGCTCTCCCGAACGCCATAGACGAGGAAATAGCCGCGGATCGACAGCGCTTCGAGATGATCCAGCAGCGCCTTGTCGAGGCTCGTCGCGCGCGCGATCGACAGCGACGACAGCGTGGCTCGATAGAGCAGGGGCAGTTGCAGCAGCTCGTCGCTGGCCAGTGCTTTCGCGCCCTTTTTCTCCAATTTGGTCAGCAACAGGTCGAAGGCGATCCAGTCGGCCTCGCGCTCGGCGCGGAAACGGCTCGTCGAGAAGCTCGGGGCGTCGACGGCCCGTGCAGGGGCGGCAGGCGGGATCACAGGCTGCCCTGTCTCTTGATGCCGAGATAGGCCTCGACCGCGCTCGCGCCCATCGCGTCGGCGGGCACCTCTATGACATCGGCGCCGAGGCGCTGGAGCCGCGCGATCACCAGTTGGCGGTCGCGCAGCATAGCCGCGGCGACGTTCGACCGCGTGACGTCGGCGCCGGTCTCGGGTCGCCGCCGTTCCTCGCTTTCGACTTCCTCGTCGCGGATCACGACGAACAGCAGGCGGTGCTTCTGCACCAGCCGCCCGGCGGCGCGTATCATCAGGTCGGCGCTGGTCGCGTCGGTGAATTCGGTGAACAGGATGATCAGCGAACGGCGGTTGAGCTGCGCCGACAGCGTGGTCAGCGCGAGGGTGAAATTGCTTTCGACATGCGCATAGTCGATCAGGCTCGCGGCGCGCTGCAGCGCCGGGAAATCCTGCGTGTGCATATAGGCGGGGGTCAACGCGTGCGGCTTTGCGGCAAAGGAGAAGAGGCTGACCCGGTCGTTCATCTTCAGCCCGACATAGGCGAGCAGCAGCGCCGCCGACACCGCGCGGTCGACGCGCGGCATGCCGCCGACGGGCTCGGCCATCGTCCGCCCGCTGTCGATCGCCAGCACCACGCGATTGTCGCGTTCGACGCGATATTCCTTGGCGAGCAGTTTGACGTGGCGTGCCGACGCGTTCCAGTCGATCGCGCGCCGGTCCATCCCCGGCTGATATTCGGCGAGCGCTTCATACTCGGTGCCTTCGCCGCGGAAGCGCTGCTGGCGCAGGCCGAACCAGCTGTTGCGCTGGAACAGCCGGCTGCCCTCGTCGGTGACCGCGCGCAGGCTGGGGACGACATGGATCGCGCCGCCGATATCGAATTTGCGCTGCTTCCACACCAGTCCGAGCGGCCCCGCCCAGCGCACCCACAGCGCCTCGACGCGCGCCTGCCCGCGCCGCGAGGCGGTGAGCGCAAGCGTGCGGACGAGCGTCTCGCCCGTGCCGGCACGTCGCATGTCGCCGGCGAGACGTCCCCCTTCGGCAAGCCGTTCGTCGAGTGCGAGCGCGATCCCGGCGCTTGGCGGGACGCCGCGGCCGCTCGCGGTCAGCGACAGGTCGAACGGGTCGCCGACGCCGACCTGATGCGGGAAGCGCGCGTCGAGGTTCAGGTGGCGCGGGTTCGCCCCCGCAATCGTGTCGAGGATCAGGCAGGCGATGATCACCCCGATCCAGCCGGGCGCGACCAGCCACAGCTCGGGCCGGATCAGCCCGAGCGCGAGCGCCATCGGAGCGCCCGCGAGCAGCAGATAGATCGCGCGGCGGGTCGGATAGATCAACGCGGCACCTCTTCGCGTTCGAGCAGCGTCGCGACGACCTGCTCGACATTGCGCCCCTCGATCTCGGCCGCCGCCGACAGGATGACGCGATGGCGGAGCACCCCCGCGGCGAGGCGCTGGATATCGTCGGGGATCACATAGTCGCGTCCGTCGAGCGCCGCCGCCGCGCAGGCGGCACGCGCGAGCAGGGTCGCGGCGCGCGGCGACGCGCCGCATTCGAGGTCGGCGCTCTCGCGGGTCGCGCGGACGAGACGGACGATATAATCGACGATTTCCTCCGCGAGCCGCACCGTCGCGATGATGTCGATCGCACCGCCGATCGCCTTGGCGTCGGCGACCTGCGTCACGCCGAAATCGGCAACCGCGGGGCTTTTGAAGCGCCCGCCATGATCGGCGACGATGCGCCGCTCCTCGGCGGCGTCGGGATAATCGACGACCAGCTTGAACAGGAAACGGTCGAGCTGCGCCTCGGGCAGCGGATAGACGCCCTGCTGCTCGATCGGATTCTGGGTCGCGAGCACGGTGAAGCGCGGGCTCATCGCGTGCGGCTCGCCGTTGATCGTCACCCGCCGTTCCTGCATCGCCTCGAGCAGCGCGGCCTGCGTCTTCGGCGGGGTGCGGTTGATTTCGTCGGCGAGCAGCAGCTCGGTGAAGATCGGCCCCTTGGTCAGGGTGAAGCTCGACGTCTGGAAGTTGAACAGGTTCGACCCCAGAATGTCGCCGGGCATCAGGTCGGGGGTGAACTGGATGCGCCCGAAGTCGAGGCCGGTGGCGCGGGCGAACGCCTGTGCGAGCAAGGTCTTCGCCGTCCCCGGCGGGCCTTCGAGCAGGACGTGGCCGCCCGCGAGGAGGGCGATCGTCACCATGCGCGTCAGCGGCCCCTGCCCGAACACGACCTTGGCGACTTCGCCCTCGATCGCGGCACCGAGCGCCTGGACGCTTTCCACGGGATTAGCTGTCACGGAGTAGATCCTTCCTGATATCGTGCAGCGCCTGTGCGTCTGCGAGGAATTCATGCGTGTTGCGCGCGAGCGGCAGGCGCCGCGCGAGCGCGGAGAAGAGATCGCTGCCCTTCTTCAGATGCCGGTCGATCCACGCGTCGGTCTCGGCATCGTCGAGCCCGCCGGGGGCGTGCAGCCGCCGCGCGATCGCGGTGCGCTGGCTCTTCACATAGGCGTCGGCGCCGTCGAGTTCGCGCCGCGCCTGCCGGATCAGGTCGGCGCTGTTCGCGATCAGCGCCGCTTTCGACACCGGAATTGCGCGCCCGGGCCTCAGGGCGGGGCCGAAGCGCATCCACGCCTGCCACAGCGCAAGCAGCCCCGCTGCCAGCAGGCAGAGCGTGATGCCGATGAAAGGCGGAACGAAAGCGAAGCGGAGCAGCGAGCGCTGACCGCCGAAGCCGTTGAGCGTCACGTCGAACGCAAAACCGTCGGCGTCGGCATATTCGGCGATCGCGTCGATCAGCGCCGCCCCTGCGACTGCCCGTTCGCGTGTGGCAAACGCGAAATTGTTGATGAGGTCGGGATCGGCAAGGATGTAGAGGTCGCGCGCGCCGACCTGCGCGAGTACCGCGCCGCCGCCGGGGCCCGCGATCAGCGTTTCGAGATTTTCGCCCGTGATCGTCTGGACGTCGCGCGGCAGCCGGGCGGTGAAGCTGCGGCCCGCGAGACGTGCCGGGACCTCTTGCGCCTTGCTCGACGCCGCCTTGATCTCGACCGTACCGAAATGGGCCGGTGGCAGCATCCTCGCGGGGGGCCGCACCGGCAATCCCGCGCTGACCCAGCCAGGTTTCGGCGTCTGTCCCGGGATCGCTATCGTCTGCCATTTGGGTAGCACGATCAGCACGGGGCCGCTGCGCCCGGCGTCGAGCAGTTCGGCGATCTCGGGTGCGCGGGTGCGATGCGTCGGCGTGAGGACGAGCAGCGGCTCATACTCCTCATATTTCGTCGTCTCGACCCTGCGGCGAAGCTCGACATCGGCGCCGGCACGCTCGGCGAGGTCGACGATGCCGGCATAGCCCGGCGCCGCCTTCGACAGCGCATGGCCGCCGCCGTCGTTGCCGCTGCTGATCTGCGGGCCGAGTGCGATCAGCGCCCAGAGCGCGACGAAGGCGATCAGGCCGATCGCCACCACTGCCGCGATCAGCCGCGGGTTGAAGCCATGGTCGTTGGCGGCGGCATCGTTCATGCGCGTGCCCAGTTCTTCGGCACCGTCAGCTCGGCATAGGCGCTGCGGCATTGCTCCCACGCCCCGGCGTCGATCGAGCGTCCGCCGAACAGGCTGATCTCGACCGCGCGCGCGATGCGGCTGAACGCGCCGCGCGCGACCGACGGCAGATCATGCGCTTCGGCAAGGTCGCGCGAGGTCATCGCGGGTTTGACGAGGCCGGGGCGGCGCCCTTCGATATCCTCGACGCTGCGATAGAGGAGCAGGTGCACGGCTTCGGCAAAGCGGCCTTCGGCGGCGAGTGCGTCGGCTTCAGCGAGCAGCGCCCGCGCCGCGCCCGCTTCGGCCTGTCCGATATGATCGTCGGCTTCGCCGCCGTCGCCTTTCCGTCCGAAACGCATATTGTCGACCCAGCGCGCAAAGGCGGGGACGAAGTGATAGAGAAGGAAGAGGAGGATCAGCGCAACCGCTATCCACATCAGTGGCTTGGCCGCGGGTGCGCTCCATTCGAAAAAATCGCCGATCCCCTGAAGCAGCGACTTCAGCCATTCGGGTGTGGGCGACGGCGGAGGCGGGGGCGGCGGAAAGGCGGTCTGGATCTCGCCGCCCGCGATTGTCTGGCTATAACCCGGGTCGACGAGCTCGGGATCGAGCAGCCAACCCTGGCTGGGCGGTTCGGACGCGGCCGATGCCTGGGCGATCCACAAGGATATCATGTTGAAAAGATGGCCCCGCCCCGATCGTGCATCGAATATGGTGGTAGCGCGAGCGGGCGCGGCAAGGCAAGAGATGCTTGCGCGCGAAACCGCCCCGTTCTAGCGCGCGGCAAAATCGGCCTGATCGTTGCGTTTGCAACCATGGGCCGCGCGACAGGAGAGACAGGTGGACGCGGCGCAGGCGGTACATGAGAAATTCCTTGGCGCGTTGGCGAAAGGGCGCTTGCCCGGCCGCGCCGACCTGCCCGATCCCGTCGCGGTCGGGCTGTCGCGCGCCGATGCCACCGACATCTTCCTGTCGCAGCTGACCAGCCGCCAGATGGACCGGCTGTCGCGCCACCTGCAGGCACGCGGCGAGGGTTTCTATACGATCGGATCGTCGGGGCACGAAGGCAACGCCGCGGTCGCCGCGGCGTTGCGCGTCACCGACATGGCCTTCCTTCATTATCGCTCGAACGCCTTCCAGCTCCACCGGTCGCGCCAGCTTCCGGGCGGGACGCCGACATGGGACATGCTGCTGAGCTTCGCGGCGTCGAGCGAGGATCCGATTTCGGGCGGGCGGCACAAGGTGATCGGCTCGAAACCGCTCGCGATCCCGCCGCAAACCTCGACGATCGCCTCGCACCTGCCGAAGGCGGTCGGCGCCGCCTTCTCGATCGGCATCGCGCGCCGCCTCGGCATGACGGGACTGCCGCTCCCCGACGACGCCGTGGTGCTGACGAGCTTCGGGGATGCCTCGGCGAACCATTCGACCGCGCAGGGCGCGTTCAACACTGCGGGCTGGGCGGCGTTCCAGGGGTCGCCGATGCCGCTGATCTTCCTGTGCGAGGATAATGGCATCGGCATCTCGACGCGCACCCCGACCGGGTGGATCGAGGCGCAGTTCCGCCACCGCGCCGGTCTCCATTACATCAAATGCGACGGCACCGACCTCGTCTCGGCCTATGCCGGCGCGTGCGAAGCCGCCGACCATGCGCGGCGATATCGCAAGCCCGTCTTCCTCCACATGGCGACTGTGCGTCTTTACGGTCACGCGGGGTCGGACGTGCAGGGCGCCTATCTGCCGAAGGCCCTGATCGAGGCCGACGAGGCGCGCGATCCGCTGCTCGCCGGCGCTGCGCTGATGGCCGAACATGGCTGGATGAGCCCCGCCGAAATCGCCGAGACCTATGAGGAAATCGGCGCGACGCTCGCGCGGCAGGCCGAGGCGGCGATCCTTCGCCCCAAGATCACCACGCCCGCCCACGTGATGGACAGCCTGATCCCGCCCAAACGCGACGTGGTCCGGCCGAATACCCCTTCGGACGAGGACCGCAAGGCGATGTTCGGCAGCGATGCGGGCCAGATGGACAAGCCGATGCATATGGCGCGGCTTCTGAGCTGGGCACTCGCCGACCTGATGCTCGCGCATGAGGAGATCATCGTGGCGGGCGAGGATGTCGGGCCCAAGGGTGGCGTCTACAACGTCACCGCGAAACTGCATCAGCGCTTCGGCTCGGCGCGCGTCGTCAACACCCTGCTCGACGAGCAGGCGATCCTCGGGCTCGCGATCGGCATGGCGCATAACGGTTTCGTTCCGATGCCCGAGATCCAGTTCCTCGCCTATGTCCACAATGCCGAGGACCAGATTCGCGGTGAGGCGGCGACATTGAGCTTCTTCTCGAACGGACAATACACCAACCCGATGGTCATCCGCATCGCCGGGCTCGGCTATCAGAAGGGCTTCGGCGGCCATTTCCACAACGACAACAGCCTCGCGGTCTTCCGCGACATTCCGGGCGTCATTCTCGCGGTGCCGTCGAACGGCCGCGATGCCGTCGCGATGCTCCGCGAATGCGTCCGCCTCGCGCGCGAGGAACAGCGCGTCGTCGTCTTCGTCGAACCGATCGCACTCTACATGACCCGCGACCTTCACGAGGAGGGCGATGGCTTGTGGACAAGCGTCTACGAAGCCCCCGGCGAAGGCGCGCCGATCCGCTTTGGCGATGTCGGCGTGCACGGCGACGGAACCGACCTGGCGATCGTCACCTATGGCAATGGCTATTACCTGTCGCGGCAAGCCGAAAAATTGCTCGCCGCCGACGGCATCAAGGCGCGCGTGATCGACCTGCGCTGGCTTGGTCCGGTCGACGAGGAAAAGCTCGTTGCCGCGGTCGGCGACGCCAGCCGCATCCTGATCGTCGACGAATGCCGCATTACCGGATCGCAGAGCGAGGCGCTGATGGAGACCTTCGTCGAACGCACCCCGGGCAAGAAGCTCGCGCGCATCGCTGCCGACGACAGCTTCATCCCGCTCGGCAAGGCGGCGACGCTGACGCTGCCGAGCCGCGACAGCATCCATGCCGCCGCGAAGGAGCTGCTCGCATGAGCGCGCGCAAGACCGCGCTTGTCGTCGCCCCCGGCCGCGGCACTTATGGGAAGGGCGAGCTCGGCAGCATCGCGCGGCTCCACGGCGCGCGCTTCGGCGAGCTGATCGCGAATTTCGATGCGCAGCGTCGCGAGCGCGGCCAGCCGACGGTCACCGAACTCGACGGCGCCGACCGCTTCAGCGTCGCGACGCATATGCGCGGCGATGTCGCCGCACCATTGATCTATACCGCGACCGCTCTCGACTATCTCTCGATCGACCGCGACCGGTATGACATCGTCGCCGTCGCGGGCAATTCGATGGGCTGGTACAGCGCGCTCGCACTGGGCGGCGCGGTGTCGGTCGAAGACGGTTTCCGCATTTCGAACGCGATGGGGCTCAACAGCCAGACGCACGGCCCCGGCGGGCAGATTCTCCTGCAAGTGGTCGACGAGGACTGGCGCCCCGTTCCGGGCCTGCGCGACCAGCTTCTGGCGCTCGTCGCTTCCATCGCCGCGCGCGCCGGTCACGACCTCGCCCTGTCGATCGACCTCGGCGGCATGCTCGTCCTCGCCGGCAACGAGGAAGGCCTTGCCGCGCTTCTCGCGGAAACGCCGCCGATGCCCGGCCGCGACCCGCTCCGGCTCGCGGGCCACGGTCCCTTTCACACGCCCTTGATGTTCGGCAGCTCGGACAAGGCGAAGGCCGAACTGCCCGCCTCGCTCTTTGGCGCGCCCGCGATCCCCATGGTCGACGGCCGCGGCCATATCTGGCGGCGTTTCGCCTCCGATCCGCATGCCGTTCGGGATTATACCTTCGGCCATCAGATACTCGCGCCCTATGATTTCGCGCTGTCGGTGCAGGTCGCGGTCAGGGAGTTCGCGCCCGACGTCGTCATCCTCCCGGGGCCGGGCGACACGCTGGGCGGCGCGATCGGCCAGTCGCTGATCGGCATCGGATGGCAGGGGATCGCGAGCAAGGCGGATTTCATGGCGCGGCAGGCGACCGACCCGATCCTGCTCTCGATGGGCCGGGCCGAACAGCGCGCGCTCGTGGCCGGACAGCAATAGGGCCGGCAGGAAGGAACATCCCTGCCGGCCCTGTCGTTCGCACGCGGTCAGGTGGGGTTGACCTTGTGCTCATGAACGGCGGCGCCCGTGGGGACCAACTCAGGGGCGGTACGCCGTTCCATTTCCTTATAGGCGCTACGCATCGCGTCCGGCCGGGTTCCCTTCGCGATCATGCACCGAAACGGACCGGATCGGCCGCCACCCCGCGTGCATATTCGGCGGTGAACTGCAGCCGCAGCAGCTCGGCGACATTGCCCGCGCCCGCGCGGCGCATGATGTTGGCGCGGTGAACCTCGACGGTGCGGGGGCTGAGCGCGAGCTGACGCGCGATGGCCTTGTTGCCGAGCCCCGCCGCGATGGCCTCGAGGATATCGCGCTCGCGCGGGGTCAGCGCTGCGAGCCGGGTTTCGGCCTCGCGATGCCGGTCGAGCGCGCGCCTCCGTGCGTGCCAGTCGGCGAGCGCCGCGTCGATCGTGCGGCGGACGAGCCGCGGATCGAGCGGCGCGGGGAGCAGGTCCTGTGCGCCGCCGCGCAGGATCGTGCGCGATTCGGCGATACTCAGCCGCTCGGCCGCGACGAAGGCGATGATGCCGGCGCGCCCCGCGATCCGTTCGAGCAACGCCGCGCCGTCGGTCCGGCCCGGTTGTTCCCAGCGGAAAAGCAGGATCGCGCATGTTTCGTCGCCGGCCGCCTCGATCCACGCGTCGGCGTTCGCAAAGCTGCGAACGATCCGTTCGGTTCCCGCTGCCAGCGTGCGAAAACAGGCCGCGCGCTCGGTCGGGTCCGGCAGGATCAGATGGATATGGCCCCCCGTTTCGGTCACCCGCCAAGGCTGCCGCGGGCTGGCGCCGAAGCCCAGCGCGATCCGCCCGGTTTCGGCGCCGATCCGGAGCGATCATCCGCGCCATGGCAGCGGTCCGACCCCGATCCGGGTCAGCCCGTGCGTCCGGCGGGTTGCCCTATCGACGGTGCCGGCCGCCTGCCGCAACAGCTCGTGCCGACGAGCAAGACCGGCAATCGGCGTTGGCTCGCGGCATAACATAATTCTGCGACATATTTTTATAAGATTAATAGGCGGATTTACGCCTTCGGGCCTGGATGAGGATATGCGCGAAAATGATGAAGTTCGTAAAAAGCGGCGTTCTCGGTACGATCACCGGCGTGAGTGCGCTGGCGCTGCTTGCCGGACCCAATGCGATCGCGGCAACGGTACAGGCACCCGTCCATGCGGCTGCATCGACGAAAGCCCAGGCGGCCAAGCGCCCCAATGTGATCGTCATCCTGGTCGACGATATGGGGTTTTCGGACATCGGCCCCTATGGCAGCGAAATCCCGACGCCCAATCTCGACGCGCTTGCCGCGAGCGGCGTCCGTTTCACGCAATTCTATAACAGCGCGCGGTGCAGCCCGTCGCGCGCCTCGCTGCTGACGGGTCTTTATCCGCACGAAGCGGGCGTCGGCGGGCTCGACAATGTCGTCCGTCCGGGCCTCGGAGGGTTTCAGGGGCGGATCGCCGATCGCGCGGTCACCATCGCCGAGGTGCTGAAACCCGCCGGCTATTTCACCGGCATGGCGGGCAAATGGCATGTCGGCGCGCAGCATGGCACGCCGCCAAAGGCGGTCGGATTCGACCGGTCGATGTTCCAGAAGGGCGGAACCTATTTTCCCGGGCAGCCCGGCCCGGGACGGGCATCGGTGACGATCGACGGCAGGCAGGTGCCGACCGATTCGCCCGAAGTCGGAAAAGGCGAATGGTACGCATCGGACATGCTGGTCGACTGGACCGTGCGCTTCGTCGACGAGGCAAAGGCGGCCGGCAAACCTTTCTTCCTCTACCTGCCCCTGACCGCGGTTCATTTTCCGGTGATGGCACCCGCCGAAGACATCGCGAAGTTCAAGGGCAAATATATGGTCGGCTGGGAACAGCTGCGCCGCGACCGTTTCGAACGCCAGAAAAAGATGGGACTTGTCGCGGCGGACGCAACGCTGCCCGACGTGCTTCCCGAGGCTTATGACTGGAACAGCATGTCGGCCGCCGACAAACAGCGGTTCGACGAGATCATGGCGGTTTATGCCGCCGCCATCTCGCGCATGGACAAGGCGATCGGGACGCTGGTCGCCGACCTCAAGGCACGCGGCGAGTTCGACAATACGCTGATCCTGTTCATGTCGGACAACGGCGGCAATGCCGAAAGCGGCCCCGACGGGCGGACCGGTGCGGCGCCGTGGGGCGGCAAGGATTCGAATGTCTGGGTCGGGCTCAACTGGGCGACGCTCCAGAACACCCCGTTCAGCTTTTTCAAGCATTATGCCGAAGAAGGCGGGATCGCGACGCCGATGATCGCATCGTGGCCCGCGGGTATCGACGCGAAGGTTCGGGGCACGCTGGTGCGCGAGCCCGGTCATCTCGTCGACGTCATGCCGACGCTGGCGGAGCTGGCGGGGGCAAAATATCCCGCGCGCTTCGATGGACACGACATTCGCCCCATGTCCGGCCGCAGCTTTGCCGGTGCGTTCGAGGGCGAACCGCTGGCCCGCAACGTCCCGATCTTTTGGGAGCATGAGGGCAACAAGGCGGTTCGCGACGGCCGGTGGAAGCTCGTCGCGCAGCTCGGCGCGCCCTGGCGGCTCTATGACATGAACGCCGATCGCACCGAAACGCGCGACCTAGCGGCAAAGCACCCCGACATCGCTGCGCGCATGGCGAAGCAATGGGAGGATTGGGCGGCGAGCAGCTTCGTCGATCCCTGGACGAAGAAGGTCGACGGCGGGGTGGTGAAGGGGCGCCTCGAAGGCGGCGCCGCGCCGGGGCCGGGCAAGGGCAAGCGCGCGAAAGGCAAGCGCAAGCGGGCGGCGCAAGCGGCTGGCGAAGAATGAAGCGGTGAGCCCGCGCCGTGCATCCGGAAAAGAAGGCCCGCAATCGCCGGTGGCGATTGCGGGCCGATGGATCCCGAGGAGTAGGGGATCAGAAGCGGAAGCGGACGCCCACGCGGTAGATCGTCTCGAGGAAACGAGTCTGCCACGGATAGGTGTTGCCGTCGGCGTCATATTGCCGGTGGTTCGTCGCCGCTGCGCCCAGCAAATTGGTGGCGCTGAACGAGATGGTGACATTCTCGGTCGGATCGAGCGTGGCGTTGAAATCGAGGCTGCCACGGCCGTCCTCGACCACCGGCAGCGTCGGGCCCAGCACCGCCGCGCCGAGCGTCGGATCGTTCACGCGGTTATATTCGACCACAAAGTCCGAGCGATAGTTGTACGAGAGGCGGGCCGAGAAAGACCGGTTCTCGTAGAAGACCGACGCGTTGGCGATATGGTTCGACACGCCTGCGATCCGTTGCTTGCCCGGAAGGGTTGCGGCCAGTGCCTCGGGCAATTCGGTCCCGTGGTCGATATATGTGTAATTTGCGAGCACGCCGAAATTCTGCAGCCATTCGGGCAGTTGCGGGAAGCGAAGGAAGGTACGGAAAGCCGCCTCGATGCCGCGCAGTCGCCCTTCACCACCGTTGAACGGCCGCGTCACGCGCAGCCGGCCGAATTCGGCGTCTTCGACATCGGTCGTGAAGTCGGAGATGAAGCCGGTCACGTCGCGGTGGAACACACCGAGCGTCAGCGAGCCGCCGCGCGAGAAATACCATTCGAGCGACGCGTCATAGTTTTGCGACTTGATCGGGTCGAGGTCGGCATTGCCGCCGTTCGAGGTGCGGACGCAATTGGGATTGTTCGGCCCCGCCTCCGGATTGTCCGGGCTGGGCGTGCAGATCGTCGCCGGCGCGCCGATCGTGAGCGACGGGTTGAGGTCGCCAAAGCCCGGACGCGTCCGCGTTTCGGTGAAGGCGAGGCGAAGCTGCAGCTTGGGCGTCAGACGCAGACGCGCGCTGACGTTGGGCAGGAAATCATTATAGGATTTGCTGCGCGATACCGGCCGGAGGATCGTCTCGCCGCCCTCGGTCACACGGTCGAACCCGTTGATATCGGTTTCGGTGCGCACGGCGCGCAGACCGACCAGGCCGTCGACGGTCATGCTGCCGAGGTCGAAGGCGTAACGGCCCTGGACATAGCCGGCATATCCCTTTTCATTCCCGAAATAGACTTGCTCGAGTGGCGGAACCTCGGTGCGCCCGCCGCTGATCGAGCGCAGGAAGTCGAGATTTTCCATGATGCTGTCGGCTGTCGGCGTCAGGAAGACGCGCGTGACCGGCACCTTGTCGCCGCGGAAACCGGGCGCGACGGTGCTGTATTCGAGCGGCAGCAGCGAATAAAAGCGTCCCGCCGCCGCGGTGCCGCTTTCCGAATAATTGGCGAAATCGAAGTCACGGCTGTTGAAACGGACACCGGCCTGGATGTTGGTGATGCCCGTCGGACCCATCCGGTAGTCGAGGTCGAGCCGACCCTGCCAGTCGCGGCCATGATTGCGCTCGCCATTTTCGCCGAGCCCCACCATGCGGTAGCGGGCGGGATCGTTGACGGGGAAATTGTCGACAACGACGGAGCCGCCGCCCGCGCCGACGTCGGTTTCGAAATCGAAGGTGCGCGTCGGCTGCGGTACGACGAGCGAATAGTTGAACTGCGTCGTCCGCCGCGTGAAGGTCGAATCGGTGAAGGCCACGTCGCCGGTGATCTTCAGACCGTCGCGCTTCCAGATGAAACCGGTGCCGGCCTGATAGGTGTCGGTCTTGCCGGTGACGATATTCTGGTTGCCCGTCGGGATGCCGCCGGCGGTCGCGGTCATGCTCTTGACCTTGTTGGTGCCGGGAAACAGCTCGATATCGGTCAGATTGGCCTGGACGCCCGAGTTGATCTGGAGGTTGCTGCCATAGCCGTCGCTGCGATAGCCTTGGAACAGGAAGTCGGCGTAGAATTCGAGCTCGTTGCTCGGGCGCCATTGCAGCGCGGTCGCCACCGACGGGCGGTAGCGGTCGGCCGTGTTATAGTTGATGTTGACGAACGACGGATAGCGGATGGTTCCAAGGCCGGCGACGTCGCGGCTGAGAATCGCCTGCGCGACGTTGCGCGCGGAATCGAGGAATTTGAGGTCGGTGTAGGATCCCTCGATCAGGAAGCCGATGTCGCCGATGCCCGTCTCCCAGCGCTTGCTGAGCAAAAGGTTCGCGTCGACGCCGAGCTTTTGCGACTGCTTCCAGTGCACGCCGCTGATGCCGCCGGCGATGCGGTCGCCCTTGAAGTCGAGCGGCTTGCGGGCGCGCACGTCGATCAGGCCGGCGACGCCGGGTTCGAGGAGATTGGCGCTCCCCGACTTGTAGACGTCGAGGCGTGCGATGCTGCTCGACGGGAAATCCTGCAGTGCGACGGCGCGGCCCTGACCGGTGAAGAGTTCGCGTCCGTTATAGGTCGTCGTGATGTTCGGCAGGCCGCGCACGCGGGTGCCGGCGGCGGTGCCATTGGCATAGTCGACCTGGACGCCGGTGATGCGGGCGAGCGATTCGGTCGCGGTCACGTCGGGCAGCTTGCCGATGTCCTCTGCGACGATCGAATCGACGATCTGGTCCGAATCCTCCTTGATCGCCTGCGACGTTTCGAGGCTGCGCTGGATCGCGGTGACGACGATCGCGTCGTCGGCCGTCGGATCGTCCGGCGCCGAATCGACCGTAATCTGCGCGTCCTGATCCTGCGCCAGCGCAGCCGACGGCATGGCCAGAAGCCCCAGAGCCGACGTCGTGCACGCCAGGATTATTCGGTTTCGCATTTAACTCTCCCCCTTGGTTGTCGGTCACTTATGGAATTAATATGATAAAATAAAGCAGGAAGCCTCGGCCGGCACCTTGGCCGCGCACTACATCGCGCGGCGTCGCGGCAAGGCTGGCGGCGGCAGGCCGGCGATCCATTTCGAGAGCTGCGCCGACAGCCTTGTCGTGATCGCGGGAGCCTCGGCCTTGCGATCACGCTGTTCCTGCGGATCCTCTTCGATATTGTAGAGTTCGGCTCCGCTGCCGTCGGCATTCATCAATAGTTTCCAGGGACCCGAGCGGATCGAATAGAGCGGACCGAAGGCTTCGCCGCCGGGCCGGGCGATATGACTGTAGATATCGGGACGCGCGGTGATGGGCCGTCCGCGCCAGGCAGCGGAAATGTCGATGCCGTCGATCCCCGCCGGCTTGGTCGCGCCGGAGATCGCGGCGAGCGTCGGAAGCAGGTCAACCGCCTGCGCGACACTCCGCGCGTCGCGTCCGCCGCCTGCTATATGGCCGGGCCAGCGGACGATCAGCGGCTGGCGCATGCCGCCCTCGTACAAGCTCGCCTTCCGGCCGCGATAGGGCGCCGCCGAACCCGGTGTGTTGGCGCCGATGGTGGGGCCATTGTCCGAGGTGAAGACGATCAGCGTGTCGTCGAGTTCGCCCGCCCGTCGCAGGCCGTCGACGAGCCGGCCGATCTCGGCGTCCATCGCGACGAGGACCGCGAGGAACTCGTCCTCGCGCGGTGTGGCGCCCTTGCCTTTTGTTGCGGCGAGCTGCCCGGCGCTGGGAACCCACGGCGTGTGCATGTCGGTGAGCCAGAGCTGCGCGAACCATGGGCGGTCCTTACTGCGCCCGACGAAATCGAGCGTCTTGTCGACGAAGCGGCCGGTGATCTCCGCGCGGGGGAGCCATTCGACCGGTCCCTGACCAAGCTCGGCGCTTTGCTGCCCGAGCCGGTTGGTGAGATCGGTCGGCAAGACGCGCGGCCCGAGGCCTTCCCACTGGGTATAGCTTTCGTCGAAGCCATAGGCCGAGGGAAGCGGCGCGTCGCCGATGTCGCGCCCGCCGCCGAGGTGCCATTTGCCGAAATGACCGGTGGTATAGCCCGCCTGCCGCATCAGGCGCGGCAGGACCGGCAGCGCGGGGTCGAGCCAGTCGGCCTGGCCGAACTCGCGGTTGCGCTTGCGGTCGTGAATGTAGGTGCCGAAGCGGTCGCGAGCCGGGAAGCGGCCGGTCATGAAACCGGCGCGCGATGGCGAGCAGATCGGCGCCGCGTCATAGAATTGCGTCATCACCATGCCGTCGCGGGCGAGCGCGTCGATGTTCGGGGTCGCGACGAGCTTGTTGCCGGTCAGCGACAGATCGGCATAGCCCATGTCGTCGATCAGGATGAACAGGATGTTCGGCCGTTTCGCCGGAGCTTGCCGGTCCGATTTCACCGGCGGGCGGGTCTGGGCGAAACCGGGGGCGGAGGTAATGCCGGCGCCGAGCATCGCGAAAAGGGCGGCTCCTGCCGCCCCGATCGCCCATCGACGCGTGCGCCGTGACGATTTCATCCCTTCCTCCCTTGCCCAGTCTTACGTCATCGTTATATCTGTATTATCGTATAATTAAGATGAGTCAAGATTGCGGCTTGATATGGGGAGGAGCGATATGTCGAAGAGCTGGATTCTCGCGGCCGGGGCTGCGCTGGCGCTACAGCCGGGCAGTGTTTCGGCGCAGGGCGTGCTCGGCGCGAATTTCAACGAGCATTATGAGGATGTCGATTATGGCGAACTCGATCGCGCCGGGGCGGAATGGATACGTCTGTTTCTGCCGATGCCGCAGGTCGATCGCGGGGCGGCCGAGCATGGCGCGATCCGCACGACGCTGGAAGCCGGCGCGCGGGGATACAGGACGATCTTCACGCTGAAATGGCCGCAAAACCACAGCGACTTTCCGAAGGCGGGAAGTGCGGAGTTCGCGCGCGAGGTGGCCCGGCTTGACGCGGTGTTACCCCTCGTGATGGGCAAGGTCGATATTTTGGTGATCGGCAACGAGCCCTATTTCGAAACGCGCGAGCAGGACCGCGATCTCGACCTCAACGCCTTTTACGAAGCGATGGCGGGCCGCATCATCGCCTATCGCAAGGCCAATTGCGGCGGCGACTGCAAGACGAAACTCTATATGGGCGCGCTCAACCGGCTCGACCTCAGGAAGAATATCACGCCGTCGACAGAACGCTGGCTCGCGTTCGTCAAGGCGACGCCGGAGATCGACGGCGTCAACATCCATCCGCATGTGCCCCGGATCGAGCTGTCGAAGGCGTTTCTCGATTATATCCTGCCGCGGATGCGGCCCGAGCAGACCTTCATCGTCACCGAATTCTCGCTCGTCGGCTGGTGGCAGCAGAATCTGGAAAAGCCGGTCGCGCCCGCCTTTGCCGACAAATATCGGGCGCCGCGCACCGCGCAGAACTGGCAGATCATCAAGGCGGCGCTCGAGACGCCTTTCCCCAAGGAGCAGTGGGACGATTTCCTGCGGATGAGTCCGTGGTTCGAGGGGCGGAAACATTATCTTGCCAACCAGATGAAGATATTCCGCGATACCGGCCGGCTGGCGGTCGCGACATACGGTTTCAAGCAGGGCAGTTCGATGTCGAACAATTTCGGCCCGAAGAAGACGCCGTGGCTGCTCAACAGCGTCTATGCGGGCCGCACGATCCGTCCGAATGCGGATGGCACCGCGGCGTTCAACTATGCCTGGATCGACGATTTCCGGCGAATGCAGGCGAAATAGCCCAGCCGCGTTGCGCGCCTCAAATAAATCAGATATATCCTACTCAAGCGAACGGGAGAGGGTCTTGAAGTCCATATTGTCGCGTCGGGCGCTGCTGCTGGCTGGCGCGGGACTGGCCGCGGTGCCGCGTATCGCCTTGGCGGCCGCGCCGCGCACGAGGCCCAATATCATCGTCATCTATGCCGACGATCTCGGCTATGGCGACCTCTCCTGCTATGGCGCAAAGGCGCTGAAGACGCCCAATGTCGACCGGCTCGCGGCGCACGGGACGCGCTTCGTCAACGCGCATTCACCCTCGGCGACCTGCACGCCATCGCGTTACGCGCTGCTGACCGGCGATTATGCTTGGCGCGCCTCGGGAACGCAGATATTGCCGGGCGACGCGCCCGCGCTGATCCGCCCCGGCCAGTTCACTTTGCCGCACATGCTGAAACAGGCAGGCTATGCGACCGGCGTCGTCGGCAAATGGCATCTGGGGCTCGGCGACGGCAAGGTCGACTGGAACGGCGAGATCGCGCCCGGCCCGCTCGATGTCGGCTTCGACTATGGTTATTTCATGCCCGCAACGCTCGACCGCGTGCCGACGGTGCTGATCGAGAACCGGCGCGTCGTGAACCTCGATCCCGCCGATCCGATCCGCGTCGATTACAAGGCAAAGGTCGGTGACGAGCCGACCGGAGCCGAACATCCCGAGCGGCTGAAATTCAGGGGCGATCCCGAACATTCGAACACGATCGTCAACGGCATCAGCCGCATCGGCTATATGACCGGCGGCCAGTCGGCGCGCTGGACCGACGAGGAGCTGACCGACCGGCTCCTCGGCAAGGCGATCGATTTCGTAAGTGCGCGCAGGGACAATCCCTTCTTCCTCTATTTCGCGATGAACGAGCCGCACGTCCCGCGCGCGCCGCATCCGCGCTTCGTCGGGGCATCGGGCATGGGGCCGCGCGGCGATACGATCGTCCAGTTCGACTGGACCGTCGGCGCGCTGATGGACAAGCTTGCCGAGCTCGGAATCGCCGACGACACGCTCGTCATCCTCAGCAGCGACAATGGCCCGATCCTGTTCGACGGTTATGCGGACCAGGCGGTCGAACTCGCAGGCGATCACAAGCCGTCGGGGCCGTATAGCAGCGGCAAGTACAGCATCTATGAGGGCGGCACGCGCGTGCCGATGATCGTCCGCTGGCCGGGGCATGTACGCGAAGGCCATGTGTCGGAGGCATTGGTCGACCATGTCGACATGCTCGCCTCGCTCGCCGCGCTGGTGGGGCAGGCGCTGCCGCAGGACGTCGCAGTCGACAGCTTCGACATGCTGGTGCCGCTGATGGGGCGCAGCGAACGCGGGCGCGAGCATGTGGTCGAGGACACCAAGCTGATGGTGACGACGGGATCGACCGTCGCGAGCAGCGGTGCGCGTATTCTCGCGCTGCGCGCCGGCGATTGGAAATTCATTCGCGGCAGCGTGGAGCCGCACGAGTTTCACGGCAACGCGATCGGCACGCTGCCGCGGCATCAGCTCTACAATCTGGCTAGCGACCCGGGCGAGCGTGACGATCTGTCCGCGAAGATGCCCGAACTCACCGCCCGGCTCGCGGCGCGGCTCGACAAAATCGAAAAGGACGGCCGCAGCCGGCCGTGATCAGGATCAGGAGAAGATGAGGATGCGGGGATTGTTGGCCGCCGTTGCGGCGATTGCCTGCCTGCCGGGCATTGCGCAGGCGCAGGGCGCGCTCGGCGCGAATTTCAACGAGCATTATGAGGACGTCGATTACCGCGACCTCGAAAAGGCCGATGCAAGCTGGGTCCGGCTGTTCGTGCCGATGCCGCAGCTCGACCGCGGCGCCGCCGAACATGGCGCGGTCAAGGCGATCCTCGATGCGCATGGCCGCGGTTACAAGACGATCCTGACGCTGAAATTCCCCTATAATCGCGGCGATTTTCCGAAGGCGGGCACGCCGGCGTTCGAGCGCGAACTCGCGCGTGTCGATGCGGTGCTGCCGCTTGTGATCGGCAAGGTCGATATCCTCGTTATCGGCAACGAGCCCTATATCGAAAGCCGCGAGAAGGACCGCGACCTCGACCTCAATGCCTTTTACGAGGCGATGGCGAAGCGCGTGATCGACTATCGGGCCAAGGCGTGCCCGGGGACCTGCAAGACGCGCCTCTATATGGGCGCGCTCAACCGCATGGATCTCAAGAAGAACCGGACGGCATCGACCGAGCGCTGGATGGCGTTCGTCAAGGCGACGCCCGAACTCGACGGGGTCAACATCCACCCGCATATCCCGGCGATCCAGGCGTCGAAGCCCTTCCTCGACTATATCCTGCCGCGGATGCGCCCCGAGCAGACGTTCATCGTCACCGAATTCTCGCTCGTCTGGTGGTGGCAGCAGAATATGAAGGGCGTGGTGAACCCCGCCTTCGCCGACAAATATCAGGCGCCGCGCACCGCGCAGAACTGGCAGATCATCAAGGCGGCGCTCGAGACGCCTTTCCCCAGGGAGCAGTGGGACGACTTCCTGCGGATGAGCCCGTGGTTCGAAAGCCGCAAACATTATGTCGCGAACCAGATGAAGATGTTCCGCGACACCGGACGGCTGGCGGTTGCGACCTATGGTTTCAAGCAGGGGCGCTCGATGTCGAACAATTTCGGTCCCGACAAGACGCCGTGGCTGATCAACAGCGTGTTCGTGCCGGCGACGGTCCGCAAGAATGCGGACGGCAGCGCGGCGCCCAACTATACGATATTCGACGACTTCAAGGCGCTCCAGAAGGGTAAATGACCGTGCAGATGAAGACCTGGATCACCGGCCTGACACTGGCGGCGCTGTCCCTGGCGCCGTCAGCGGACGCGCAGCAGAAGATGAAGACCGCGGTGGCCGACGATATATTCGCCGACCATCCGTCGATGGACAGGAATGCGACGGTTATGCCCGCATCCGACGCGAAGCCCGTGGCGCCGATCTTTTCCGAGCGGCCCATCGGCGACGCGTCGGTTGCGCGGCTGCCGAACGGCGGCTGGATCCTCACCGGTACGAGCTTGCGCAGCGGCGCGCGCCACGGCGTCGAACTGTGGACCTCGCCCGACGCGATCAAATGGACGCGCGTGGGGCCGGCGAAGATTTCCGGCGAGGGTATCGATCCCGGAGACGTGTCCGAACGCTATCTGGCGCCGTCGGTGACGGTTGCGGGCGACAAGCTCGATCTCGCTTTCTCCGACAAGACGGGCTGCGCGCACATCGCGACGGGGCTGGCTGCGCAGCCCGGCGGCGCGTTCAAGGCTTCGCCCTGCCTCGTCGAGAACGCGCCGGATGTGTCGCTTTTCGTCGACCGTGACGGAACCGGCTACCTGATCTGGGGTGGCGGCATGATCGCGAAGCTGGCGCCGGGCTTCGCCACGCTCGCCGAAGCGCCGCGCTTCCTGAAGCCCGATCAGGCGCTGTTCGCCAAGCATCCGCCGGTCGGCAAGGACTGGCCGGTGCGTACGCGCGTTGGCACGCGCGGCGCGACGATGGTCCGCGACGGCGACCGCTATATCCTCGCCGCGAGCGAAGTGACGGGGCGGATGCGCACCGCGACCGAGGATCTGTTCATGGCCGAGGCGCCGACGCCTTACGGCCCGTTCACGATGCGCGCGCTCGCGGTCCCGCACGCGGGGCGCGGCTCGGTTGTCCGTACCGACGACGGCAAAATCGCGGCGGTCTATAATCCCAAATGCGACGACGGCTTCGCGATGTTCTGCGAGCAGGTCGGGCTGGTGCCGCTCGAACGCGCGCCCGACGGGCGGTTGCGGCAGGCTGCGTCGGTGATCACCGAGGACAGCGCGGTTGCCACGCGCAAGGCGCTCGTCACCAGCGAGACGATGCGCGACCCGTCGGTCGCGCTCGGTGGCGACGGCACTTATTATCTCGTCGGGACGCTCGACGGCTATGGCTATCACAAGCCCGACGGCGGGGTGAAGCTGTGGCGCTCCTCCGACCTCAAGCAATGGGACGAGGTCGGCTTCATCTGGAAGTGGGAAGGGATGGGCTATGATTTCGGCAAGAATATCGCCGAGCTCTGGGCCCCCGAGATCATGTGGTCGGCGCGCGACAAGACCTATTATCTCGCCTTCTCGGTGATGGAGAAGGGCGTCGGTGGCAAGACCTGGCTCTATCGTTCCAGGACCGGCAAGGCCGAGGGGCCTTACGAGAATGTGACCAAGAGCTTCTTCGTCAAGGGAATCGACGGCTTTCCGTTCGAGGACGACGACGGCCTCTATTTTCTGTGGGGCGGCGGCAGCATCGCCAAGCTCAACGCCGCGCGCAGCGGTTTCGAGGGGCCGGTGCGCCAGCTCGTCGACGTCGATGGCGATCATGTCGGCTATGAAGGCAACGGGCTGATCAAGGCGAACGGCGTCTATTTCCTGACCGGCGCCGAATGGCACGGCCCGCTGCGCACACACGGCACCTATGACATGATGTACGGCACCTCCAAGAGCCTGTTCGGCCCCTATACGCAGCGCCGCATGGGGGCGCCGCACGGCGGCCACGGCACCGCGTTCCGCGATAAGGAGGGGCGTTACTGGTACACGATGTTCGGCAATGACCCGACCGCGCCGTGGCGCATGCACTTCGGATTGGTCCCGATCGACATCGGCGACGCCGGATCGATCGGCGTGCCGCGGATCGACGCCGCGGGCGACTAGGTCGCCGAGGCCCCTTTTCTCTGCTCTCCCACATGCCCGCCATCCCGTCCGGGGTGGCGGGCTTTTTTGGGTCAGCGGGCGCGGCGTGCCTGATCGGTGAGGATGCGCACCCATGCGTCGGCGAAGGCGCGCTGGCCGACGCCCGCGAAATGGCAGCGGTCATAACGATTTTCCGGGGGGACGAGCAGGTTCGTCTCGGGACCTGCGAACAGGCCTTTCGCAGGATCGACCAGACCGCGCTGCGCGGTCGTGATGGCGTCCTCGTCCTTCCAGTCGCCGGGCTGGCCGCACCGGCTGCCCACCGAGATGAAGATCGGCGCATCGACCTTGGCTGCGCGAAGACTCGCGGCGAGCGATCGGAAGCTCGCGGCATAGGCGGCGCCGGTCGTACCGAGATTGAGATCACGTTCGCCCTGGTGCCAGAGGAAATGGGTGATACGGTAATGACGCTGCAGGTCGGCGACGACGCCAAGCATCATGCGGTTGAGGTCGCCGCCCTCCTGCCAGCGCGCGATCCTGGTGCCGCCGATTCCGGTCGTCACGATGATCACGCGATCGAACAGGCCCGCGTCGATCAGCCGGTCGGCGAGCGGGGTCCAGCTTTCGCCGCGCATCCCGGTTGCGCCGAGCAACGGCGAGGCTGAAGGGTAGCAGTGGCCTGCGAAATAGTTGAAGGTTTTGCCCGGATGCGCGCTCGAAAACTGCTCGGCGCCATGATTGGCCGAATTGCTCTGTCCCGCGATCAGCAGGACGGCGGTGCGCCCGGTCTGGCGGGGGCAGGCGGTCGCCTCGCGCCCGGCGACTTCGACGATGCGGCCGATCTCGTCCTTGCGGTATTTCTCCGTCGGAGCAGATTGCGTATCCGCCGCGTTGGCGAGCGACATGCCGGCCGACGCAGCGAGGACGAAGGCCAAAGCTTTGCTTGCGATGCGCATCATGATCTCTCGTCCGAGGTCAGAACCGGAACGGCGCGACCGTGCGCCGCTCGGCGACGAGGAAGGCATCGGCGACAAGCTGGAGCGGGCGGATGTCGACGTCGCTTTCGCCGGCTTGGACAAGGTCGGCGAAACGCGCATAGAGGCGCGGATATTCAGCGTCTTTGCGGGTAATCGGTTCGGCGCCCGGCAGTTCGAGCACGCTGCCGCCCAGCGACAGACGCAAGGTGCCCGCGTCGGTTTCGACCTCGATGTCCCAGCTTTGCGGCCCGGTCTGCAGGAAATCGAGGTCGGCGGTGACCGCGGCGTCGCCGCTTCGCATCGCCATCGTCGCGGCGATCGGCGAGCTGCGCCCCTCGGGAATGTCGATTCGCGCCGCGTCGAGCAACAGCGGCGCGGGTAGGATCGCGGTCATGATCGACAAGGCATTGATGCCGGGGTCGAAGACGCCGAAACCACCAGCCTCGAGAATCCATTCCTGACCCGGGTGCCAGCGGCGGATATCTTCCTTCCACCGGATATGCGCAGTGCGGATATGTTTGTCGCTGAGCCAGGCGCGCGCGTCCGCGACGCCAGCGGCTTCGCGCGAATGCCAGGTGGCGAACAGGGTGACGCCGCGCTCCCGCGCCAGATCGGCCAGCGCGGTGATTTCGGTGGTCGTCGCGGCGGGCGGCTTTTCGAGCATGACGTGCAGCCCCGCATCGATTGCCGCCGCCGCGATCGCATGGCGACCCACCGGCGGGGTACAGATCGAAACGGCATCGAGTCCGTGATTCCCCGCGATCATCGCTGCAATATCGGCATGCCCGGGCACGCCGTCGATCTGTGCATGGCGGCTGGCGGTCGCGACGAGTTCGTACCGGTCGTCGGCTTCAATGGCGGGAAGATGCTGGTCCCGCGCGATTTTTCCGATGCCGACCAATCCCAAGCGAATCATTATTCTTCATCCCATTTTTATTTGTCTGATATATATGCTTCCTATCCGGCGCGGTTCAGGTTATCAACCGCTTCTGGCCATGGCCTGAAATGATCATCGAGAAGGATATATATGGGAGAAGGGGCGAATACGCGGCCGGAAGGCAAAGTGGGGTTGCGGTCGCGTGCCTGGTTCGACAATCCGGGCAATCCGGATATGACGGCGCTCTATCTCGAACGCTATCTGAACTTTGGTCTCAGTATCGACGAATTGCAATCAGGGCGGCCGATCATCGGCATCGCCCAGACCGGCAGCGACCTGACCCCGTGCAACCGCCATCATCTCGAACTCGCGAAGCGTGTACGCGACGGCATCCGCGACGCGGGCGGCATTGCGATCGAATTTCCGACGCACCCGATTCAGGAAACGGGCAAGCGGCCGACCGCGGGGCTCGATCGCAACCTTCAATATCTGAGCCTTGTCGAGGCGATCTATGGCTATCCGCTCGACGGCGTCGTGCTGACCGTCGGTTGCGACAAGACGACGCCGGCGTGTCTGATGGCGGCGGCGACGGTCAACATCCCGTCGATCGCGCTGTCGGTGGGGCCGATGCTCAACGGCTGGTTCAAGGGTGAGCGGACCGGATCGGGCACGATCGTCTGGCGCGCGCGCGAAATGCTCGCCGCGGGCGAGATCGACTACAAGGGCTTCGTCGAACTCGTCGCCTCGTCGGCGCCGTCGACGGGGTGGTGCAACACGATGGGCACCGCGACGACGATGAATTCGCTGACCGAGGCGCTCGGCATGTCGCTGCCCGGATCGGCAGCGATCCCAGCGCCCTATCGCGACCGGCAGGAATGCGCCTATCGCACCGGCCTGCAGATCGTCGAAATGGTTCACGCCGACCGCAAGCCGAGCGACATCCTGACGCGCGCCGCCTTCCTCAACGCCATTCGCGTCAATTCGGCGATCGGCGGATCGACCAACGCGCCGATCCACCTCAACGCGATTGCGCGTCACATCGGTGTCGAGCTGACGCTGGAAGACTGGGAGACGCAGGGCGCCGACATTCCGCTGATCGTCAACCTGCAGCCTGCGGGCGCCTATCTGGCCGAGGATTTCTATCGCGCCGGGGGCGTTCCCGCGGTGATGGGGCAGTTGCTTCGTGCGGGGCTGATCGACGGCGATGCGCTCACCGCCAACGGCCAGACGATCGCGGCGAATATCGGCGAGGCCGACACGCAGGACGTCGATGTCATCCGCACGCTCGACGCGCCGCTGAAACCCGCGGCGGGGCTGACCGTGCTGCGCGGCAATCTGTTCGACAATGCGGTGATGAAGCTCAGCGTCATTTCGCCCGAGTTCCGTGAACGTTATCTGAGCAATTCGGCCGACCCCGACGCGTTCGAGGGCGTCGCGATCGTGTTCGACGGGCCCGAGGATTATCACAGTCGCATCGACGATCCGGCGCTCGGCGCCGATGCCCATTCGATCCTCATCATGCGCGGGGCGGGGCCGATCGGCTACCCCGGCGGCGCCGAGGTTGTGAACATGCGTCCGCCCGTGGCGCTGATCCAGGCGGGCGTCCATGCACTGCCGTGCATCGGTGATGGGCGCCAGTCGGGGACGAGCGGCAGCCCGTCGATCCTGAACGCCGCGCCCGAGGCCGTTGTCGGCGGCGGGTTGGCGCTGGTGCAGACGGGTGACCGCATTCGCATCGACCTAGTCAAACGCACCGCCAATATGCTGGTTGACGATGCCGAGCTCGAACGCCGCCGTGCGGCGCTGAAAGCTGATCCCGACTATATGCCGCCCGCGCAGACGCCGTGGCAGGAAATCCACCGCGCGCTGACCGGGCAGTTCGACGGCGGTGCGGTGCTCGAAATGGCGGTCAAATATCAACGCGTCGCGCAGACGCACGGATTGCCGCGAGACAGCCACTGATGCCGGACGTGCGGGTGATTGCGCGCGACCGGCGCGACCGGCTGGGCGAGGGGCCCTTGTGGTCCGCGCGGCACGACGCGCTGTTCTGGGTCGATATCCTCGGTCGCCGCATCAACCGTATGGCGCTGGCGGGCGAGTGCGTGGAGAGCTTCGAGCAGCCGCATTATGCGGCGTGGATCATCGAGCGCGAGGAGGCCGGCTTCGTCGCAGGTATCGGCCGCGATATCGTTCGCATCGATCTCGATGGCGATGCCCGCGAACCGATTGCGTCGGTCGACCCGCGCAATGCCGCAAACCGGCTGAACGATGCCAAGGCCGATGCCAAGGGGCGGATATGGGCCGGGACGATGCCCGTTACCTGTGACCGCCCCTCGGGCGCCTTCTACCGGCTCGATCCCGACGGCGCGCTGACGCAGGTCGACGGCCCCTATACGATTGCCAACGGTCCCGCGATCGATCCAGAGGGGCGTTTCCTGCTCCACACCGACACCGCGCGCGGGACGATCTTTCGCTTCGATATCCACGACGACGGATCGCTCGGCGAAGCTGCGCCGTTCATTGTCTTCGAGAAGGATTGGGGCAATCCCGACGGGATGACCTTCGATGCCGAGGGCGGCCTCTGGGTGGCTTGCTGGGGGGCGTCGCGAGTCATGCGCTTCGCCCCCGACGGGACGCTCGACCGCCATATCGGGCTGCCGGCGTCGCAAATCACCAGCTGCACCTTTGCGGGCGCCGACCTCGACCGGATGTTCGTCACCTCGGCGTCCGACGGCGTGGTGGAGGAACATGGTGGCGCGCTGTTCGAGGTCGATCCGGGGTGCCGCGGCCTGCCGACAATGAAATACAGGGGTTAGAGGAGTGAAGAAAATGACGAAACTGGCTTGGGGCGCTGCGGCGGCGGCATTGGTCGCAGCGACGCCTGCACTTGGCGCGGAAGCAACGCAATCGAGCTTCGGCAAAATGCCCGACGGGCGTAGCGTGCCTGCGGTGACGCTGACCAATGGCAACGGGATTTCGGCAACGGTCATCGCGCTTGGCGCGACGCTGCAGTCGGTGGTGATGCCCGACCGCGATGGCAAGAAAGCCGATGTCGCGCTCGGCTACGACAATCTCTCCGACTATATCGACAAGCCGCAATATTTCGGCTCGACCGTCGGACGCTTCGCCAACCGGCTTGCGGGCGGGCGTTTCAAACTCGACGGCAAGACGTGGCAGACGCCGGTCAACAACGGCGCGAACGCGCTGCACGGCGGTACGCTCGGTTTCGACAAGGTCTTGTGGGAAGTGACCTCGGTCAAGAGCGGGCCGACCGCATCGGTCACGCTACGCTATGTCAGCCCCGACGGCGACCAGGGCTATCCGGGCACGATGACGGTCGATGCGATCTATTCGCTCGACGAGAAGAACGACCTCCGGATCGAATATGTCGCGACGACCGACCGCCCGACGATCGCGAACATCACCAATCATGCCTATTGGAACCTGTCGGGCGAGGGTTCGGCGAACGGGGCGATGGGCCATGTCGTGACGATCCCGGCGGAAAGCTATCTGCCCACCGACTCGGGTGCGATCCCGACGGGCGAATATCGTCCGGTCGCCGGCACCGTGTTCGATTTCCGCAAGCCCACTGCGATCGGTGACCGCGTCCGCGACGCCGGTGACGAACAGATCGTCTTCGGCCGCGGCTACGATCATAATTGGGTGATCGGCCGCAAGGTCACCGCCGACCAGCATCTGATGGCGCGCGTCGAGGATCCGGCGTCGGGCCGCGGGTTTGAACTCTGGTCGAACCAGCCGGGGCTCCAGATGTATTCGGGTAACTTCTTCGACGCGACGAGCCACGGCAAGAGCAGGAAAATCTATCGCATGGGCGACGCGCTCGTCATGGAGCCGCAGATTTTCCCCGATGCGCCGAACCAGAAGAATTTTCCCGTCGCCCGCCTCGCGCCGGGCGAAACCTATCGCAACGTGATGACCTACCGCCTGACCACGGGGGCGAAGCGATAGCGAGCCGGGCGTCGCCGCCTTATCCGGCGGCGCCGTCGGGCTTCGCGGTGTCGATGAGATCGAGCACGTCGCTGATCAGCGATCGCATCGCCTTGCGCGCCTTGTCGGGATTGCCGCCGGCGATCGCATCGCGCACCGCCGCATGGTCGGCGACATTCGCGGTGCGCCCCTTGACGCGATTGGTGAATCGGATCGAGGTGCGCAGCGCGGTGCTGACGACGTCGCGGAACTGCGCGTAAAACGGGTTCCGTGATGCGCGCAGCACCGCGATATGAAAGGCGATGTCGCTTTCCAGCGTGTCGTCCTCGCCGCGTTCGGCCCGTTCCATCCGTTTGAGGCCGGCATTCACCCGCTCGATATCGTCCGCCGTCGCGACGCGGGCTGCGAGCGCCGCCGCTTCGGGTTCGATCGCGACGCGCAGTTCGTTGAACTGTCGCAGCAGGTCGATCGAGAATTGCCGCTCCAGCAGCCAGCGAAGGACATCGGTGTCGAAGAGGTTCCAGGAGGTCGTCGGCTGGACGGTCGTCCCTTGGCGCGGGCGCGCGCTGAGCAGCCCCTTCGCGGTCAGCATCTTTACGGCTTCGCGCGTCACCGACCGGCTGACGCCATGCTGCTTGGCGAGTTCGGCTTCGGTCGGGAAGGTCGCGCCGTCATAATCGCCGACGACGATCGCGCGCCCGATCGCATCGAGCATGCCATAGGTCAGATTGCGCCCCAGCTGCGGCCCCGCATCCTCGATACCCAGTCCCGACATGTTCGCCACGTTCGTCTCCACGCGTTATTTTGACTTATTTTGACCGGCCTTATCACTGATTCCGCACAGGAAGCTAGACAAGCAATTTAAATCAGATAAATGTGATTTCAATAATCAGCCAAGGGGAGAGTCCGTATGTCGGGCCTGTCGCAAATCGATATCATCGTCATCGTCATATATGCCATCGGCATTTTCGGCCTCGCGCAATGGGTGAGCCGCGAAAAGGCCGGGCATGCGAAGGATACGTCCGACTATTTTCTTGCCTCTAAATCGCTGCCCTGGTGGGCGATCGGCGCATCGCTGATCGCCGCGAACATCTCGGCCGAACAGATCGTCGGCATGTCTGGATCGGGCTATGCGCTCGGCCTTGCGATCGCTTCCTATGAATGGATGGCGGCACTGACGCTGCTGATCGTCGGCAAATATTTCCTGCCGATCTTCCTCAAGAATGAAATTTACACGATGCCGCAGTTCCTCGAGCAGCGGTATGGCAGGACGCTGCCGGTGATCATGGCGGTCTTCTGGCTCGCGCTCTACGTTTTCGTGAACCTGACCTCGATCATCTGGCTCGGGTCGATCGCGGTGAACAAGGTCGCGGGCGTCGACCAGAATGTCGCGCTGATCGTACTCGGCGCCTTTGCGCTGCTCTATCAGCTCTATGGCGGTTTGAAGGCCGTTGCGCTCACCGACATCGTACAGGTGACCCTGCTCGTCATGGGCGGCCTGATCATCTCCTATCTGACGCTCAACGAGATCAGCGACGGACAGGGCGTGATCGCGGGCTTCTCGATCCTGACCGAGCGCGTCCCGGGGCATTTCGACATGATCCTCGCGCCCGATCACCCCTTCTACAAGGACCTGCCTGGTATTGCCGTACTCGTCGGCGGCATGTGGATCGCGAACCTCAGCTATTGGGGATTCAACCAGTATATCATCCAGCGCGCGCTCGCCGCGAAGGATCTGGGCGAAGCGCAGAAGGGCGTGATCTTCGCGGCATTCCTGAAGCTGCTGATGCCGGTGATCATCGTCCTGCCGGGTATCGCCGCCGTCGTGCTGGCGCCCGATCTCGCCAAGCCCGACGAAGCCTATCCGACGATGATGCGCCTGCTGCCTCCCGGGCTGCTCGGCCTCGTCTTCGCCGCGCTGATCGCCGCGATCATCGCGTCGACCGCAAGCAAGATCAATTCGATCGCGACGATCTTCACGCTCGACCTCTATGCCAAGGCCCGCGGCCTTTCGAACGAAGCTGAGGACGGACAGCGCGGCGGGCGCGAGAGGCATCTGGTGCTGGTCGGCCGCATCGCCGCCGCTCTGGCGGTCGTGATCGCACTGCTCACCGCACGCCCGCTGCTCGGCAATTCGGATCAGGCCTTCCAGTTCATCCAGGAATTCTCGGGCTTCTTCACGCCGGGTATCACGGTGATCTTCCTGCTCGGCCTGTTCTGGAAAAAAGCAAGCGAAGCGGGGGCGATCGCCGCCGCCATCGCGTCGGTGGCCCTGTCTTACGCGTTCAAGATCGGCATGCCCGACTTCCCCTTCATGAATCGCATGGGGCTTGTCTTCCTGATCAGCCTCGTACTCGCGGTCGGGATCAGTCTGATGTTCAAGGGGCGCGGCGATGCGAACCGCATCACGATGCAGGGCGTCAGCTTCGCGACCCCGACAACGTTCAACGTCGCGGGCATCGGCGTCATCCTGGTCCTCATCGCGCTCTACGCGACCTGGTGGTGAGCAAGCCGTCCGCCTTTCTCGCCGTCGACTGGGGCACGACCAACCGGCGCGTGTTCCGGTTCGAGGACGGCGCGGTCGCGCATACCGAGCGCGACGATCGCGGCGCCGCGTCGGTCACCGACTTCGCGGGCGAGGTCGCGGCGATTCGCGAGCGGTTCGGCGACCTGCCGATGCTGCTCGCGGGGATGGTCGGTTCGACCGTCGGCTGGCGCGTCGTGCCCTATGTCGCGGCGCCGGCGGGGCTCGACGAGCTGGTGGCCGGGCTCGATCGGGTCGACGACCGTACGGCGATCGTGCCGGGCGTTTCCTGTTCGGCGCGTGGGCGCGCCGACGTGATGCGCGGCGAGGAAGTCCAGTTGCTCGGTGCGGTCGCGGGCTGGATGGTGCCGCCCGACGCGCTGCTCGCGCAGCCGGGGACCCACTGCAAATGGGCGACGATGACGGACGGGCGGATCAGCGGTTTCACCACCGCGATGACGGGCGAGCTGTTCGCGCTGCTTCGCGGACACAGCCTGCTCGCGGGGGCGCTGACCGCCGAGGTTACTGACGGCGACGCGTTTCGCGCGGGGCTGGCCGAAGGCGCGCGGCGCGACCTTGCGGCGTCGCTGTTCGCCATCCGCGCGGCGTCCGTGCTCGGACTTCGCGATGATGCCGACGCGGCGTCCTTCGCCAGCGGCGTGCTGATCGGCAGCGATGTCGCCGCGCGCATGGACGATTGCGCGTTCGAGCAGATTCATATTCTCGCCGATGCCCAGCTCGGCGATCTTTACGCCACCGCTGTCGCGGCGACCGGCCGCGAGCCGGTGATCGTCGACAGCCATAGCGCCTTTGCGCGCGGTATCCTCGCCATCGGAGACAAAGCCCTATGACCCATGTTGCCGCCTTCGACGCCGCCTTCGCGCGCTGTCCGCTGATCGCGATCCTGCGCGGCGTGAAGCCGGACGAGGTCGAAGCGATCGGCGAAGCACTGGTCGAGGCCGGTTTCACGCTGATCGAGGTCCCGCTGAATTCGCCCGACCCGCTGGATAGCATCGGCCGCCTTGCCGGCCGGATGAAGGGCCGCGCGGTCATCGGCGCCGGCACGGTGCTGACGACCGCCGATGTCGCCGCTGTCGCCGACGCCGGCGGGACGATGATCATTTCGCCCAACACCGATGTCGACGTCGTCGCCGCAGCCGCCGGCGCGGGCCTCGTGTCATTGCCTGGCTTCGCGACGCCCAGCGAGGCCTTCGCCGCGCTGGCGGCAGGCGCGGCGGCGCTGAAGCTCTTTCCGGCCGAGGCGGCGAGCCCGGCGGTTCTCAAGGCGCTGGGAGCGGTGGTCCCCGCGGGGACGCGGCTGCTGCCCGTCGGCGGGATCGCGCCCGACAATATGGAACCGTGGCTCGCGGCGGGGGCAGCGGGCTTCGGCCTCGGGTCGGCGCTCTACAAGCCCGGCATGGGTGCGAGCGACGTCGGCGACCGCGCGCGCGCCTTCATCGCGGCGCTCGGCCGATAAAAACTCTACAATCCGGGAGATATCCGATGTCCAAATTCAGCCGGCGTAACCTGGTGCTCGTATCGAGCGCCCTCGCCTTTTCCTTCGCTTCTGCCGCGCCCGGCCATGCGCAGGGCGCCGCCAAGTCGCCGGCGAAGCCCAATATCGTGATCTTCCTCGCCGATGACCTGAGCTATGCCGACGTTCCGCTCGGCGGCGATGCGAATGTCCGCACCCCGGCGCTGCAACGTCTCGCTTCCGAAGGCATGTCGTTCGATCGTGCCTTCGTCGCCTCGCCGGCCTGCGCGCCGAGCCGCGCCGCGCTGCTCACCGGGATGATGCCCGCGCGCAACGGCGCGGAGGCGAACCACGACCGCGCCAATGCGGCGATCCGCAAGCTGCCCTCCTATCTCCAGGAACAGGGCTATGAGGTCGTCGCCTTCGGCAAGGTCGCGCATTACCAGCACACGGGAACCTATGGTTTCGATTATTATGCGAACGACACTTTCCACGATCACAAGGGTATCCCGGCGGCCGCCGAATGGCTGAAGGCGCGCAAGGACAAGCGCCCGCTCGCGCTGTTCGTCGGCACCAACTGGCCGCATGTTCCGTGGCCGCGGACGACCGAGGGCTATGACCCGGCCGCGATGAAACTGCCGCCCAAGACGGTCGATACGCCGATCACCCGCGACGCGCGCGCGCGTTTCTATGCGGCGGTCACGCGCATGGATCAGGACCTCGCATCGACGATGGACGCGGTCGATGCGGTGCTCGGCAAGGATACCTTCGTCCTCTATTCGACCGATCATGGCACGCAGTGGCCCTTCGGCAAGTGGAACCTCTACGACACCGGCACGCGCGTGCCGATGGTCGTGCGCTGGAACGGTCATGTGAAGGCGGGCACCCGGACCGACGCGATGGTCAGCTGGGTGGACGTCCTGCCGACGCTGGTCGAGCTCGCCGGCGGCAAGAAGCCGGAAGGCATCGACGGGCTTTCCTTCGCCGGCCTCTTCGGTGGCGGACAGGCGGCGGCGGGCCGCAAGGAGATTTTCACGACTCACAACAATGACGGCCGCGTCAATGTCTATCCGATGCGCAGCATTCGCACCGACCGCTGGAAATATATCGAGAATCTGCATCCCGACTGGACCTATACGACGCACATCGACCTGAAGGTGATGCGCACGGACTCGGGCGCCTATTTCCCCTCGTGGCGCGAGGCGGCCGACAAGGATCCGGCCGCGAAGGCGGTCGTCGACAGCTATTACAAGCGCCCCGCCGAGGAGCTCTATGACCTGGCAGCGGACCCCGACGAGAAGGTGAACCTCGCGGGCGATCCGCGCTATGCCAAGCAGTTGGCCGACCTCCGCGGCCGCCTCGCAGCCTGGCGCAAGGCGCAGGGCGACAGCGGGTCGGTCCCGGTCAAGCCCCGCTTCGAACGCGGGGCGATGAGCGGTGAGAGCGACTGACGGCGGCTGCCGGCCAATCGACGTGATGATGCGCCGGAGCCCGCCTCCGGCGCATTTTTTTCGGTCGGCCCCTGTTTCGTTGCCATCGCGCGTTGCCATATTCTCCGTTTTATATTATTTATCGTTCCAAGGCCTCGATATCGGGGTGGTACGAGCGCGCGAAACGCGTCAGACAGGGAGAGGATTATGCGTAAGGCTTTGTTGGGTGCGGTGTCGGCAACGGCCGTATTCGTTTCGATGCCGGCGGTTGCTCAGGATACGGCGGCGCCGGTCGCGCAGGATCCGGACCAGCAAGCGGAAAGCGCCGACGGCGATATCGTCGTCACCGGCGTGCGCCAGTCGCTCGAACGCGCGGCCGAGGTAAAGCGCAACGCAACACAGGTCGTCGATTCCATCGTCGCGACCGACATCGGCAAATTGCCCGACCCGACCGTCGCCGCCGCGCTGCAGCGCGTACCCGGTATCCAGGTCCAGAACGACCGCAACAACGAGCTGTCGACGGTCCGCATCCGCGGCCTCACCGACATTTTGACAACGGTGAACGGCCGCGAGGTGGTGACCACCACGGGGCGCGGTTTCGACCTGCAGGACGTCCCGGCAGAGGCGCTCGCGCGGATCGATGCATTCAAATCGCAAACCGCGGATCAGATCGAAGGCGGCGTTGCCGGCGCGCTCGACCTGCGGCTCAATCGCCCCTTCGACTTTCGCGACCCGACCTTCGTCCTGACCGCGCGCCAGAATTACGCGACGACCGCCGACGCGAGCAATCCGCAATTCGGCGCTCTCGCCGCCGCCAAGACCGATTCGTCGATCGGCGAGATCGGCGCGCTGGTCAATGTGACCTATTCGCAGGCCGAGAATATCCGCAGCGTCACCAACCTGGGCGAGCGTCGTTTCGTGTCGGGGGCGCCGTTCGGCACCGCCGACATCCTGATGCCGCAGGTGCTGCGCAACATGCCCGACGTCGGGGACATCAAGCGCTTTCAGGCCAATGCCGCGCTGCAATGGCAGGCGACTCCGTCGCTGCAATTCTATGCCGACGGCCTCTATACCTATTTCAACAGCACCACGGGCTTCGCCGGTTTCAACCCCCAACCGTTCACCAATGGTTCGCAGATCGCCGAGGTCACCCTCAGCGATTATTGCATCGACGCGCGCGTCAACGGTGCCGGGACGAACCCCCAGATCGTGAACAATGTGGATCCGGATACCGGGGAAGTGACGCCAACGCTTCAGCCGGCGACCGTCAAAACGATGTGCGAGCCCACGAGCGCGCGCTTCAACAATGTCGTGATCAACCAGAACAGCTCGTCCGAGGAAGTGACGCAGCGGAACAAGATGATCGCCGGCGGCCTGATTTTCGAACAGGATCGCGGCGTGCTCAAGGTCGACGTCGCCTATCAGACATCGCGCTCGGTGACCGAGAATTTCAACGCCGAGGTGGGGCAGCGCGTGCCGACCATCTTCGTCGAATTCGACGACAATGACGGTCCGTCCTTCACGATCGATCCCTCGATCCCGCTCAGCTCCGAGAATGTCTCGCTCCGCAATTCGATCAACCAGAATTTCTCGACTGGCAAGGGCAGCCTGTTCCAGGCACGCATGGACAGCGAATATGAATTCGACGGCATCCTGACCAAGCTTCGGGGCGGCCTGCGCTATGCGAAGCGTGAGGCGCGGTTCCAGGAAGTGCGCCAGACCAACACCGTCCAGTCGATCGGTTTCGGCAATATCGGCACGCCGTCGGAAGCCAATGCGCGGCTGATTTCCAGCCTGCCGCTGTCGCCCGATTTCCTGGGCGTCATCGGCGTTGCCCCGCGGCTCAACGGTGGTCAGGCGTTCCTTGGCGTGAATCCGGCCTACCTGCGCTCCGAACGCGGCCGGAACGAACTGCGCGATCTGTTCGGCCTCCCCCTCGAGGCGCCGCCCTACGATCCGACGAAGGAATTCAACGCCAGCGAGGAAACCTTGGCCGCCTATCTCGAGGGCAGCTATGAAATCCCGATCGGCGCGTTGACGCTCGATGGCGTGGTCGGTACGCGCGTCGTCAAGACCGATCGCACCATCTCGGGCTTCGAGCGCGTCGAGGACAGCAATGTCTTCAGCCCGATCGTCGCCAAGCGGTCCGACGTCGATATCCTGCCATCGGCCACCGCGCGGCTGAAATTCCCGGGCTCGTTCCAGACACGCCTTACCTATTCGCGGTCGATGCGGCGTCCCGATTTCGGCTCGCTCAACCCTGCGGAATCGCTCACCGTCGTCGGCAATGTGTTCCTGATCAACAACGGCACGCGCGGCAACCCCGACCTGCGTCCGCAACAATCGGACAGCATCGACCTGACCGCCGAATATTATTTCGACAGCGGCTATGTTGCGGTCGCCGGCTATTATCGCTCGATCAAGGACCGCGTCGTCACCGCGAACCGGCAGGAGGAGATCGGCGGCGAAAATTACCTGATCTCCACCCCGCGCAACGTCGGGTCGGTCGACCTCAAGGGCATCGAGGTCAGCGCGCAATATTTCTTCGACTTCCTGCCGGGGGCGCTGTCGGGTTTCGGCGTGCAGGGTGCGTTCACCCTGGCGGATTCGAAGATCAAGGGCGACGATCCGCTCGCGGGCAACCCGCTGGTCGGGGTGTCCAAATATAATTACACCGCCGGCCTCCTCTATGACAAAAAGGGCCTGAGCGGGCGCCTGATCTGGACCTTCCGCTCCAAATATATCAACGGCGACAACACGGGCGGCGTCGCGGTACGGCCCTACGACGAAAGCCGGCCGGTCAACGATCCCTATATCCCGGTGTTCCTGTCCTATGTCCGGCCCGCCGGCCGTCTCGACTTCAGCATCGGCTATGATGTGACCGACGCTTTGCGGCTCGACGTGGGCGGTACGAACATCCTGCGCAACAAGACGTCGACCTATTGGGGCGACAAGCGGGTCGTCTTTGCGCTGCAGGGCGACGAGACGGTCTATAGCATCGGTGCCCGGGTAAAATTCTGAACGGACAAGGAAATCGCATGAAGCTTGCCTGCAGGAAGGGGGCGGCGGGTTCGACCCGCCGCCTCGACAAGTCATATGACGGACGCACCCGCCGATCGGCGGCGCTGCTCGCCGCGGCGCTTCTGGCCGGCATGGTCGCCCCGGCGGGCGGGGCCGAAGCGTCGCCGGCGACCTTCAGCAACCCGCTGCTCCCCTCGGGTCCCGATCCGTGGATCATGCAGGTGGACGGCGTCTATTATTACACGCACACGCTGGGCAACCGCCTCATGCTGTGGCGGACCGACAATATCGCCGACCTTGCGAAAGCGGAGAAGCGCGTCGTGTGGACGCCGCCCGCCAAGGGGGCGAACGCGCACAGCATCTGGGCGCCCGAACTGCATCGCCTCGACGGAAAATGGTATCTCTACTATTCGGCCACCGCGAGCGGCTTCAAGGACGACAAGCATCGCGCGGTCTTCGTGCTCGAGAACAGCGGCGCCGATCCGATGCGGGGCGAGTGGATCGACCGCGGACGCGTGAACACCGCGCGGGCCGGGATCGACGGCACCGTCTTCGAGCATGGCGGCAAACGCTATTTCGCCTACTCACCCTATATCGGTGCCGACAGCGGTTTGGCGATCGCGGAAATGGCCAATCCCTGGACGCTCACCGGGCCCGAAAGCGTGATCGCGATGCCCGACAAGCCTTGGGAAAAGCAGGGCGGGCGCCAGATTCTCGAAGGTCCGGAGTTCCTGCTGGGGCCGAAGGGCGACCTGTTCCTCACCTATTCGGCGAGCGCCTGCTGGTCCGACGATTATTCGCTCGGTCTGCTGCACGCGCCCGCGGGATCGGACGTACTCGACCCCAAGGTCTGGACGAAGACCGCCCAGCCCGTCTTCAAGAGCGCGAACGGTGTCTATGCAACGGGGCACAACGGCTTTTTCACTTCGCCCGACGGCAAGGAAAGCTGGATCATCTATCACGCCAATCCCGGGCCGGGCATGAAATGCACGCCCGCTCGGGCGCCGCATATCCAGCGTTTCGGATGGAGCGAGGCGGGGTGGCCGGAGTTTGGCGAACCCGTCGCCAGCGCCACACCGATGCCGGTGCCGTCGCGCGGTCGCTGAGCATTCGGTCATCGTGACAAACAAAAAGGCCGCGGGGTTACCGCGGCCTTTTCTTTGCCTCCGGACCCGCCTCAGTTTCTGCGAGGCTTGCCATTGATCGGCTGCGCCGCGGGCTGGCTGTCGAGGATCGCGTCGAGCTCGGCGCGAACCTTGGGCAGCGTGTTCGCCTGGTTGCGCGTCTCTTCGGGATCGGCGACGAGGTCATAGAGTTCATAATCGCGCGCGCCGGTCTTTTCCTGCGTCCAGCGGACGAGGCGGTAGCGGTCGGTACGGATCGCCTGGCCGAGCCGTCCGGGGCGCGGATAGGCGTGATAGGCATAGCCGCGTACGCGCGCCGCCGGGTCGTGCAGCACCGGCGCGAGCGACGTGCCGTCGATCGGCTGCGGACCCTTGGGCGCAGGCAGGGCGGCGAGGGCGGCGAGCGTCGGATAGATGTCGACGGTTTCGGCGAGCTGGCGGGTTTCGCGTCCCCTGACGATCCCGGGCCCCGCAAAGATCAGCGGGATGCGCGTCGCCTGTTCCATGTTGGTGTGCTTGGTCCAGATGCCATGATCGCCGAGATGATAGCCATGGTCGCCCCACAGGACGACGATGGTGTTGTCGGCGAGCCCTTCGCGTTCGAGCGCCCTCAGCACCTTGCCGATCTGGACGTCGACATAGGAAACGCCGGCATAATAGCCGTGGAGCAACTGTCGCTTGATCTCCGGCGGGAACTGGTCACCACGGATATCGCGCGGCGGCTCGCGATAGGCGTTGATCTCGCCGCCCTGCTTGTCGGTATAGGCGGGTGCACCCTCGGGCAGCTTTTCGAAGCTCGGCATCGGCAGCTTCGCCGGGTCGTACATGTCCCAATAGCGTTTGGGGACCGAGAAGGGCAGGTGCGGCCGCGCGAAGCCGACGGCGAGGAAGAAGGGCTGGTTGCCCTGCTTCAGCGCCTTCAGCCGTTCCTCCGCGCGCTTGGCGGTGCGGCCGTCGGCATAGGCGTCGTCGGCGACATCGGGCATTTCCCATGCCGCGCCGCGCGCGAGCGTGCGCGCATAGGCGAAGGGATTGCCCTCGGGGACCGGAATTTCCTCGAACAGCGCCTCTTCCTGCGTGGGCTTTCCGCCGGTACTCGCGGGATCGACATATTCGATCACCTTGTCCTTGTGGTGCGGGACCGACCAGCCGGCGGTGTCGCCGACGGTGCCGTGGCCGATGTGATAGACCTTGCCCATGCTTTCGGTGTGATAGCCGGCGCGCATGAAATAGTCGGGGAGCGTCACCGCATCGGGCATATAGTCGCGCAGGTTCATCCCGAAATTATAGATACCACTGCTCGTCGAGCGCGCGCCGCTCATCAGGTTGATGCGGCTGGGTGCACAGACCGCTTCGTTGGCATAGGCGAGGTCGAAGCGCACGCCGCGCTGGGCGAGGCGATCCATGTTGGGGGTGATCGCGGTGCGATCGCCGTAGGTGCCGAGCGCGGGCTTGAGGTCATCGACGAGGATCAACAGCACGTTGGGACGCTGCGCCGTTGCGGGTGCCGGCGCAGGGTTCAGCGCTGCGCGCGGCGCAGGTGCCTGCGAGCATGCCGACGTCGCCGTGATCAGCAAGGCCAGCATGGCCCTGCGGGTCCAGTGCGCGGTACGTGACATGTTCATTCTCCCTTTCGTCGCGACACGCAGCGAAAGCCGATATGGCTTGTCGCGCTGTCGACATGTTGCGGATGCCGCGCCGCCGGGCGGTAGCGCTGGCAATAGTTGACTGCGCAAAGGTGCGAGCCACCCTTCAGGACCTTGCGGCCGATGCGCGCGCCGGGGGCGGCGGCATCATAGCTTTGCGCGAGTGTCGCGCCGCGCGGATTGGCGATCGCGCAGCAGGGCGACTTGCTCTTCGCCGCCTGCGGCGCCGCGTACCAGTCGCGCGTCCATTCCCATACGTTGCCGATCATGTCGAAGAGGCCATGGCCGTTCGCCGGAAAACTGCCGACCGGCGTCGTGCGATACTGCCCATCGGCTTTGGTCGTCGAAATCGGAAAAAGGCCGAGCCAGTAATTGGCGAGGATCGCGCCATCCGGCGCCAGCTCGTCGCCCCAGGCATAATCCTGTCCATCGACGCCTCCGCGCGCGGCATATTCCCATTCGGCCTCGGTCGGCAGCGACTTTCCGGCCCACTTCGCATAGGCCTCGGCATCGCAGTGCGCGACATGGACGACGGGATGATCCTCGAGCCCCTCGATCGTGCTTTCGGGGCCGGTCGGATGCCGCCAGTCGACGCCGGGGACGAAGGCCCACCATCCTGACGGGTCGTCGAGCGGGATCAGGCCGTCGGCTTTCCGGAAGAGCAGCGATCCGGGCTCGACCCCCTCCAGATCGGCGCCCGGATACAGCTTCGGATCGGGCGGCAGTTCGGCAAGGGTGCGATAGCCCGTCGCCGTGACGAATTCGGCGAAAGCGCGGTTGGTCACCGGCGTCTCGTCGATCCAGAAGCTGTCGACCTTGACGCGGCGCAGCGGCTGTTCCTCGGGATAGAAGCGATCCG
>NZ_JAEMQX010000116.1 GCF_016463645.1 Sphingopyxis sp. | reverse complement strand
CCGCCCGAGGGCATGTCCTGCCAGATCAGCATGCCGAGCCGGTCGGCGTCGTGATAATAGCGCGCGGGTTCGACCTTGATATGCTTCCTCAGCATGTTGAACCCCGCCTTCTTCAGGAAGACGATATCGCTCTTCATCGCCTCCTCCGACGGCGGCGTGTAGAGCCCGTCGGGCCACCAGCCCTGATCGAGCGTACCGTGCTGGAAGAGCGGCTTGTTGTTGAGCAGGATCGCGGGCTGCCCCGCGACGCGGCCGGGGCCGATCGACACCTTGCGCATCGCGAAATAGGCGGCGACGCTGTCGCGCGGCGCGCCTTCGACCCGCGCCTTCGCATAGACGCGGCTTTCGTGGTCGGTGAAACGCGAGTCATAGGCCTTGCGATCGCGCTCGGCCTCACCCGCCCAGGGATCGGCGATCGTCACCAGTTCGGCCTTGAGGTCGTAAAGATGCGGATCGTCGGGCGACCAGAGATGTGCGTTCGGGATCGCGAGCGTCGCCTGCCGGTTGGCGCGGATGATCGTCGAGGCAATCGGCTTGCCGCCCGCGCTCGCGGTGAGCCTCACCGCGTCGGTATCGTTGGCCCAGCCGCTCAATGCCACCGCGACGTCGACGGTGCCGCGGTCGATATCGGGGGTCGCGCGCACTTCGGCGATGTGGAGCTTGGGCACCGGCTCGATCCACACCGTCTGCCAGATGCCGCTGACCGCGGTGTACCAGATGCCCGCGGGGTCGAGGATCTGCTTGCCGCGCGGCTGCGTCCCCGCGCTCGTCGGATCGGTGACCTCGACGACGAGCTCGTTCGCGCCGGGTTTCAGATAGGGGCTGATGTCGAAGCCGAAGGCATCGAACCCGCCCTTGTGCGACCCGACGACCGATCCGTTGACGCGCACCGTCGCTTCATAATCGACCGCGCCGAAATTGAGCATGACATTCTGGCCGCGCCAGTCGGCGGGGATGGTGAAGCTGCGGCGATACCAGACGCGGTCGTCGGGGGTGACCTTGCGCGCGACGCGCGAGAGTTTCGATTCGACCGGGAACGGCACGAGGATCTTCCCGTCCATCGCCGCCGGCCGCTCGGCCGCCTTGGGCGCGATGGCATAGTCCCAGAGGCCGTTGAGATTGACCCAGCGTTCGCGCACCATCTGCGGGCGCGGGTAGAGGCGCCACGCGTTTTCGGGCGTCACCTCCTTGCCCCAGCGCGTGACGATGTCGCCGGTGTAGACGGCGTCGCCAGCCGGCGGCGTCGCGGTCTGGGCCTGCGCCGCGACCGGCGCGAGAGCGAGAAAAGATGCGGTAATCAGAAGGCTGCGCATGATATCTCCTGTCGAATGGGGGAGCCCAGGACCCTGAGGGGGAAGGTGGGTCCTGGGCTCGCGCCCCCGCGGAGGATACGGGGGCGAGGGGCTGGTCAGGTCAGTGCTTTCGCGACATCGACGGCGGCGCGGCATCGGGCGCGGCGCCCCATGCCTTGTTGGGTTTCGGCCCCATGGTGAAGACGAAGGTCGCACCCTCCTTCACATCGTCATGGCGGAACCACGGCTTGTTCCACGGCTTGCCGTCGAGCGTCGCCGACTGGATATAGACGTTGGCCGGCGAATTATTCCTCGCGACGATCCGCAGCGTCTTGCCATTGCCCATATCGAGGCTCGCGTCGTCGAAGACCGGGCTGCCGATGATATAATCCTGGCTCGACGGATCGACCGGATAGAAGCCGAGCGCCGAGAGCGCGTACCACGACGAGGTCGCGCCCTGATCGTCCATCCCGGGATAACCATAGCCCGATGCGTCGCTGCCATAGGTCCTGTCGAGGATCTCGCGCACCAGCGCCTGCGTCTTCCACGGCTGACCGCTCCAGTTGTAATAATAGGGCGCCTGCTGGTCGGGCTGGTTGCCGTGGACATATTGGCCGATCACGCCGGTGCAGTCGCGGCAGATGCCGGTCGGATCATAGGGCTTGGTGAAAAACTCGTCGAGCTTGGCGTTGAAGGCGGCGCGGCCGCCGAGCAGGCCGATCAGCCCCTGCACGTCGTGCGGCGCGAGCCAGAGCGTCGACCATCCCGACGCCTCCTTCATCATGAAGTTATAATAGGGTTCGGCGGGATCGAAGGGCGCGATCCACTTGCCGTCGGCGGTGCGCCCGCGGATGAAGCCGATCGATTTGTCGAACACATTGGCGTAGTTGCCCGCGCGCTTCAGGAACATCCGGTAGTCGGCATCCTTGCCGAGCTTTTTCGCGAACAGCGCGAGCGCATGATCGTCCCACGCATATTCGAGCGTCTTGGCCGCGCCCGCCTTGCCGCCGGCATAGGGCGGGCTGGGATTGTGATCGGGCACGATGTCCGAAATCCAGCCCTGCTTCATATATTCGGCAAGATAGCCGCGCGGCCCCTTCGGGTCGGTCGCGTTCTTGCGCATATATTCGTAGGCGGCCTCATAATCGAACCCGATGCCGCGCTCCCACGCGCCGAGGTACAGGAACACCGCATTGTCGCCGTGGAACGAGGTGTTCATATAGCCCTTCTCGCGCGCCATCGCGAGTTCGGACGCCATGATGTTCCTTACCGCCTCGGGCTCCATCAGCTCGAGCAGAACGATCTGGTTGCGGCCGGTATCCCAGAAGGGCACCGGGCCGTAGCGATCGTGCGTCGCGACCTGCACCTTGCCGTTGGTGTCGGCGAATTTCTCGCCCTTCGCGGCGAGCAGCCGGGGGCTGGCGAACGACTGGTAGAGCGTCGAGTAAAAGAGCTTGCGCTGCTTGTCGGTGCCCCCCGACACGCGCACGCGGCCCAGCAGCTTTGCCCACTGGTCGCGTGCTGCCGCATGGACGCCGTCGAAGTCCCAGCCCGGCACTTCGGCCGCCAGACGCTGCTCGGCCTGTTCATAGCTGGTGCCGTGCGCGATCTTCACCAGCACCTGTTCGTTCGCATCGGTGCGGAAGGTCACATAGCTGCCGGCATAGCTGCCCGAGAGGCTGCGCGTTCCCGGCTGGACGTCGCTGGTGCCGATGCCCCAGCCCTGATTGTCGCCGGGCGACTTGCGGAAGGTGCCGAGCGCGGTGAACGGCTTCGAGAAATGCGCGACGAAGTAGCTGCCATCGACGCTCTCGCCGCCGCGCCCCTTGTCCGACTTGCCGCGGACGATGCTGTCGCCGACGATCTCGACCGTGCCGCCGTGGCGCGGGAAGTTGATGATCACGTTCGACCGCTCGCTCTGCGGGAAGGTGAAGCGCATCACGCTCGCCCACCGCGTCGCGGTCAGTTCCGCCTGTGTCCTGAACGTGTCGAGATGGACCGAATAATAGCCCGGCGATGCCTTTTCGCGCGCCTTGTCATAATATGACTGGCTGTAGGCGGGCGGCGGCGACCAGTCGCCGACCACGGGCATGATGACCGGTTCGGCATTGCCGCCATAGGTCGGCCCGCCACCGCCGGTGAAGCCGATCATCGTCGGGTTGGTGTAATAATAGGGAACGGGGACGCCGTTCGGATATTGGAGCTCGATATTGTTGTTGATCGGCGCCGCGGCGACCGAGCCGTGCGGCAGCATCGCCGCGGGCGTGGTCTGCCCCGAATAGACAGGCTCGCCCGGGGGCGGCGCGTTGCCGATCAGCTTCGGATCGTCGAGCGGCGCGGTACCGACGAGCGGATCGGCAAGGTCGACGGGCGACTGGCCCGATTTCTGCTGCGCCGACACCGGCGGAAAAACGAGCATGAGCGGCAGTATCGCCGCCGCCGACGCGAGCATGGCCCCGGTCTTTCGCGCGCGGTTCCAATTCGTCCCGATATTCATTTGCGACCCTCTTTCCCTCTTTCCCTGAATATTTTCGTTGATCGCGTGGTCAGTGCGGCGAAGTTGCGAGGCTGGCCGTCCGCGCCGGCGCGCGCGCCGCGAACCAGCCGAACAGCGCGATGACGAGGTAACAGGCCATCGGCACCAGAAAGGCGAGGAAGCGGCTGCCGCTGGCATCGGCGACCTGCGCGAAGACGAGCGGCACGAGCGCGCCACCGACGATCGCCATGCAAAGCAATCCCGACGTCGCCGACGCGGGCGCACCCGAACGCTCGATCGTGAGCGAGAAGATCACCGGGAACATGATCGAGTTGAACAGCCCGACCGAGATGGCGAGCACGCCCGCCGCGGGCCCGCTGATCTGGCTGACGGTCAGGCAGAGCAAGGCCGCAGCGATGGCGGCGACGGCGAGCAGCGGCCCCGCGGGCAGCCGGTAGAGCAGCCCCGAGCCGACAAAACGGCCGATCATCGCGCCGAGCCAATAGAGGCTGACGAGACTGCCCGCCTCGACCGCGCTGATCGCGAACACGTCGGGCTGCTCGAGGAAATTGACCATCGCGCTGCCGATGGCGACCTCGGCGCCGACATAGAGGAAGATTGCGAGCGCGCCCGCCAGCGCCCAGGGCGAGGCAAAGGCGCTCGACACCCGCGCGGCCGTTTCAACGGGCGGCGCGGCGGCGGCAATCTCGTGCCGGACGCGGTACAGGAACATCGCGAGCACCGCGATCACCGCTGCGATGAAAACATAGGCGACGTCGATACGGCCGAGCGAATAGGCGATCTTCGCCTCGGTCACCGGGCCCGCTTCGAACAGTCCGCCCTGCAGCAGCGTGCGCGCGGCGAGCCAGGGCGCGACGACGGTGCCGAGCGAATTGAAGGCCTGGCTGAGCACCAGCCGGAAATGGGAGCGTTCGGGCCGGCCGAGCGACGCCGACAGCGGATTGGCGGCGACCTGCAGCAAGGTGATTCCCGACGCGATCACGAACAGCCCGACGAGCACGATCGCATATTCGCGGACGACCGTCGCGAGCGGCATGATCAGGCAGCCGACGATCATCGTCGCGAGCGCCGCAATGATCGAATTGGCGGCGCCGAGACGACCCATGATCGCCGCCGCCGGAAGCGAGACGACGCCATAGGCCATGAAGAAGGCGAATTGCGTAAGAAAGCTTTCGGTATCGGAGAGCGCGAAGATGGCCTTCACCGCCGGGATCAGGATATCGTTGACCGCAGTGACCGCGCCCCAGACGAAGAAGAGCATGGTGACATAAGCGAACGTCCATGCCGTGCCCGATTGCTTGCCGGTCATCCGTTTTCCCTCTCCGAATGGCGCGCACGCCATTCCCTCCTTCCCGCGCGCCGTTCCGCCGCAGGATTCGATTTCGCAAATCGTGCCCCGAACGCGCATTCGACGTCAAGATAATAATGAAAATTAATTTATTTGTTCGTGGATGAGTTTGTGGCATGTCATCGGGCAGTCGGAACGAACGCCAAGGTTCGATCGATCGGAGAGAGCGATGACAGGCAACAACCCCCAGGCATGGAGCGGAAACGGCACGGACGGGCGTATCGGAGGTCGCATCACGCTGATCGCCGCCATCGGCACGGCCGCCCTGGCAGGCCTGTTGTTCGGATTCGACACGGCGGTGATCGCCGGCGTCACCGGCGATCTCACCGCCCTCTTCGCCCTCACGCCGGAGACGCTGGGCATTACCGTGTCGGCCGCCTTGTGGGGAACTCTCGTCGGCGCGCTGTTCGCGGGCAAGCCGGGCGACGCGTTCGGCAGCCGTGACAGCCTGCGGGTGCTCGCGGCCTTCTATTTCGTTGCCGGGCTCGGCTGCGCGCTGGCGTCGAGCTGGCCGGCCTTTCTGATCTTCCGCTTCCTGTGCGGGCTCGCGATCGGCGGGTCGTCAGTGCTTGCGCCCGTCTATATCGCCGAGATCGCGCCTCCGAAGCATCGCGGATGGCTGGTCGGGCTGTTTCAGCTGATGATCGTCACCGGCATTCTCGCCGCCTATCTCAGCAATGCGACGATCGCGGGACTCATTGGCGGCGATACGGCGTGGCGCTGGAAGCTTGGCATCACCGCCGCCCCCGCCCTGCTCTTCTTCGTCCTGCTGTTCGCGATCCCCAACAGCCCGCGCTGGCTGCTGGCCAAGGGACGCCGCGACGAGGCGACGACGGCGCTCGCCCGGATCGGCGCGCCGGCCGGCGAACTCGGCGGCATCGAGCAGGCGCTGGAACGCGATCCGCCCGGCGAGAGACTGTCGTGGCGGCGCCATCGCCGCCCGATGCTGCTGGCGATCCTTGTCGCGACCTTCAACCAGCTCGCGGGTATCAATGCCGTACTCTATTATCTGAACGACATTTTCGCCCGCGCCGGTTCGCTGTCACCCGATCGGCAGGCGGTGATGATCGGGATCGCCAACCTCGTCTTCACGCTCGTCGGCATGACGCTGATCGACCGGATCGGACGCAAGACGCTGCTCCTCGCCGGCGCGGCGGGCATGACCCTGTGCCTTGGCGTCGCGGCGGGAGTCCTGTTCGGCGCGGTCGGAAACGGCCTGATGCTGCCCGCGCTGATCGGCTTCATCGCCTTCTTCGCAACGAGTCAGGGCGCGGTGATCTGGGTCTATATTTCGGAAATCTTCCCGACCCCGGTCCGCGCCCGCGGCAGCGCGCTCGGCGCGAGTACGCACTGGCTGATGAACGCGCTGATCGCCGGCATCTTTCCCGTGCTGGTGGCGTGGTCGCCCGGCGCGCCGTTCGTCATCTTCGCCGCTGCGATGGTCGTCCAGTTTATCGTCGTCGCGATCGTCTTCCCCGAAACCCGCGGTGTCGATCTCGACGAAATGGACCGGCGGATCGCCGGGGCCTGAACCGGCGCCTAGCGCCCCGCCTGCATCAGGATCGATTCGGACGGCAGGACATGATCGAGGAACGGGATGATCGCGGCGCCGATCGCCGACGCGTCGTCGGCGGCGCCCGCGCGCTGCACCGGCGCGACCGCCGGCAGTCTCACCCCGGCCATGCGCGCGTTGAGCCGTTCGACGAGCCCGTCGACCAGCTTGCCCGGAAGCCGTCCGCCGATCAGGATCGCGGCCGGGTTGATCAGGCAGTTCACCGCGATCAGCGGCTGGACGAGCGCGTCGGCGGCGTCGTCGAGCCATCGCAGGATCACGGCCTCGCGGTCGGGAGAACCCTCGACCAGCGCGTCGGGTTCGGTCACGTCATGGCCCGCGGCCTCGAGCCGCGCATAGAGTGCCGATAGCGACACCGTGTCCTGCACATTCGCACCCTCGCCGCGCGCGGGATCGGGCATCGCCCAGATCTCCCCCGACCGCGAATCGGCACCGCGAACATAGCTGCGATCGATGACCAGACCGCCGCCAAGGCCGGCGCTGATCAGCAGATAAAAGAAGCTGGGCAGCGCGATCCCGTTGCCGAGATGCACTTCGCCGAGCGCCGCCGATGCGGCGTCGTTGTCGGCATGGAGCGGCCAGGGGAGCACCTCGCCGAGCAGCGCGCCCAGATCGATGTCATCCCACGCGTCATATTCGGTCGGCCGGTGCGGCAGCGAAATCCGCCCGAGATCGTCGGGCAGCGCGACGCCGACGCCGAGGATGCGCGCCCGGTCGACCCCGCCTTCCTCGAGCAAGCCGGGCAGGATGTCGCGCACATGATCGACCACCGTTCCGGGCAGCGCGAACGCGATCTCGCGCGTGTGGCGGCTGCGGATCTTGCCCGCGAGGTCGAGCGTCACCAGCGTGATATGATCGCGGTCGATGTTGAGCCCGATCGCGAAGGCGCCATCGGGATCGATGACGATCCGCATCGCCGGCTGGCCGCGCTTGCCCTGCAGCCGCCCGGCGGGCTTGACCAGCCCCATGTCGATCAGCCGTTTGGTGATGTTGACGATCGTCGGCGGCGTCAGCCCGGTGACGCGGGCGAGGTCGCTGCGCGTCGTCTCGTCGGTCAGGCGGATCGCCTGCAGCACGATGCGCTGGTTATAGTCGCCCGCGCGCTCGAGATTGGTGCCCGACAGGCTGAGGGTCAGCCGCGCATCGCGCGCTTCCGGACCGCTCATCGCCGACGGACGGCGGTCGAGACCGGGACGGTTGAGGGTCATTGCAGGACTGTCCTCCAAATTTGTCCGAATGCCCGGCGCCCCCCGCCAAACAGACTCACGTCATAAAGCATCGCCGCTTTAATAATTCGATTTTCGATAAAGCGGAGCAGCGACGCCGTGTCAATCGATCGCCGCCATTCTCACCGCTTTGCCGCGATATAGGCATTGACCTGTTCCTCTAGCACGCTCAGCGGCAGCGCGCCTTCGCCCAGGACCGCTTCGTGGAAGTCGCGAATATCGAAGCGCGACCCGAGTTCGCGTTCGGCGCGGGCGCGCAATTCGGCGATCTTGAGCTGACCGACCATGTAGCTCGTCGCCTGCCCCGGCCAGTTGAAATAGCGGTCGACCTCGCGCGCGATATCGGTGTCGGCGACCGAGCTGTTGGCGCGGAAATAGGCGATCGCCTGGTCGCGGGTCCAGCGTTTGGAATGGATGCCGGTGTCGAGTACCAGCCGGATCGCGCGCCATACCTGAAGCGACAGCATGCCGAAGCGGTCATAGGGGTCCTTGTACACGCCCATCTCGTTCGCCAGCCGCTCCGAATAAAGCCCCCAACCCTCGATATAGGCGCCATAGCCGCCGAATTTGCGGAATTTGGGGATGCCGGCGAGCTCCTGCTGCCGCGCGATCTGGAAATGATGTCCGGGCGCGCCTTCATGCGCCGCGATGCCCGCGACCTGCACCTTCTGCGTCTGGTTCATGTCGACGAGGTTGACATAATAGATGCCGGGCCGCGCTCCGTCCGCCGAGGGCGGGTTGTAGAAGGCGGTCGAGGCCGTTGCCTCGCGCCACTTTTCGACCGCGCGCACTTCGAGCGCGGCCTTGGGCAATACGCTGAAATAGCGCGGCGCCGCCGCCATCGCCGAGGCGATCACCGCGCGCGCATCGGCCAGATAGGCTTCGCGGCCGGCCTCCGTATTCGGATATTTGAGCTTCGGATCGGTGCGGATATGATCGAAAAATTGTTCGAGCGTGCCGGTAAAGCCGACCTCGCGCTTGATCGCCTCCATCTCCTCGCGGATCGCCGCGACCTGCTTCAGGCCCAGATCATGGATCTGGTCGGCGGTAAGGTCGGTGGTCGTCGAATTCTTCAGCCGGTCGGCATAATAGGCGTCGCCGTCGGGCAGGCTCCAGACGCCGAAATTGCCTTTGGATAGGGGTTCGATCTCGTCGATCGCGGCGATCAGCGCGTCATAGCCGTGCCGGAAGGGTCCGGTCAGCGCAGCGCTGGCATCGGCGACCAGCTTCGCCTTGACCGCGTCCGCCGCATCGAGCGCGCCGACTTTTTTGCGGAAATCGGCGAGCAGCGTCGAATCGGGCCCGCTGTCGAACGGTGCGCCGACGAGAATCTTCTTCGCGTCGGCGCGCGCGGGAGCGAAATTGACCTTGTTGGGCACCGCGCCCGCCGCGGCCTGTTCGCGCATCGTCGCCGCGACCTCGCGCATCACGCGGTCGGTGTCGCGCAGGCGCGCGATATAGGCTTCGGCGTCGGCCACGCTGTCGACCTTGTGATTGTTGATCAGCAGTACCGGAATGTCGCCCGCGGGGCTGCCGTTGGTCGTCACCGGGAAACGCAGCTTGCGGAACCGGAACGATTCGCGGCGGCGTTCGACATCATATTCGAACAATCGGTAGCTGACGCGCGCGCTCGGCCCCAATTGTCCGGGCCGGAAGCGTGCGTGCATTTCCCTGAGCTGCCGTTCGAGCAGCTCCTGCTCGCGCACCGCGGCGGCGTCGGTATAATCGTCGAGCCGGTCGTAGCCGGTCTTGAGTCCGAGCTGCGTCAGGCTCTCGGGCTGGAGGCTGATGCGCTCGTCGAAAGCCTGGTCGAGAAACAGGAGCAGCGCCTGATCCTGCGCGGCCTCCGGCGCCGCCGCGGCCATTGCCGGCGCTGGAAGTGAAACAAGCAGCGGGGCCGACATCAGCGTCAGGGCAATGGCGAAGCGCATCCGGAATCTCCTCTTGAACGGCCCCGCTTGTACCCGCGACGCCCGCCGACGCAATCGCATCGATCGCGACGCACGGAGAATTGGCCCGGCGGCGTCGGTGAACCGCTACGCCGGCTCGCGGCGGGAGTGCGCCAGCCGAAGGCTGCATTCCTTGCGCTCGCACGAAATGGCCGGCGCGGCCGCGAGCCGGAATCAGGCTGCCGGCGCCTTGTCATAGACGAGCCGGAAGCCGACATTGCTCGTGCCGAGCCCGGGATCGCGGCCCTGCCGCGAGGCGGGGCGGTAACGCTGGCAATAATTGGGGGCACACAGATAGCTGCCGCCCTTCACCGTCCGCGAGGGCAGGCCGGGATTGAGCGGGTCATAGGCCGACCCCTCATCGGGGCCCGTGGGATCATCGCGGTCGTCAGGATCGTGACCCGGCCTGAAGAAATCCGAGGTCACCTCCCACACATTGCCGACCATGTCATAGAGGCCGTTCGCATTGGGCTTGTAGCAGCCGACCGGCGCGACCCCTTTGAACCCGTCGCTTTCGGCATTGTAGTTCGGGAAGGCGCCCTGCCAGCTGTTCGCCTCGGCGGGCTGGACATTCCTCGATCGCTCGCCCGCGCTCGCGGCATATTCCCATTCGGCCTCGGTCGGGATGCGCCCGCCCGCCCACCGCGCATAGGCGACCATGTCGTCCCAGGCGAGATGGACCACGGGCTCGTTCGCGATCCTGTCGGGGCCGGTCGGGCCGTAGGGCTTTTTCCAGTTCGCGCCGGGGACATATTTCCACCAGTCGGCATAATTGTTCGACGGGAAATCGGGCGGCGTAAAGACCGCCGACCCCGCCTTCAGCATGTCGGGCGGAATCCGGTCGGCGGGCACCTGGAACTGCCCCGGATCGACGGGCTTCTCGGCGACGGTCACATAGCCGGTTGCCGCAACGAACTTCGCGAACTGGCGGTTCGTCACCTCGTGCGGATCGATCCAGAAGCCGCCGACGCTGGTCTTCCGCACCGGTCCTTCCTCGGCATAGACATCATCCTCGCCCATCTCGAAGGTGCCGCCGGCGAGCTTCACCGGCGTGTCGCCGATCGCGGCGCATTCGCGCGGGGCGGCGGTCGCCGCGATCTGCTTGTCTTCGGACTTGCCGCCGCTGCACGCCGACGCCGCGAGCAGCAGGCCGGAACCGACGACGGCGGGCGCGAAGAGGAACAGGGAAGAACGGGTCATCATTGTCTCCTGGGGGAGGCCCGACGCGGCTTCCCGGCAACCCGGGCTGAACGGCTTCGCGGTCGAGGTCAATGGGCGAGCGCGAACCTCGCGGCGGCGCCATAGCGTCCCGAAGGAAGGAAAATCGGGAAGGCAGACGATCACCGGCTGGCTGGGGCGGCAGGATTCGAACCTGCGCATGGCGGTACCAAAAACCGCTGCCTTACCGCTTGGCTACGCCCCAACGGCCGGTGCGAGCGCGTCTATAGCGCCCGCCTCCCGAATGGCAAGTTGAAGACTTTAAAGGCGCGTGACCCAGCCATGGGGGTCGGCGGCACGGCCGCGCTGGATGTCGACGAGCTTGCCCTTGAGCATTTCGGTGACCTGGCCGGGGCCGCCCGCGCCGATCGTGAAGCTCGTCTCGCCGCGCGTCACCTTGCCCACCGGCGTCACCACCGCAGCGGTACCGCAGGCGAAGCTTTCGGTGAGCTTGCCGCTTTCCGCATCGGCCTGCCACTGGTCGATCGCATAGGGTTCC
>NZ_JAEMQX010000115.1 GCF_016463645.1 Sphingopyxis sp. | reverse complement strand
CCCCGCCCGAAATGGCGCGCGCCAAATACAGCGCCAGCCGCGAACGCTCGGTCGGGCTCGGCGTCATGGGCTTCCACAGCTTCCTGCAGGCGCGCGGCCTGCCGTTCGAGGGCGCGATGGCGAAATCGTCGAACCTTCGCGTCTTCAAGCATATCCGCGCGCAGGTCGACGCCGCGTCGATGCTGCTCGCCAACGAGCGCGGTCCCTGCCCCGACGCCGCCGATCAGGGCGTGATGGAGCGTTTCTCGTGCAAGATGGCGATCGCGCCCACCGCGTCGATCAGCATCATCTGCGGCGGCACCAGCGCGTGCATCGAGCCGATCCCGGCGAACATCTACACGCACAAGACGCTCTCGGGCAGCTTCTCGATCCGCAATCCGCACCTCGAAGCCCTGCTCGTCGACAAGGCGAAGAACAGCGACGCGGTGTGGAACTCGATCCTCGAACGCGGCGGCAGCGTCCAGCACCTCGACTTCCTGACGCAGGACGAGAAGGACTGCTACAAGACCAGCTTCGAGATCGACCAGCGCTGGCTGCTCGAACTCTCGGCCGACCGCACCCCCTATATCGATCAGGCGCAGTCGCTGAACCTCTTCATCCCCGCCGACGTCGAGAAATGGGATCTGCTCATGCTCCACTATCGCGCGTGGGAACTCGGCATCAAATCGCTCTATTATCTCCGCTCGAAATCGGTGCAGCGCGCCGGCTTCGCGGGCGGGGTCGAGGCCGACAACACGCCCGAGGCGGCGAAGTTCGAACTGAGCGCCGAGAGTACCGATTACGACGAGTGTCTGGCCTGTCAGTGATGTTCGACAATATCCGGCAACTGAGAGACTATCATGCCCAAATTGGTCCGCTCAAGTTCTGGAGTTTAATGGCGGGCGTTCTGGCTTATTGTGTTGGCGGCGCGACATTGATGCAGATGGCCAGTTGGCCGGGACAATGCGATCATGAGGGCCGCCGACTGACAGGCTATGTAAAGCAGCTCGGCTGCAGCCTCGATCTTCTGTCCGGTGGCCCCGTTGAGTATATGTTGTTTGTTTTTCTCTGGTCGATGCCGGCAACGGTCGCAGGCGCTTTGATTTACGCTTTCGTCAAAAAGCACCGCCGCAACCGCAACCCAATTCTTCCGCTTGGATCCGTGGAGTAACCGATGCCTCTTCTCGAAGCCCGCAAGACCTACAAGCCCTTCGAATATCCGTGGGCGTTCGATTTCTGGAAGCGCCAGCAGCAGATCCACTGGGTGCCCGAGGAAGTGCCGCTGGGCGAGGATTGCCGCGACTGGGCGCAAAAGATCAGCGACCATGAACGCAACCTGCTCACGCAGATTTTCCGCTTCTTCACGCAGGCCGATATCGAGGTGCAGGATTGCTACCACGACAAATATGGCCGCGTGTTCAAGCCGACCGAGATCAAGATGATGCTGACCGCGTTCAGCAACATGGAAACGGTGCATATCGCGGCTTATTCGCACCTGCTCGACACGATCGGCATGCCCGAAAGCGAGTACGGCATGTTCCTCGAATATGACGAGATGCGCGCCAAGCACGACTATATGGGCACCTTCGGGGTCGAGAGCGACGAGGATATCGCGCGCACGCTCGCGATGTTCGGCGGTTTTACCGAGGGGCTCCAGCTCTTCGCCAGCTTCGCGATGCTGATGAACTTCCCGCGCTTCAACAAGATGAAGGGCATGGGCCAGATCGTCAGCTGGTCGATCCGCGACGAAAGCCTCCACTGCGAAGGCATCATCAAGCTGTTCCACACCTTCGTGAAGGAACGCGACTGCCTGACCAAGGCGGTGAAGGAAGACATCATCGACACCTGCCAGAAGACGGTGCGGCTCGAGGATGCGTTCATCGACCTCGCGTTCGAACAGGGCCCCGTCCCCGGCATGACGCCGAAGGAGATCAAGCGCTACATCCGCTACATCGCCGACTGGCGCTTGGGCCAGCTCGGTTTCCAGCCGATCTACATGATCGACGAGCACCCGCTCCCTTGGCTCGCCCCGCTCCTGAACGGCGTCGAGCACGCCAACTTCTTCGAAACGCGCGCGACCGAATACAGCAAGGGCGCGACGCGCGGCGACTGGAACACCGTCTGGTCGAGCTTCGACAACCGCAAGAAAGCGAAAGCGAACGACGACGGCGCGACGGCCCGCGAAGCGGGCGACGACGGCGAAGACATGTTCGCCAAAGCCGGCATCGCCGCCGAGTAAGCGCACTTTCAAACCCCTCCCGCCTGCGGGAGGGGGTGGGCGGAGACCCGTGGCTCCGACCACGAGACTTGGGAGCTATGCTCCCTAGTCGCCGCGGGGAGGGCCAGCGACGCCAGCCCCCCGGCACCACAACAAGAAGCCAGAGGCCAAAAATGACCGAAAAGAAAAAAGAGAAACTGCTGATCCTCAGCCAGCCGCAGCGCGCGACCCTCGAAGGCCTCTCGAACCGCCGCCCCCAACTCCCCACCGACGCCGTCCGCGACGAACTCGTCACGCTGGGCCTCGTGGTCAAACAGGGCGCCAAATGGGCGCTGACCCCGACGGGGAAGAAGGTGCTGGCGGCAAGCTCGAACCGGCGGAACGCGGGCGGGTTTTCGGTTTAAGGATAGTTGTATTAGCGCAATAAGCATGATAGAACGAATAAAGAACATCTGGAAAATTTGAACGAAGGCTTAGGTTGAATGTGAATCAGAATCCCAAAGCAATTGCGAATTTGATTCTAGATGTTGCCAATCAGATTGGCCGCCCAGCTTCCAACTTGACGCTTAATAAAATAGCCTACTTTGCTCACGGATCATATTTAGCAAAATACAAATTGCCGCTGATCGATGCAAAGATAGAAGCTTGGCAATACGGCCCTGTATTCCGAGAAATATACCACGAGTTTAAAAAGTGCGGAGATAAGAATGTCAGTTTTTTTGCGAAAGAACTGAATGTTGATACGGGGGATATGGAAGTAGCAAAATGGTCTCTTCCTGATGATCAAGTAGATTTTCTAAGAACCGTAATCGCGAGCTATCTCGAACTCAGTCCCGGTTATCTAGTAGAAAAATCACATCTCGAAGATGGCCCTTGGCACAAAGCGTGGTATTATGAAGGCCGGATAAATCCTGGCATGGAAATTTCTGACGAAGCTATTCTGGCGCACTTTTCAGCACAGGTTAGGCACTAATGAAAACCACACTGCAGTCGGTCCTACGAAAAGTAGCTAACCCTCCCGCACCCCAGAACTGGGTGCGACTAATCGTTCCAAATGACGAAGTCGCCACGGCCTCAAGGATAGCCAACCTAGCGTTAGGCGTGCCTGCATTTAACTATGTGCCCGCTGCCAAAATGTGCCACGACAGGGTGAAGCTTCAGCTTGATCTCGAAACGGCGTTGAAGGCAATTGCAAAGGCTGGCGCACCGGCGGGCCGAGATCAAAACGCCGCCTTCGTTAAGGCATTTTTCTCTTATGATGAGGTGAGGCGGTATTCCGAAGCCCGGTACGTTGACAGTTATCAGGGCTTCTTTCCAATTTCACGTGATGTGAGAATTCCGACTAAGCCTGCATTTACGGTGCTCGAAAATCGCCTCCAAGTTCCAGTGGTTCTTTGTGGATGGAAGTCAGTACCTTTGGATAACACCCAAAGAATGATTGTAGCGACTGTCTATGAGAGCGGCTTGTTCTCATATGGCGCTTACCGTCACGCACCCGGAGAGATTGCGTTTTTTCCTGAGTTCGAAACCTCAGACGGATTACTGCGGATGCCAGAGATTTGGCGGCGTGGAGACCACGAGCTGCTTTCATCTGGCGAGCTTAGAGACTTGCTCGAGTTTTTTGCTGTCGCTCAAGAGCAAGCGATCCCGATTATCGCAGAAAAATTGCAGCAACGAGTTATTCGTGAACGCGAAAAAGAACGTGAGCAGGAACGAGTCGATCGCGATTCTGGCATTTTTGAAGCCCCCACGCTCCGCGCACAGGGCGAACTTTTTGACGGCGAATAGAGGCGCAGGAATTCAGGAATTGGGGCTTCGGTGACAGCTTACTAAACCCGCACATTGCCGAGACGCCGCATGGATGCCGGATCAAGTCCGGCATGACGACGAAGAGAAGCATCCATTCCAACCCAATCCTCGTCACCCCGGACTTGATCCGGGGTCCATCGCCGCCCCAGCCTTCACCCCATGCACGCCGACTTCCAGTCCCTGCGCCTATATCATGGCCAGCGCGCGGCATGGCACGCTCTACACCAGCGTCACCTCGCTCCTGAATCCAGCGCGTGCGAGCGGTAAAAATCTACGGGGCGCAACTCTGGCAATCGTCGTTGCGATCTCGCTGTAGGGATTTCGCCTTCGACCGAGCATCAGCAGCGGTGAAATAGGGGCCATGCCACGTACTACTTTTGGTATTACGCTTCCCGTGCAACCCGTCGCCGTTGTTGCAGAACGAACACCCGCCCCTGTGGACGATGGCCTTCGACCGAACCCAGTTGTCATAAACGAAAAATTCGTCAGTCACCGTCCGCCCCTCCCACTTTGACCTCTTCTATCACGGATGCGGGATCAAGTCCGGGGTGACGAACGTGGAAATCACGAGAGTGGCCCACCCCTCAATTCATCACCGACCCCGCCGGAAACCCGCGCAGCCCCGCTACCGCGAACATCACCCCGCCGCGCACCGCCTCGGGCGAATCCGCGAGCAGGTAGAGCTTCACCAGTTCGCGCGTCACCTCGCTGTCGTCGTCGACGACCAGCCGCAGCGACGAAACGCCGAACTCGCCCTTCGAAATCACCACGTCGCGGATCAGCGGCAGCGGCCAGCTATCCGATGCGCCGCGATGGAGGCGCGCGCCGTCGTGCCAGATGAAGGCATCGCGGCGCCGCCACGCGCGAAAAAAGGCTGCGAAGCCGAGCAGCGCCGCCGCGATTCCCGCGGTCGCGAGCAGATTGCCGAACAGCAGCGCGCGCAGCACCTCGCCCGCGCCGTCGCCCCACGCGCCGCTCGCCTGCCGCACGACCAGCGCCGCCGCCGCAAGGCCGCACAGCAATTGCCCCGCCAGCAGCGGCTTCGCCTTCAGCCGGCCGATCACGATCTGTCTGGAAAATCCGCCTGTCATCGCGCGCCTACATAGGAAGCGCGGCCGCGCCGCGCCAGTCCGGCGCGCAGGCGCACGCACCGGCCCCGCCCCCGACGTCGCCGCCCCTCCCCGCACCGCGATGCCATGGGCTTGCGCCTGCGGCGCGATACTGTATTATCATTGCAATACACTGTGGAGCCCCCCGTCATGTCCTTCGCGCTTTTCCTCGCCGCCGCGCTCGCGCCGCCCGTGCCGCCCTCCGCGCCCGCGCCGATGCCCACGGGCGACGCGCTGACCGCCGCGATCGCCGAAAACGACGCGCGCCTCTTCTGGGCCGCGTTCGAGGGCTGCACGCCGCAGGCGCTGCCCGACCTGCTCACCCCCGATTATCGGATGATCCACGATCGCGGCGGGCTGTCGGCGAAGGATCGCGCCGACATGGTCGCGGGGTTCGAACGGCAATGCGCGCGGCGCCGGCCCGGCGGCGAGGACGAAGGATACAGGAACCGGCGCCAGCTCGTTCCGGGATCGCGCATCGTCCGCCCGATGGGCGACTGGGGCGCGCTCGAGGAGGGCGCGCATCTGTTCTTCGAATGGACGCCGCGCGCGCCGCGCTGGACGCTGGTCGGCGGCGCGAAATATATGAACGTCTGGCAGTGGATGCCCGCCGAGGGCCGCTTTCGCCTGTCGGAAAGCCTGAGCTACGACCACGCCCCCGCCGCGCCCTATCCGCCGCCGGGCGCCGACGCGGCCACGCCCTGACGCCCGCGACGCCCGCCGCCCGCCGCGCACGGAGCAACCTTTCCTCCGGCCATCCGTAGAATCCCCCACCACCAATCGCCGGAGCCGGGACGATCGAAACGCGCACCCTCATTGCCTATGGCCTTATCCTGCTGCTCGCGGCGGCGCTCTCGGCGGGTGCCTTCTACCTCCGCTACAACAGCCGCGACCGGAAAATCGCGCGCCAGCGCGAAGTCGAGCGCCTGCATCGCGAAGGGCGCGACGGCGGCGCCTGAACCGCCTGATCGCCCCGGTCTTGCGACAAACCGCCCTCCGCGCCGCGCAATCGCTGCTATACTCGCGCCCGGAAGGAGAAAGCCCATGCAGGCCGTGACCGAAGGCGACCGCCGCAAGGAGGTGCGAAGCCTCCTCGATCAGATCCAGGCACATCCCGAACGCGACTGGACCGCGGCGCGCCGGCGCATCGCGACGCTCAACAAGCTGATCGCCGCCCCGCCGCGCCAGCGCACCCACTAGCCGCTCGTCGCCCGCCGGGCGCCGTCCGTCGCATCGGCGCGAAGCGCGGGCAACAATCGGACATGTCACGGGTTTCCCGTGGCGAAGGCGTCGGCGCCGTTCTCCCCCCGGGGCGGTCGCCGATGCCGACGCCAGAAGCACGACGGAGACAGACATGCGCAAGCCCCTTGCCCTTCTGATGCTGACCCCCGCCCTCCTCGCCGGTCCGGCCCTCGCCCAGCTCGCCCCCGACGGCGTCGCCAACGTCAACCTCGTCGGACAGGTCGGCCTCGGCGGCAACGCCGCCACGAGTCCGGTCGCCGGCACCGTCGGACAGGTCGGCGACACGGTCGGCAAGGCGGTCGACGCCGCGAACCTGACGCTCGCGACGCGCGAGCAGGTGCGCGCGGGCGCCGAGCTTTACGACACGAGCGGCAACAGCGTCGGCACGGTGCAGAGCGTCGAAGGCGACACCGCGGTCGTGATCCGCGGCGGCAAGCTCTACAATGTGCCGCTCGCCGAAATCTATCATGGCGCGGTGGGTGCGACCCACGGCCTCGTCACCAAGCTGTCGCGCGCCGAAATCCAGGCGCGCACCACGGCCGAGGTCGAGACGCGCTGAACGGGGTAAGTCGCGGCGCCCCCTCCCGAAGAGGGATGTGGCCGCGCTGGGGGGAGCCGGGTGCACCTGGCTCCCCGCTCGGGACAGGTTGAAGAGACCGCATCGCGCCTGCGATCGGGGAGGGAGCCGGGATGCCGGCTCCCTTTCGTCATGCGCCGACGGCGAGCAGCGCCCGCTCCGAAAAGGAAAACGGCCCGCCCCAAGGGGAAGGGGCGGGCCAGTTCCGGTGCCGGCGCGCCCGATTGCGCGGCCGGCCCTCTGTTGTCCGGGATGGACTATTCGGCTTCCTCGAACAGGTCGACCGCGTTCGCCGCATTCGCCGACAGCCGCACCGTGTCGCCCTCGACCGCCGCGACCAGACCCGCAGGCAGATAATGATGCTTGCCGTCGCCGCTGTCGGCCTTGGTCAGCTTGATACGCTCGCCGTCGAGATGGTCGACGGTACCGATATGGACGCCGTCGGCGCCGACGACATTCATGTCTTCCTTGATCGCGCTGTGGTCATGCTCTGCCATGGTCATTCTCCTTGCCGCTCCGGGGGAGGGGAGCCCGACGATCATACGCATGGAATCCGAGTCGGCTCCATATACCAAGATGGGTTGCATCAAAGCCGGGCCCGCTTTCCAACCGGCGCGCCGCGCGCTACGCTCCCGCCATGCGCTCGCTCCTCCCGCTCGCCGCCCTCGCGCTGCTCGCCGCGCCGCTTCCCGCCCTCGCCTGCTCGGTCGCCCCGGGATACCGCGTACCGACCAATATGGAGCTCGTCGAGCGCGCCGATCTCATCCTGCTCGGCACCGTCACCCCCGGCGATTTCGCGCCCGACAGCACGTCGGAGCGGATGATCGCGGTCGAACCGGTGGAGGCGCTGAAGGGCGCGATGCCCTCCGTGCCGATCGCCCTCCCGGCGATGATCGCGACCGGCGCCGCGATGCAGCTCAGCAATCCCTACGAGCTTCGGGAAGCGCATCCGCAAAGCTTCGCGGGCGCGTGCGTCCGCTATGTCTTTCCGGCGGGATCGCGCATCCTCTTCTTCCTCGACCGCGAAAATGGCGAATGGCGAGAGGCCGGCGGGCCGTTCAGCCGCTGGGCCGAGGATGTGCTGACCGACGACGCGCCCTGGCTGCAGGCGGTGCGCTTCTATATCGAGGTCGCAAAGCTGCCCGAGGAAGACCGCACCGCCGCGCTCGCGGTGCGGCGCGACGAGCTCGGCGCACTCGGCGACGATCCGGTCGCGCAGCTGATCGCCGCCGATATCCAGCGTCAGATCGACGGACCGAACGCGCCGCTGAAGGACGAACTGCCGCCGCCGCCCGATGAATCGGACGCCGAAAGCGCCGCCGATGCGGCCGCGATCGCCGCCGACGATACGGCCGAAACCGAAGCCGACAATGCCGATCCCGACACCGAAACGGATGAACCGCGCGACTAGACCGGAACGGCACGCGGCCCCGGATAATGGAAAGCTGGTCCCGACATGCCGCGATCATGGCGGCAGAGGCCGGGCGAAATCCCGACGAGACCGCTCCGCCACGCGCGGCAACCGGCCCGATCACGCCCGATACGGCGCCGCTTCGGTCGCAATCCTACGGCGCGCCGCGCGGCTCGTCATCCTCGATGCCGCCGGGCCCGAGTTCGTCGTCCTCGTCGTCGTCGCTGCGCTCGCCGCGATAGGCGTCCATGTCGATCCGGCCCGACCGCTCCATCTGGCGCATATGATCGACCAGATCCTGTACATCGTCGCTCGCGTCGCCGCTCGGCTTCTTGTCGCTGTCCTCCAGCCGCGCCTCGCGCCGCGCCGCCTCGGCGACGCTCTGCGCCTGCGCCTCCTCGTCATCCTGTTCGCGGTTGCGCGTTTCGGGCGCGTCGGCTTCGGCTTTGCGGGGATCGTCGGCCATGACCAGCTCCTTCAGGGGGAATGGCCTGGAAACGCGTCGCCGTGCCGCACGGTTCCTCAGGCGGCGGCCGTCAGCACCTTGGTCTCGATCACGCGGATGAAGACCTCGGGATCCTGCGCGCCCGGGATCAGCATCCGCCCGCCGAGGATGAAGGCGGGCACCCCGGTGATATTCCGGTCGGCCCAATAGGCTTCCTCGGTACGCACCATCTCGCCGAACTCGCCCGAGGACAGGATCGCCGCCGCCCGCGCGCGATCGAGTCCCGCCGATGCGGCGATATCGGCGAGCACCTCATGGTCGCCGACGTCGCGGTTGTCGGTGAAATGCGCCTTGAACAGCGCCAGCTTCAGGTCGGTCTGCACGCCCGTCGGCCCGTCCTGCCCGGGCTCCTCAAGCGCCCCCGCCCAGGTCAGCAGGCGATGCGCGTCGAAACTGTTGCGCATCCGGAAACCGGGACCGCGGTTGAAAGCGAAGCCCAGTTCGCCGGCGATGCCGGCAAGCCTTCCCGTGTTGGCGCGGCTCTGCTCGGCGCTGATCCCGTATTTGCGCATCACATGCGCCGCGGCATCCTCGCCTTCGGCCGGCATGTCGGGGTTCAACTCGAAGGGATGCCACTGGACGCGAAAGTCGAGCCGGCCGGCGAAATGGTCCATGACCTCGCGGAATTTCAGCCAGCCGATGATGCACCAGGGACACATCACGTCGGACACGATGTCGACGCTCAGACGCGGCACGCGCACTTCGGTCAAAATTCTTCTCCTGTCGGCGCGCGTCGCCGCGCTCAGCCGGAGCGGCGCTCCTTGCCCGTTCGCCGCTCGCCCTTGCGGCGATCCGGTCCATCATAATCCGGGTCGTCGGTCCTGCGCCGGTCACCCTCGCGCCTGTCGGACCCCGCCCGCTTGTCATCATCGCTTGCCATACGCTTCCTCCCCACCACAAAGGAAAACAGAAGCGACCCGGTGCGCAATAACGCACAAAATGGTTAATATGACAAGCAACGACGGAAATCCGCCGATTTCCGGATACGTCGCCTTTTGGGGTGGAAAGCGGACGGCAAGCCACCCCGCTTCGTCATCCCGGGCTTGACCCGGGATCCCGCTTCTTATGGCGGAAGAGCAGGTTTCGATTTCAAGCGGGACCCCGGATCAAGTCCGGGGTGACGATGATTGATCGGGCAGCAATCGGTCGAACGCGGGCATTACAGGAATTCGCGCGGAGGCGCAGAGATCGGAGAGGGAAGCGCTTCAGCCCTGCGCCTTTGCGCAAATCCCGTTCAACGTCATTCTGCCGTGACAGCCCCGATCATGCTTCGCCGCCGACCTGATGCACTATCCCGCGGCCGACTCTTCGGCCGGCACGGCGACGGCCGGTCGCGACAGCACCCACCAGCTTCCGACCATCAGCAGCACCGTCAGCGCCTCGATGATCATCGCCTGCACGATGCCCGAATTGACCGCATCGCCGCTCGCCGCTCCGAACAGACGTCCGGCAAGCGCGGTCCCGTAAAGCGCGGCGGGAACGAGCAGGGCCCGCAGCCAGCCGGGCACGAGCGCCCCGATCGCCGCGGCGCCCGCCGCGACGAGAAAGAAAGCCGACAGATCGGCGCGGATCGTGTTGGTGGCCGGCCCCTCGACCAATATGCCGAAGGTTTCGCCATAACTCGCGGGATCGAACAGCCCGCGCGCCCCGACGATGACGAACAACAGCGCCCAAAGCAGGACGGCGCCGCGCAAGACCCAGTTGACCATGACCTTCTCCCTGTTTCGGGCGAAGCTGCGCCATCGGGGGAAAAAGTTCAATCCATTCCGGGTCGGGGATCGTCCGCCGCGAACGTCTCTTCGATCCAGCCGCCGCCGAGAACGCGGCTTTCGTCCGCCGCGTCGTACAGCACCGCCGCCTGTCCCGGCGCGACGCCATATTCATGGGCGCCGAAGATCAACCGGTCGCCCGCGACGCGAGCCGGCACCGGCTTCGCCATGCTGCGTACCTTGGCGAGCACCTCGCGCCCCCCGACATCGGCGAGCCAGTTCGCCTCGCCCAGCCGCGCGCCCGACACCGCGAGCGCACGCCGCGGGCCGACGACGACTTCCTTCTTCCCGGCATCGAGCCGCACCACATAGAGCGGTTCGGCCTGCCCGCCGATCTCGATCCCCCGCCGCTGGCCGACCGTGTAGTGAATGAGGCCCTTGTGCGCGCCGAGCACGGTGCCGTCGACATGGACGATCGCGCCCTGATCGTCGGCCTCGGGGCGCAGCTTCCTTACCAGCGTCGCATAGTCGCCGTCGGGGACGAAACAGATGTCCTGGCTGTCGGGCTTGCCCGCGACACCGAGCCCGAGGTCGCGCGCGATCTCGCGCACCACGCTCTTTTCGAGCCCGCCCAAGGGAAAGCGCAGGAAGTCGAGCTGCTCCTGCGTCGTCGCGAACAGGAAATAGCTCTGGTCGCGCGCCGGATCGACCGCGCGGTGCAGTTCGGCCCCCGCGGGCCCCATCACGCGCCGGACATAATGACCGGTCGCAAGGCAATCGGCGCCGAGGTCCTTCGCGAGCGCGAACAGGTCGGTGAACTTCACCCCCATGTTGCAGCGGACGCACGGGATCGGGGTCCGGCCCGACAGATATTCGTCGGCGAACTGGTCGATCACGGTGTCGCGGAAACGGCTTTCATGATCATGGACATGATGCGCGAAGCCCAGCCGGTCGGCGACCGCGCGCGCGTCGCGAATGTCCTGCCCCGCGCAGCACGCGCCGACGCGCTTCGCCTTTGCACCATGGTCATAGAGCTGCAGCGTCACTCCGATCACCTCGGCGCCCGACCTTGCGGCGAGCGCGGCGACGACGCTCGAGTCGACTCCGCCCGACATCGCGACGACGA